>PAJK01000045.1 GCA_002706025.1 Oceanospirillaceae bacterium
TCTCTCGATTTTTACTGGCCGCGCGCCCGTGCGACATCCCTGTCGCTGTCCGCTCGCCGGGCATCCATGCCCGGCGGACCAGAAAAATTATCGTTCATTTCGGCGCTCCAGAGGCGAATTTAAGGCCCCTCTATGAGGACAAGGGGCCTGACAATTTTCGAAAATGCTTAAATAGAAATTTGTGGGACAGCAATGGCTGCTCAGCCGTTTTTTCGTTTTATAAACCTCGGCCATCAGCTGTATGAGGTTTATCTGTGTAAATAGTAAAACTGGCAAGCTAGTTGCATTTTCCAGGGAAAGGAGAATGTTATGCTGGCAAATTCTACATTACGACCATCAGATCCCGGCTCGATTTATACCGACGTTAATAGCCTGCAGGGTATTAATAAGCTGGGTCGCAGCGACCAGAGCGCCGCACTGCGTGAAGTTGCCGAGCAGTTCGAATCCATGTTTCTCAGCATGATGCTGAGCTCTATGCGCAAGGCTAATGAAGTCTTTGAAGAAGACTCCATGCTGAACAGCCCTGAATCCGATTTCTACCGCAATATGTACGATAGCCAGATGGCTGTATCGCTGGCGGGCGGCAGTTCTACGGGCCTGGCTAATGTGATTTACCGTCAGTTAATGAGTTCATACGGCGACGATAAAGACAGCGCTCCTGAACTCGATTTCAGCAAAATTGAAGATCGTCGTATTCAGTCATCTGCGGCATTCCGTAAAGCCATTGATACCGTCGAAAAGGTTATCAATACCCCATCTGCTGACCGTGCTCCGACCGCTGACAGCAGCACAGATGACGCCAAAGCGGCAAGCGGTAAAGGCAATAAGGGGCAACAGTTTGCCTCTGCGGAAGAATTCGTTGCCACTCTGTATCCTCTGGCGGAGAAAGTATCGGCAGAGATTGGTGTGGATGCTAAAGCCATTGTTGCTCAGGCGGCACTGGAAACCGGCTGGGGTAAACACATGATTACCGATGAGCAGGGCAGAAACAGTTTTAATTTCTTCGGCATTAAAGCCGACAGCCGCTGGCCGGGTGAATCCGTTACCGTAACGACTCATGAATACCGGGGTGGATCTGCAATGAAGGAAAATGCCGCGTTCCGCTCCTATGCCTCAATCGAGGACGGGCTGCGTGACTATGCTGACTTCCTCAGCAACAGTGCACGTTATGAAAAAGCCATTGGTCATGACCTCGGTGCGGATCAGTACGGCCACGTACTGCAACAGGCCGGTTACGCAACGGACCCTCAGTATGGCCATAAAATTCAGCGCATTTCGGAAAGCACAACGCTCAATGATGCCTTGCAGAAACTTCAGCAGTCATTTTCTGCTGAAGCTGTTCAGGAGTAATGGACGATGGCAGATATTCTCGATATTGGCATCAGCGGACTTAAAGCCAGTCAGACCGCACTGACCATCACAGGGCATAACATTACCAATGCCGGTACCGAAGGCTACAGCCGTCAGGTGATTGGTCAGAGTGCAAATTCGCCACAGAATAAAGGTGGTGTATGGGTCGGCTCTGGTGTGAGCATTGATACCGTAACGCGTATTTATGATCAGTTTTTGACTGAACAGATGTGGCGGGACTCCTCCAGTTTTAACAGCTTTGAAACACTCGCTACAAATGCCGGGCAGATTGACAGCCTGTTGGCCGATCCCGGTACCGGGATTCAGCCTGGGCTGGAAAATATGTTTGGTGCTTTGCAGGCGGTTGTCGATGATCCTTCATCCCTGCCTGCCCGTGCTGTACTGCTGAGTCAGAGCGATGGTCTGCTTGATCGCTTCAGCGCTATCAGCGACCGCCTGACTGCGCAGAATGAAATCATTAATGGCCAGATGGAAGTTATGGCCGGGCAGATTTCTACCATTGCTTCATCTCTGGCTGAATTGAATGAGCAGATACAGTTTGCTACGGCATCTGCCCAGGGCGTAATGCCAAATGATCTGCTGGATCAGCGTGATAAGCTGGTCAAAGATTTGTCCGAACTGGTAAAAGTTGACGTCGTTGAACAGGATGATGCGGTATGGAACGTATTTATCGGTAACGGTCAGGCACTGGTAATCGGCAATGATTACAACGAAGTCTTTGCCGGTAATGGCGCAACAGACCCCAGTCGCAGCGATATTTATTTCCGTAAAGGCGATCAGATCGAAAATATCACCAACCGCATTACCGGCGGGCAACTGGGAGGTACGCTCGACTTTCGTAATCAGGTTCTTGATCCTGTGCTGAATGGTCTCGGGCGTACGGCACTGGTGATCAATCAGACCATGAATGACCAGCACAAACTGGGCGTCGATTATGATGGCGAGATGGGTGAAAACTTTTTTACCGGTGTGAATGAAGGATCAAAACCCTATACGCGTATTCTCGGTGATGCCGCTAATAAAGCACCGAACGACCGGGTAGTTGCGGTTAATATTACCGATGCCGGGGCGTTGACAACCAGTGATTATGAACTGGAATTCCCTGGCCCTGATGATTACACCTTCCGCATCAAACGCGTTAGCGACGGCGAAATTGTAAAGCAGAGTTCTCTGTCGGGAGCGTACCCTGAAACGGTATCGGTAGAAGGTTTTGATCTGGTGTTTGAGGCTGGCAGTTTTGCTGCCGGTGATGACTATCTGATTATGCCGACAAGAGGTCAGGCTGCGCAGCTGGAGATGAATATTTCACGGCCGGAGCAGGTCGCAGTGGCCAGTCCTATTCTGACGGATTCCGCCATTGGAAACCGTGGTAATGCCATTATTTCGCAAGGGGATGTTTACGATACATCGACCCCGTACTTTTCAGCGGAAGGCAGTCTGACACCGCCGTTACTGGTACGTTTTACCTCCCCGACCACTTATGATGTGCTCGACAACAGTGATCCGGCCAACCCCATTCCACTGTTTCCACCTCTGATGAACCAGACCTATGTTCCGGGTATCAGCAACGATATTTTGCCGGATAACGATGGTAAAACTGCATTCACCAGTTTTGGTGGATATCTGCCGGTTGCGACGACTTATCAGCCTCCTTTACCGGCCGCGAATATTGATCCGGTGAATGGCTTTTTTCCGGAACGGATTGTGATCAGTTATACCGATCCCAATACCGGCCAGGTGCGCAGTCAGCCAACACTGATTACCCAGGCCAATGCTTCAGCCAAAGAGATTGCTGCGGAACTGAGTAAGCGGGAGGGTGTTGAAGCAAGCGCCAGAACCACCATTGAACTGTCAGATTTCAGCAGTGATGCTACACCGTTTTTACCTCTGGATTTCAGTCTGAATGGTGTTGTACTCACGGATATTCCGGGAACAAATCAGACTAAGTACGACGAGAGCTACCCAACCGATATTCCTGATCCGATGACGCCGGATTTTCTGGCTGACAGAATCAATGCAAACTTTGATTTTCAGGAAATGGGTATTATCGCCCGCAGTGATGGTGAAACGTTAAAAATTATTGCCCTTAATGGTGAGGATCTGGACATTGAAATCACCGGTGATCACGGTGATGGTTTTTCCGTAAGTAACGGTCAGGACATCCGCTTAACAGAAACCGGCGAAACGCCTTTTATCAGTCTGTCAAAATATGACGGTTATGATTTTGATCAGGGCGGTCCTTACAGCTACAGCTTTGATGTACCTGGACAGGGGCAGTTTGATATTACCATGACCGGCAGTTATGCCACGGGTAACGATGTCCTGCAGGCTTTCCGCACAGAGCTTGAACAGGCTGGTTTCAGTTTTTCCGGAAATATAGATGTCGATATCGATGAGCGCGGAAATATCAGCTTTCAGCCACGGCTTGATATGCGTGCTACCGGAGCGAATGGTTCAAGTAAAATTGCCATGGGTGGCCAGATTAAAGTGGTAACCGACCCGGGTTACAGCCTGGATGTTGAACCGCCTGGAAACAATCTTTTTGCCGATAATCCGGTGGGTGAACCTGTCCATTTTGGCTTTGATTTCACTATTGATGGGCTCGCACAGACCGGCGATGAGTTTACCGTGAATTTTAATACGGACGGTACATCCGATAGCCGTAATGGCGCGGCAATGGCGGCGCTTGAAAGTAAGGATACGGTAAATGGCAATACCAGTTATTCAGAAGATTACGCCCGTCTTGTAGAGAATATTGGCGCTCTGACCAGTCGTGCTCAGATCAATCGCGATTCTGCGGAAGTTCTCTTTAATAATTCTCAGGATGCGGTAGTCAGTATGTCGGGAGTAAACCTTGATGAAGAAGCCTCAGCTCTGATCCGCTATGAGCTGGCTTATAACGCCAGTGCTCAGGTGATTCAGGTAGCGCAGGATATTTTCGATACTCTGATATCGACGTTCCGCTAGGAGTTAAGTTATGCGTGTGGCAACTCTGCAACAGTATTCAACCGGTCTTAAAGGCATCCTGAACAATCAGGAAGAAGTGAATAAGACCCAGCAACAGGTATCGACCGGACGTCGGGTTCTGACACCAGCGGACGATCCGATTGCTGCGACCAAGATCCTGCAGTTGCAGCAGGACCTTGCCCTGAATGAGCAGTACACCCGCAACATGACTGCTGCAGAGAACCGGCTTAATCTGGAAGAAGCCACGCTGTCATCCGTGACAGAAAATATTGCCCGGGTAAAAGAGCTGACGGTGCAGGCCGGCGACGGCTCTTATACCATTGAAGATCGCCAGGCTATTGCCGCAGAAATCTATCAGTTACAGGAAGCCTTAGCTGACCTCTTTAATACCCGTGATGCCAACGGCGAGCACATCTTTGCCGGCTTTAAGGGTGCGACTGAACCCTTCCAGAAGACCGGAACCGGGCGTTATGAATTTGTTGGCGATGAAGGTCAGCGCTACCTCGCCATTGGCGCAACGACCACAGTCGCCACCGGCGACAGCGGTAAAGGTTTGTTTGTCGACGTTGAAGCTGCCAAAAATACCTTTACTACAAGTCTGAATCCGCTGAATACCGGCACCCTCCAGGTGAACCCTGGCTTTGTAGTCGACGAAGAAGCTTATGCCGAATTTTATCCGGACGATCTGGTCATTACCTTTAATCCGGAATCGGCTATTACCCCGCCAGGGCCGAACTATACGGTGCGTCGGGCATCTGATAACCGTGTTGTCGATGGTATGTCCAATGAAACCTATTTCGACGGAGCACCGATTACCGTCGCCGGTCTCAGTATCGGTATGAGTGGCCGCCCGGAACCGGGTGACGAGATTCTGGCGAGATCGTCTCCGAAGCAGAGTATTACCGATACCCTGTACCGGCTGACTGCAGGGCTTAATTCGCTGACTGACAGTCCGGTTGATTCTGAAACCCTGGATATTCTGATTGAAGACACCCTGACCAATCTGACCAACGCGCAGACGTCTGTTTCCCAAAAGGTCAGTGAACTGGGTGCCCGGCTGAATGTGGTGGAGAACACCGGCAACCTGGCGGCTGATGTCAAGCTGGTCAATCAGGAAGTGTTATCAAAACTATCTGATGTGGATTTTGCTGAGGCTGTCAGCCGTCTGTCATTGCAGACTTACCTGTTGGAGGCCGCTCAGCAGAGCTATACCACAATATCCCGTTTATCACTGTTTAACCAGTTGTAAGGCTGGTACAGAACTTGCTCAATCCATGCAATATGGAAGGAGCGTCAGAGGTTTGACTATGTTCGATGACAAAAGCATTTTAATAACCGGTGGTACCGGGTCCTTTGGCAAGCAATACGTCAAGACTTTGCTGGCGCGTTATAAGCCCCGGAAGATAATTATCTTTTCCCGTGATGAACTGAAGCAGTTTGAAATGCAACAGGTCTATGACGCGCCATGTATGCGTTACTTTATTGGCGATGTCAGAGATAAGGAGCGACTGATTCAGGCCATGCGCGGCGTTGACTATGTTATTCATGCTGCGGCGCTTAAGCAGGTTCCTGCGGCGGAATACAATCCGATGGAATGTATTAAGACAAATATTAATGGCGCTGAAAATGTTATCCATGCAGCAATTGCCAACGACGTAAAAAAGGTTATTGCCCTCTCTACGGATAAAGCCGCTAACCCGGCAAATCTTTATGGTGCTACAAAGCTGTGTTCTGACAAGCTTTTTGTTGCCGCCAACAATATGGTGGGTGGTGAAGTGCCGCGTTTTGCCGTTGTTCGCTATGGCAACGTGGTGGGCTCGCGCGGATCGGTTGTTCCTTTTTTTGAAAAACTGATTGGTGAGGGTGCTGAATCACTGCCAATTACCGATGCTGCTATGACCCGTTTCTGGATTACGCTGCAGCAGGGTGTGGATTTTGTTCTTAAGAATTTCGCCCGTATGTATGGCGGCGAAATATTTGTTCCTAAGATTCCTTCGATCCGTATTACAGATCTGGTGGAAGCTATGGCGCCGGGTATGGCGACCAATGAGATTGGTATCCGCCCAGGCGAAAAGCTGCACGAAACTATGTGTCCCGGAGATGATTCACACCATACCATCGAATTTGATAATCATTATGTGATTACGCCGTCCATTCAGTTTACCGCACCGGTTAATTATTGCCGCAATCTGCTGGACGAACATGGTACGCCGGTGGATAAAGGGTTCTCCTACGATTCGGGAACGAATCCTCATTTTCTGACGATTGAAGAAATCCGTGAACTGCATCAGGAAGCAGCTCTGTGATTCCATACGGTCGTCAGAATATCAGTGATGACGATATAGAGGCGGTCACGGCGGTACTTAAATCCGATTTCCTGACTCAGGGGCAGGCTGTGCCAGCGTTTGAACAGGCGGTTGCGTCTAAGACCGGCGCTGGTTTTGCGCTGGCTACCAACAGTGCAACCTCGGCTTTACACATTGCCTGTCTGGCCCTTGGCCTGCAGTCCGGCGATCTGTTGTGGACAACGCCGATTACCTTTGTGGCTTCAGCGAATTGCGCGCGCTATTGCGGCGCGGATGTTGATTTCGTCGATATAGATCCGGCGACGGGTAACATGTCGCCGGCGGCACTCAAAGAAAAATTCATAACAGCGGAAAAAAATGGCCGCCTGCCCAAAGTTATTGTACCGGTGCATTTGTGTGGTCAATCCTGTGATATGGCCGCCATCAGCGCGCTGGCCCGTCACTATGGCTGCCATATTATTGAAGATGCTTCCCATGCCATCGGCGGCCAGTATCAGAATGAGCCGGTCGGTTGCGGGCGTTTCAGCGATATTACTGTTTTCAGCTTTCACCCGGTAAAGATTATCACCACCGGCGAAGGTGGTATGGCGCTGACGAACTCCGCAGAACTTGCTCATAAAATGGCTCTTTACCGCAGCCATGGCATCAGTCGCGATGAGGTCGATATGACAGAGGCCAGTCATGGGCCCTGGTATTACCAGCAGACCCTATTGGGATTTAACTATCGCATGACCGATATTCAGGCAGCGCTTGGTCTGAGTCAGTTAACCCGCCTGGACAGCTTCGTGCTACAGCGCAGAGAGCTGGCAGCCTTTTACGATACTCTGTTGGCCGATGTGGATGTCACCCCCTTAACTCAGCTGCCAGACAGCGGGTCCGCATGGCACCTGTATGTGGTTCAGATCGACAATGTACAGGGAACCGCAGCTGCAAACAGGAAAGAGGTTTTTAATTACATGCGTGAACAGGGGGTGGGTGTCAACGTGCATTATATTCCGGTTCACTTACAGCCTTATTACCGTAATCTTGGCTTCTCAGCGGGTGACTATCCGGCAGCAGAGGATTACTACCGGAAGGCTCTGACGATTCCTCTGTACCCGGATCTGACGACAGAACAACAGCGTTATATCAGCGCTACTCTGATTGCCGCGTTGGCAGGCCGGTCCGGCGTTGAACCTGGTTAAGCGTATGTGCTGCTACTGGCCGACTCTGTCCGCTTCTGATGTGAAATTCGCTGTACAGCGTTATTTATCGCCAGCTTGCTCAGGGATACGTTTATGCTGACTTCCGATGTTAACCGTCTGGCGCTTGGAACAGTGCAGTTCGGTATGAATTATGGTGTTGCCAATACATCTGGACAGGTAAAAAAAGAAGATATCGCCACGATTCTTCGGCTTTGCCGTGAGGCTGGAGTCGACACCCTGGACACTGCTATTGCTTATGGCGAAAGCGAAAAGCTGTTGGGCCAGTGTGACCTGACTGGATTCAGAGTTATTACCAAAATACCTCCTGTTCCTGAAGAAGTCTTTCATTGCCAAACGACAATCCATGATTGGTTGGCAGAACAGCTGGAAGCATCTCTGCAGCGCCTTAAGCTTTCTGCGGTGGATGGTCTGATGCTGCATCAGGCAACGGCATTGTGTAATCCGCAGATTGGTGAAGAGCTGGCGGCAGCGCTCCGTGAAGTTAAAGCTCAGGGAAAAGCCTTGAAAATTGGCGTTTCTGTTTATTCTCCGGATGAGCTTGAGAGCATTTACCCAATACTTCAGCCGGACATAATTCAGGCACCATTTAATATTCTTGATCAGAGACTGGCCAGTTCCGGCTGGCTTAAAAAGCTGGCAGGTGACAATACTGAAGTGCATGTCCGTTCTGTATTTTTACAGGGCCTGTTGCTGATGGAAAAAAATCAGCGGCCAGAAAAATTTCAGCAGTGGGATTCGCTCTGGCAGACATGGGACAGCTGGTCTGAAGAAAGCGGACAATCGCCATTGGTTTCCTGTCTTGCGGCAGTGATGAGCTATAAAGAGATTGATCGCGTCGTGGTGGGCTGTGACAGCCCTGAGCAGTGGCAGGAAATTCTCGCCGCTGCCGGACAGACTGAAGCCGCTGTTCCGGCGCCGATAGCCACGGATGATCTGCTCCTGATTAATCCGGCATTGTGGAGTCAGATATGAAGGTTGTTGCTATCGTACAGGCCCGTATGGGTTCAACCAGGTTACCCGGTAAGGTAATGAAAG
Organism: Oceanospirillaceae bacterium; assembly: GCA_002706025.1. Lineage (GTDB taxonomy): Bacteria > Pseudomonadota > Gammaproteobacteria > Pseudomonadales > Oceanobacteraceae > Venatoribacter. Next base: position 8,885 of record PAJK01000045.1, read on the forward strand.
ATTTGGGTGGAACACCGCTAATCGGTGTTTTGCTGGCCAGGCTTGCGCGTGCAGAGCGGGTGAATCAGATCGTAGTAGCGACCTCGGTGGACAGCGGAAATCTACCTTTGAAAGCTTACGTTGAAAGCCTGGGGTATGTTTGCGAACAGGGCAGTGAAAAAGACGTGTTGCAGCGTTACGCCGATATCGCCAAAAAACATCAGGCTGATGTGGTTGTTCGTGTGACAGGGGATTGCCCATTGGTCGATCCACTTCTGGTGGACACTATGATCAGCGGGTATCTGGCAGCCGGTACAGACTATTACAGCAATGTTGTGCCTCCCTGTTTTCCTGACGGGCTAGATCTGGAAGTGTTCAGCGCAGAGGCGCTGTTCCGTTGCATAAAGAGTACAGATTCGGATTATGACCATGAACATGTGACCCCCTGGATCCGTGAATCCGGTCAGTGTTCAACGGCGGCATATCAGGCCGGTTTTGATTTGTCGCACTGGCGCTGGACGGTGGACGAACCAGCAGATCTGGTCGTTATCCGTAACGTTTTTAATCACTTCAGTCCGGATATTTTCTTCAGCTGGCAGGCTGTGCGCGATCTGCAGTCTGATCAGCCAGAATTATTTGATGGTAATTCCGGTATCAAACGTAATGAGGGGGCCTCCATGGGAACAGGTCAGAAGTTGTGGAAACGGGCAAAACAGATTATCCCTGGCGGGAATATGCTGTTGTCCAAACGTTCGGAGATGTTTCTGCCAGATCTTTGGCCATCGTATTTCAGTAAAGCCAAAGGCTGTACGGTCTGGGATATGGACGGCAACGAGTTTCTGGATATGAGTATCATGGGTATTGGTACCAATATCCTGGGGTACGGCCATCCGGAAGTGGATGATGCGGTTCGTCATGTTATCGACACCGGCAATATGGCGACGTTTAACTGCCCGGAGGAAGTCTGGCTGGCAGAGAAACTGATCGAATTAAATCCCTGGGCCGATATGGTCCGTTATGCCCGCAGTGGTGGTGAGGCCAATGCCATTGCCATTCGTATTGCCCGCGCAGCATCGGGCAAAGATAACGTTGCTATCTGTGGATATCACGGCTGGCATGACTGGTATCTGTCGGCCAACCTTGGCAGTGATGAAAGTCTTGCCGGGCATCTGTTGCCGGGTCTGGATCCAAAAGGTGTTCCGGCTAACCTGCGTAATACAGTATACCCGTTTAATTACAATCGCTTTGATGAATTACAGGCCCTGGTGGATAACCACAATATTGGCGTCATCAAAATGGAAGTCGTGCGTAATATGGGGCCGGAAGACAATTTCCTGCAAAAAGTCCGGCAGCTGGCAACCGAGAAAGGTATCGTCCTGATCTTTGATGAATGTACCTCGGGCTTCCGTCAGTCCTTTGGTGGGATTTATAAACTGCACGATGTTGAACCCGATATGGCTATCTACGGCAAAGCTATGGGTAATGGCTATGCGATTACTTCGGTTGTTGGTCGCCGGGAGATTATGGAGGCTGCTCAATCGACTTTCATCAGCAGTACCTTCTGGACTGAGCGTATCGGACCTGCTGCAGCACTGAAAACACTGGAAGTTATGGAGCGGGAAAAATCCTGGGAAACGATTACCAATACCGGACTGAATATCCGCGAGCGCTGGCAGGCACTGGCTGATAAGTACGAGCTGAAAATCAATCACTGGGGATTACCGGCTTTAACGGGTTTTACCTTTGACAGTGAAAAGGCACTTTACTATAAAACTCTGACAACACAGATGATGCTGGAAAAAGGTATTCTTGCCTCAAATTCTGTCTATGTCTGCACCGAGCATACAGAGCAGGTTGTGGATCGCTACTTTACTGAACTGGATGATGTTTTTGCCGTCGTCAGAGAATGTGAAGATGGTCGTGTTGTAGAAGACCTGCTCAAGGGACCGATCTGTCATGCGGGCTTTAAGCGTCTGAACTGATGAGTTGACGGAAGGGCCAATAAAAGTGGGTCAGTTTATTTCGGGAGAAGGTGATGGAATTAGATGATATCAGAGCTCACTGGCAAGGATGGGCTGAACAGTTTAAAGGGGATATCAGAGCGACTACAAAAACCCCGACCATTAAATTACTGGAAATTGATGCGCTGAAGCGCGCAATAGAAAAGATCGCCGGCACTGATGGCGCACAAAGTATTCTCGAAGTTGGTTGCGGCAATGGTCATAATTGCATAGCGTTGAGTAAGTTTTTTCCACAGACTCATTTTACCGGCGTCGATTACATAGGCGACATGGTGAAATGTGCTTTGGATAACCGCGATGCACAGCAGGCCACCGAACAGGCAGATTTCTATGAAGGCAATGTGTTGGATCTGGACAGCCACGCAGAACTGACCGGGGAATACGATATTGCTTTTACCGATCGCTGTCTGATCAATCTGAATTCTGTTGAATTGCAGCTGCAAGGTCTTGCACAGATAGCCCATCAGGTAAAGATTGGTGGACATGTTATTTTGATTGAGAATATTAACGATAGCTATTCTCAGCAGAATGCATTGCGTGAACATGCAGGACTGGCAGCCAGAACGCCGGATAAGTTCAATCTGTTTTTTAATGAGAATGAATTAACAGAAGGGGCGAAGCCGCATCTGCAACTGGTTCGCAGTGAAAACTTTGCCAGTCTGCACGATATTATGCTCTACGTTATCACACCTATGGTCAGTGGTAAGGTGGACTATGAATCACCTTATGTGAAAGCAGTCACTGACATGCTGCTCTCTTTGCCTGACGGATTACATGACAGCTTTGGTGGTTTTGGGCAAAACCGCTTATATGTGTTCCGGAGAACTCAGTGATAACCAATCCGGTCTGCTTTGTATTTGATATGGACGGCGTGATCGTTGATACGCTGGCCACCTTGTACAGGAACTATCTCGATATCCTGACATTGTTTGGTAAATCCGGCAGTGCGCAGGAATTTGATCGTCTCAACGGCAGCAGCCTGGATGAAATTGTTACGCATATTGCCACACACCATGATCTTCTCGGTTCGGAGGCGGCAATACGCAGCCGTTTTGAAGATGGCTTCACTCGGCTTTATGAAGCACCATCATTAATTCCTGGTGTTAAACAGGCACTGCAGAATATCAGCAGCGCCGGGGTTCCCATCGTTATTGCCAGTTCCGCCGGACGTGAAACCATCGCGTCGGTCGTCCGCTACTTTGAACTGGAAAATTACATCAGCGGCTGGGTGTCCGGCGAAGATGTTGAACGTGGTAAGCCATGTCCGGATATTTACCTGAAAGCCCGAAGTCTGGTGCCTGGCGCTGCCATTTTTATCGCTGTTGAAGATTCAGATAACGGCATCCTGTCCGCCTGGCAGGCCGGTATGATCCCGGTTCATTTTGTTGCTGAATCCGCTAATGCACATAAGAATGCTTCTTTCGTTATTAACGATATGAGTACACTTACGCATATTCTGGCGTTGCCAACATTTCCGCTGCGCGCTATGGAATCTACCCGTTTGACAGAATGCAGAGCCATTCCGGTTCCCACTGCATTAAAGAGTAAAATTGACCAGTTCTGGCAATCAGCTGTCACAGAAAATTCGTCATTATTTGATGCACAGGTGATGTGTTATCAGGGACATGAAATGACAGTGGATGGGCTTTGCTCTCTGCGTTATGGCCGGCGGCAATATCGCGAGGTTTTCTATGTGCTCAGGAGCCCTGATGCACGGCAATGTGCCAATCTCCCCGTTATTATTCCCCTTGCTGTGAGTGGCGTAATCTGCAATCCGAAGGGAGAATATCTGCTTGCCACCCGGGCAGAAACCGTGACGCAGTATGCGGGGAAAAAAGAATTTGTACCCTCAGGCTCTATGGATGTTCCTGAAGCAGATGAAAACAGTGACGGCAGAGATCTGGTTACGGATCAGATTTCGCGCGAATTGGCAGAAGAAAGTGGTATTAAAGCGATTGAGTCCTGTCGTCAGATCGGGCTGATATATGACCTGCATGCCTCCGTCATGGACATCGCCTGTTCCGTATCTCTGCAGGAAGAGCTGCCGGTCGACGGCGGTTATCACAGCAAGGAATACCATCAGTATGCCTGGCTGGAAAGCGATGCGGTCCGTCGATTGTGTCACACAGACGACATCATCAGTACTTCTGCAGAACTGTTCAGACTTGTTCAACAGGAATATCCTGAATTGCCAGAGCCATCATTCGCTGGAGAACGCTATGCTGATTAACGGACGAAGAATAGCGGCAGACGAACCGCCCTATATTATTGCCGAACTGTCCGCCAATCATAACGGCAATATCGATACTGCTTTCAGACTGATTGAGCAGGCAGCTGCGAATGGCGCTGATGCTGTAAAAATTCAGACCTATACTGCGGATACCATTACCCTGAATTCTGATCGTGAAGATTTCTGCATCCATGGTGGACTGTGGGATGGGCGTACGCTTTATGATCTGTATCAGGAGGCCCATACCCCATGGGAGTGGCATCCGGCTCTGTTTGCCAAGGCGCGGGAATGCAACATTACCTTATTCAGTTCACCCTTTGACAGTTCTGCTGTGGACCTGCTTGAAGACCTGAATGCACCGGCCTACAAAATTGCGTCGTTTGAAGCCGTGGATATTCCGTTAATCCGGTATGTAGCATCGACCGGAAAGCCGATGATCATCTCAACCGGTATGGCAGATGAGGAAGAAATTGCCGAGGCTGTGGATGCCGCCCTTTCTGCAGGCTGTAAAGATCTGGCATTGTTACACTGCGTCAGTGGCTATCCTGCGCCTGCAGAAGATTATAATCTGCGGACCATAAGCGATATGGCCAGTCGTTTTGGTCAGCTTACTGGTTTGTCAGATCACACTCTGAATAATGCGACGGCGGTTGCCAGCGTGGCTCTCGGCGCCTGTATCATAGAAAAACACTTTACTCTGGACCGTCAGGGTGGCGGGCCGGATGACAGTTTTTCACTGGAACCTGCCGACCTTAATCAATTATGTCGCGATGTGAAAGCCGCCTGGGCTGCTTTGGGTACGGTAAATTATGGAACCAAATCCAGCGAGTCTGCCAACGTTAAGTTCCGTCGCTCGCTGTATTTTGTCCGTGATATGAAAGCAGGCGATATTATTGATGCATCCTGTGTGCGCAGCGTCCGGCCTGGCTTTGGTCTGGCGCCAAAGTATCTCGATAAAATTATCGGGCAGGCGGTTCTTGTTGATGTTATGGCTGCCAGCCCGGTGACCAGTGACAGCGTTGTTCTTACGACCGATTAAACGGCAGATAAAAGCATAATTTCATCATTGCTGAAGGCATATGCCGGGCCGATAGCCGTTTGTCTGGAACAGCGTTAAACCCTCTGACGTTAGCTCAGAGGGCCCGCTATTCGCCTTGATTATAACTCGGGATACGGATCTTCTTCTTTGTGTAAAAGAGTGAGTGCGACACGCTCATTAGCATCGGCAGAAAAGTATTCTGAGGAATGGCTGAAACTTTTTTTGGCGATGGTGTGGTAGTGACCCGCAGCCGTAAAGAAATCTCCATACTGGGATTTGTATGAATATATACCTTCTTTATGGTGGTACTTTCTTTTGTGGCGTACCGGTGGGTCGAAATCCATAATGGCCAGTCGACCGCTGGGTTTCAGGACGCGATCGGCTTCGGCGACTACTTTGTAGATGTCTTTACGGTCGACCAGATAGAGACAAAAGCCGATAAATATCAGATCGAATGTTTCATCGCCAAAGTCCAGCTGGCTGGCGATACCAACGGTCAGCGACAATGATGGATCGGCTTTCATACCATCAGCAACCGCTGCTGCTGACGGGTCGACACCATACCCTTGCGCACCTGTACGCTCACAGATCGTACTCAGCTTCGATGCATTTCCGCAGCCGACTTCCAGAACCCTCGCAGGGGACGAATCCTCAGTGTAATGACTGAGAATAATTTCAACATCAGGAAATATTTCATCCCGGGTCAGTACGGCGGCATTGCGCTGATACCACTGGTCGCCTTCGGATTCGAGGAATATATCTGCCTGATTTACTTTATTGTTCATGTTCCATCTCCCTGATGATTACCTTATCTTTCCATAATTCATAATCCGGTTCTGGCTGCGAAATGGTCAGCTTCAGCCTGGGGTCATCATCACTGTTACAGTCTTTGATGTAATTTTTCAGATGCTCAGGCAAGGTTTTGATCAGAAAGCCGAAGTATTGCTTAAAGTTTTCCGTGTACAGGCTCAGTTTTTTTTCTGATTCAATCTGTTTGCTCAGCGCGTAGAAGTTATACAACCAGAACCAGATCGTGCCACGGATAAAGGTATTCATCACCGCTGTTTTACTGTCCCGGTTGTTGATGGCGACCTGATTGATTTTAAACAGGCTGCTTTCAATGCTGTCCAGGTCCGGCTGCATATTTTCCACAATGGCGGTAATTTCTGTGCACATCTGACTGATGGTGCGGATGATTTCTTTCTTCAGTTTATCCTGCGCTTTCCGTCCGATTTTACGGCTGTCGTTTTTCAGGCTGTCAAACAGCATAAACTCAGGCGCTTCCTGACGTTGTGACAGCAGCTCAGCCATTCCATCTTCTGTCATTTCAGTCGTACCAATGATGGTTACGCCCTGCGACAGGTTGATAACGTCTTTACGCCCGGACAGCATGATTTTGCGCTCTGCGTGCGTTTTCGCCGTGAAATAGAATGGGGTGGTGTATATGTCACCACGAACGTTGGTTTCAACTTTATAGGTTTCGGCTGTCATTTTGCGTTTGAACTCGGCAAACATGTCGGCCTGTTCTTCTTCGCTGTAAAACGCTGATGCCGAGTGGGTCTGGCCTGGGTCAGCAAAGCCAAAGTCCAGGCCAACCAGAAATACATCCGGCAGATTCAGGTCCAGGGCGATGGCCAGTGCGGCGTTACCGGCACTGGGCGTTGCATCGGCAATGGTGTCATCGCTGGCCAGCAGTTTGCCGTAGCTGGATTCGCTCTTCAGATAAATCAGACCATCATTGAAGTGGTTGAAAACCAAAGGACTGATCTGTGCGGCACCAATGATGTTAATCTTCTTCGATTTGTCCTGGGGAATAATAGAAACAGCCTGATAGGTAATATAGTCAGACTCCAGAATCACCATAGCATCAGGATAAATATCATTTTTCGCCAGCGAGTGGCCGGCACTTTCGGCACAGAGGATGGTGATTTTGTCTCTGTGCTGTTTGATCAGATCAATGTATTTGTCCAGCGACGGGCCGTTACCACAGACGAGTGTGATTTTAGGTGTGTCATGCAGATCCGGCCTTGGCATCACGCGGATACCTTTCGACAGGTTGTGCAGTACATGGTTGAGCTGGTTCACTTCGTCGTCGTAGTAGCCCCAGACGTTCAGATAAGGCTCAATTTCACGGTTCAGCCGGCGAGCGACTTTGGTGTAGAAGGGGTCTGCGCGATGAACATAGAAAACTGTCTGGATAGGCATGAATGGCACGTTAAGGCAGATGTGATTCCATACCCCGCCAAAGGCGTTATGCACGCGTTTTTCTTCATCCAGTTCCGCTGTATCGCCAACTGACAGCACAAATGAGCGGTCATCCGCCTGCAGGTAAGGCGTGATCAGGGCTTCCCAGTCAGTGACATACAGGCTGGCCATGAAATAGTCGGGGTTGTGTTCCACGACAACCACATGCCGCACATCACGGATGTTCAGAAATTCTGTGATGTGCTGGCCAATACCTGAGCCGAGAAACACCACTTGCGGCAGGCTGTGACGGAATCCGTACGGGCGGGCATTACCCTTGTGAGCACCAACCGACTCCAGATATTCAGCCAGCAGACCATGGGAATAGCGGAAGTGGTGTAGCTCGTTGGCATAGGTATGGCGCAACGGGTGGTTCATCTTGCCAGGAGCAAAAGCGTCAGAAAACTGTTGCGCTTCATTGCTGTTAAAGGCCTGTGTCTGTGCCGGATAGATCAGCTCGCCGTTTTGCAGCAGGTTCACTTCCAGCGATTCAGAATCGAGATTGAGCTGCAGTTCAGTCAGTCTGCGGTTAGTACAGAAGCTGTGAATAGAAGGGAAGTAGCGTTCAAAGAACTTCATATTCTTCTGTTTACGGTCCTGCAGGCTCTGGGCGAGCTGGTTAGCATCCATTATCTGTTCCCGATTGTTTTCTGTCGTTTCAAAGGGAAAAAGCAATGCCTGTGCCAGTGGATGACAGCACATTTCGATTCATACGAAAAAATTTCTAAAGGTTTTACGCAAGGGGCCGTTAAAGACCATGACAGAGTTATTTGACGGTGCCAGAACCACTAAACGCAGGGTGATGGCTGTCTGACATGTAGGTACAGGAGAAAAACCATGCCTCAAATTATTAACACCAACATCGCATCTCTGAATGCTCAGCGAAATCTGGATAAATCCCAGAGCGCTAACCAGACTGCCCTGCAGCGTCTCTCCTCCGGCCTGCGTATCAACAGCGCCAAAGACGATGCTGCGGGTCTGGCAATTTCAACCCGTTTTACTTCTCAGATTAAAGGTCTGAACGTTGCTGTACGTAACGCCGGTGACGGTATTGCGCTGGCGCAGACTGCTGAAGGTGCACTGGGTTCTATGAACGACAACCTGCAGCGTATCCGTGAACTGGCGGTACAGTCTGCTAACGCCACCAACTCCGACGTTGACCGTGAAGCACTGCAGGCTGAGGTTGATCAGCTGGTTGCTGAGATCTCACGTACAGCTGACGAGACTGACTTCAACGGCCGTAAACTGCTGGATGGTTCTTTCTCTGCGACCTTCCAGATTGGTGCGAACGCTGGTCAGACTGTGGATGTATCCATTGCTGAACTGACTGCTGACAAGCTGGGTGCTTCGGATGCAGCGGGTGTATCCGCCCGTGGTACAGACTTCGGTATTTCTAACGGTGACCTGGTGATCAACGGTCAGGCGATCGGTCCTTCTGTGTCCGGTGATGACTCTAAATCGACTATCGCTTCTTCTGCCTCCGGCATCGCGATTGCGGCAGCGATTAACCGTTCTTCTGACGAGACCGGTGTAACAGCTTTTGCTGACGCCACTGCAGTGAATGGTTCTTCCATGTCTGCAACCGGTGCGAGCACTGCAGCTACCATCGAAATCAACAACGTATCGATTACACTGCAGGCGACTGCTAACAGTAATGACGTTGAAATGGCGGCCACCCGTCAGTCTGTTATTGCAGCGATTAACGCTGTGTCTGATCAGACCGGTGTTGTTGCTTCCGATGGTGGTAATGAAAACGGCGTTATTCTGACTGCGGAAGATGGCCGTAACATCGTACTGGAAGGTACTGGTGGTAACCTGACAACTGCATTTGGTCTGGCAACAGCCACTACCACTGCAGGTGCTTCTTCTTCCAGCCTCAGCGGTACTACCGCGGGTGTTTACGAAGGTGGTTACACACTGATCGCCGACGGTGATACCAAGTCCATCGACATTGATGGTGGTTATGGTACCGGTACCGGTGACCTGGAGAACTCAGGTCTGACCCGTGGCAGCTATGATCCTTCTGTTGCGGTTTACACCAACGAAGCTCAGACCTCCAGTGCTGCAGGTACAGGTACTACTGCTGCCACCCTGGCAATTGCTGAAGGTGACCTGGTGATCAACGGTACTACCATTTCGGCTTCCAGCTCTGTGGATGATACCGCGTCCGATACCACGTCGAACTCTTCTGATGGTTCTGCATCCGGTATTGCGATCGCAGCGGCGATCAACCGCAGCACCGAACAGACTGGTGTGACTGCAACCGTGAATGAAACCGTGCTGGTAGGTACTACCGGTGCCGCTCCGACCACGGCAGCCACTCAGGGTACTACCCTGGCAATCGCGATCAACAACGTTGATATCGGTACTGTTGTGTCTCAGGGCGATATCGATAAGGACCGTCAGTCCACTATCGATGCGATCAACGCCAAATCCGGTCAGACCGGTGTTACCGCCGAAGACAACGGTGAGGGTATCACCCTGCGTGCAGCCGATGGCCGTAACATTTCTGTTGCGATCGGTGGTACTGCCGCCGCTATCGAAACCGGTGGTGCATTCGGTCTGGATGCTGACGTAGAGGGTATTGGTCAGGCTTCTGTGGCGACTACTCTGTCTGCTTTCGCAACCTCTGCGGAAACTGTTTACAGTAGTGTTCGTCTGGAATCTGCTTCTACCATCACAATCGAAGCTGGTTCTTCCGGTAAGAGTGGTCTGGATGATTCCGGCTTCACTCTGGGCGAATTCGGCGGTGGTGAAGATGGTCAGTTCCTGGTGGATATTGATATCTCTACTTTCGAAGGTGCGACAGCAGCTCTGACTGCAGTGGATAACGCCATTGCTCAGGTTGCATCGCAACGGGCTGACCTCGGTGCGATTCAGAACCGTATGGAATCTACAGTGAGTAACCTGCAGATTACTTCTGAAAACCTGAATTCTGCGAACTCACGTATTCAGGATGCTGACTTCGCCGCAGAAACTGCTGAGCTGTCACGTACTCAGGTACTGCAGCAGGCTGGTATCTCGGTACTGGCTCAGGCCAACGCGTCTGGTCAGCAGGTTCTGTCCCTCCTGGGATAACAGCGGGCTGATGGGGGAAGCTAGCCTTCCCCCGGCTGCTTAACTGAGGAACCAGAGAGGTGATTTATGAGTGAGCTGAAACTGAACGTTATCGATAAACCAGCTGTATCACCTTCAGTTGCGAAAGAAGTATCCGGCTCTGCCAACGATATTTCCGTCGCTGATGCTAAGAGCGGTAAGCAATTGCCGTCCCAGGCGGATAAGCTTAACCCTCTGACCCAGGATGAGGTCAAAGAAGCTGTATCCCGCATCAATGAATATGTGCAGCAAACAAAACGCACACTGGATTTTCAACTGGATGAAGACAGTGGCAAAACGGTAATCAGGGTATACGATAAATCATCGTCAGAACTGATCCGCCAGATACCGAGTGAACTGGCTCTGGAACTGGCGCAAAAATTGAATGATGAGGAACCAACTTTATTGTTCAGTGCACAGGTTTGATGACTATTTAACCAGACCCTTAAATTAACCCTGTACTGGCCGATAAGCTGGTACAGGGTTTTTTCGTTTCTGGTCTCACAGGAGTACCACTATGCCATCCGTTGAATCATTAGGACTTGGGTCCGGTGTACTGACGTCTGATCTGGTCGAGCAGCTGATTACAGCTGAACGCGAAGTATCAGATATTCGTCTGGACAGCCGCCAGGAACTGACCGAGGCGAAAATCACCGCCTATGGGGAAATTCAGTCGCTGATGGCGGATATTCAGTCGAGCGCCAATAAATTGTCGAGTCCGAGTCTGGTGGGCGCGACCCAGGCAACCTCCTCCGACGAAAGCATCCTCACAGCCACCACCACCAGTGTGGCAGAACCCGGTTCTTATTCTGTCGAAGTGGTCAACACGGCCAAAGCTCACGCGTTGGCCAGTCAGACGTATTCCAGTTTTGATGAGGTTGTGGGAACCGGAAAACTGGTATTTTCCTTTGGCGCTGTCAGCTATGACGGCAGCGGCGATATCAGCGGCCAGGATATTAACGGTGATCGGATCACCAAAAGCATTACGATCGATGACTCCAACCGTTCGCTCAGCGGCATCCGCGATGCTATCAACAATGCCGATATGGGGGTAACTGCGACCATTGTTAACGATGGTTCGGGGTATCGTCTGCTGATGACCTCTTCTGAAACCGGCGTTGAAAATGCCATGAGAATTGAAGCTCAGGATGAGTCAGGCAATCTGCTGACGTCCGGACTGGCAACGCTTGCGTTTAACGAAAATCAGCTGGCTTCGTCTGCCATGACACAAACTGCAGGCGCGCAGGATGCGTCCCTTATGGTCAATGGGCTGACCATTACCCGCAGCAGCAATGTCGTGGAAGAGGTTATTCCCGGTGTTGCGCTGAATCTGAACGGGGCCGATGTCGGCAAGACAGTCAATATTACGGTAAGTGCTGATACGGAAGAGCTGACAGAAACCCTGCAGGGGTTTGTTGATACTTACAATCAGCTGAAAACCTTCGTCGACGATCTGTCTTCCTACAACACCGAAACTCAGCAGGCGGGTCTGTTACTTGGGGATTCGACCATTCGCTCGATGATGACCCAGCTACGCGCGCTGATCAGTGAGCCTGTGGTCGGCCTGGGAGGTAAGTATCGTTCGTTGACAGAATTAGGTGTTAATACCGATCGCAACAATGATTATCAGCTGACCTTTGACACGTCGATTTTTAACCGTGCACTGACAGAAGACCGTACTTCTATTATCGGACTGTTGGCCAAATCCGGCGTGACCACTGACAGTCAGATTACTTATGTAAACGATTCCATTAATACCAGACCGGGTACGTATGACGTTGAGATTACTCAGCTGGCGACGCAGGCCCGTTATGATGGGCAGTCACTGGCATTACTCGATTTTTCATCGCCGGTGGTCATTGATGAAAGCAGTAACAATTTTAATATCAATGTTAATGGTACTAACTCTGAAATCACCCTGACTCAGGGCAGCTACACATCCGGTGATGCGCTGGCGAAAGAAATTGCATTACAGATAAACAGCAGTAACGCGGTATCTGCCGCCGGGCACAGTGTGTCGGTGGCCTACGACAATGCTGCCCGCAATTTTTCGGTTACCTCAAATCAGTATGGTTCCTCTTCCCGTATTTCTTTTGCCTCGGTCGATGCAAATGTTGCTAATGTTCTCGGCTTTACTGCGAGCGGGCAGGGGGCTTATCAGGGCGTCGGACTGACCACACTGAATGCTGATGCCTTTAATGGCAAGGGCGCCACCAGTCTGCAGGGGCAGAGTACCGTTGATGAAGATGAGGGTATTAATTTTGCCGCCAGTAATGCCACATTTTCGCTGAACATTGATGGTGCCGGGCCGGTTGCTGTTGTGGTTAATCAGGATGCCAGTGGTCAGGATCTGAATGGCGACGGCATTTATGGCGACCGCAAGGATACTCTGCAGGCGGTTCAGAGTGCGATCGATGCACAGCCCGGGCTGAATGGTCTGGTTACAGCGTCATTTGATGCGGAAGGTTATCTGCGCTTTGAAACCACTGCAGAAGGCAGTGCGCGCAGTATCGAAGTCTCTGCCACCGGTATTGGTACCGGAGATATTCTGCTGGGGCTCGATGGTACTCAGGGGGTACAGACCAATGGTAAGGATCCTGGTGTTACCTTCGCAGCGCCGGTTGAGTTTGCTGTTCAGGTTGATGGTGTCGACAGTCTGAATAAGGTTTCTGTACCGGCCGGGAATTATCTGAGCGGAGATGCTCTGGCGGCAGAAATTCAGAATCAGATAGGTGCGGTACTGTCTTCCGATCCTAACTTTACCGGTGTGGTGAAGGGCGCTGAAACGGCTGTGGCTTCGCGGGATATTTCAGCCCCCATTGATTTTTCCGCGGCCAATTCCGGATTCATTCTTAATGTCTCAGGCAATGAACAGGAAATTATTGTCAGCGGAAACAGCGGTAACAATATTGCTGACATTCAGTCCGCTCTCGACGCCGCCTATGGCGCAGGCGTGGTCACTGCAAGTCTGGATGGCAGCGGCCTGAAACTGACGACCGTTGCCAGCGGTCATGAAGAATATATCGAAGTTGAAAGTGATGGCCGCGGAGCGCGCTCGGCAGCATTCGCCGACTTGTCTGCAGGGATAGATTTCTCCGGCGGACAGAATGCAACCTTTACCCTGACCGTCGATGGTCTGGACATTAATGTCGATGTTAACGGTGATGGTACGGCGGGTGGGAATAACTCAGAGTCCAATCTGACCGTCATACAACAGGCTATTGATTCGGCGTTGGTGAACAGTGGGCAGTTTGCTGCCGGGGATGTTCGTGCCCGGGTAAATGACAGCGGACAGCTTTATTTTGAAACGCAGCGTAAGGACGGAGTTAGAACCGCTGCTACCTTCGGTGCATCCTCTTCCGTAGAAGTGAAAAATCTCGGTGGTACTGCAGCAACCAGTCTGGGCATGTCGGCTGGCGTATCCACCAATGGCTACGATGGATTTGGCCTGGCAACCAATGAACGTAACTTTGGTTATGACCTGGATGTCACCGTGGACTATGAATACGACCCGGATAAGTTGACCGGTGCGTTCAATATTTCTGTTGGTGGGCTGGGTACCAGTGTGCGTTTTACCGATCTTGACCCTGCGGCAATTTCAGCATTGGGATTACAGGATGCCGCTGTTTACTCTCCGGCTGTCGCTGTTGGTCAGGATGTTGCCGGTAAGATTAATGGCATTGAGGCGACGGGCACTGGACAGTTTTTGCGCGCTGTTGATGGCAATCAGGCCGCAACGAACGGCTACTACCTGGGTGATCTGGCGACAGATTTTTCAACACCAGTGACCATAGATGCGACCAATAATGTGTTCACCATTGAAGTCGACGGTGTTGAAGCTGAAGTAACGCTTAATCAACCGGCAGTTTATAACTCAGGTACAAGTCTGGCGCTGGCTTTACAGCAGGCAATTAATGACACCACAGCGTTCAGCGATGAAGATATCCGCGTGCGGGTGGATTACACCACCGATACCAGTTCTTATGCGTACGGCCGCTTCGGGATTATTTCTGCGTCCACCGGCGCATCTTCTGATGTACAGATTAAAGATGTGTCCAGTGGCGTTGCTGAAGTGTTCGGGTTTACGCTCGGCCGTGGCGACGGTGAGGCGGGTAAAGACCAGGTTGGTTTTATTGATGATGCCTCCGGGCTGCGTCTCAAGGTGACTGGTGGTGAACCCGGGATGCGTGGCCAGGTGACTTATATTTCAGGGTTTGGTGATCAGCTGAAAGAAATCATGGACGGATTCCTCAATGGCCGTGACAGCATGATGTCAGTACGTCAGGCGGCGCTGGACGATGATCTGACGGATATTGATGAAGAAAGAGAAAAGCTGGATGCGCGTATGGAAGCTAGAGAAGCGAGACTAAGGTCTCAGTTTCTGTACAACGATGCCATTATTCAGACGTTGAACTCGACTCTGGATTTTGTGCAGCAACAGTTCGATGCAATGAACGGTAATAATGATAATTAATGAGTCATCATTTGTTTCGTTTTGTGAGATATATCCTACATTAAGTAAAGGTGGAGATTATTATAAAGGTCCAATATTATTGCAGTTGAAAATTATATGACGTCGCCGATGATTACCCAACCGGGGGAGAACATGGAAAGTTTTAACAAACGGCTGGTCGAACATTTTATTCAACTGTCCTGGAATAGTGGACGCTTTAATCTGCTCCGGCACATTGTCAGCCCGGACTTTGTTTATCATACAAGTTTCGTAGAAGGCTTCCGCGATCTGGACGGCTTTATCGAATACGTGTCAGAGGTTCGCTCTGCGATCATTGATCTTGATGTAAGCATCGAAGAGATGATGGCCGAAGGTAACCGCGTTATTACCGTGTGCACGTTTTCCGGAAGTTTTGAGCGCCCGTTGATGGGCATGCAGCCTAATCACCGAGTTGTGAGTTTCAGTTCAATCTCTACCTGGGAAATCCGCCGTGGCAAAGTTGTTCACCAGAACACCATGGTGGATCTGGCGGAATTGCAGCGTCAGATGGTTGGCGCCAACAACGCAGTGCCACTGGCTGGGTGAAGCCTTATCGGTAAAAAGTCTGAGATCTGTACTCAGGGATTTAACCGACGACAGAAGAAAACGAAAACAAAAAAGGAGCCACTGGCTCCTTTTTTGTTTTCTGAGCACCCCGCCTGGAACAGGATGTGTCGAAAATGTGATTAACAGGCTTCCGAAAACTCGCAGGCCGCTACGGCGGTCGTGCTGGTTTCCCGGACGATTTGCTTGGCACACTGGCCGCAGCATCCACAGTCCGTTCCTACGCCCAGTTCCTTGCGGATGTCTGCATAGCTGGCACCATCGGCGGCGGCCTGACGGATCTGCTGCTGGGTAACGGCTTTACAAAGGCATACGTACATGGTGTTAATCCATATGAGAATCACTTTGATTTGCAATTTAGTCTGAATGAGAAGGATTTGCAATAAAATTTTTAAAGAAAAGTGTAACCGTCCGCTGCAAGGGGCGGGATGGCTGATAAAGCCTGAATAAGCCACGCTGCTGTGCCCTTTGGCAGTACAGAGCGCGGACACCTCTCGCGCCGCACCTCTCGCATAGACAGCCGCATTTCTGTAAAATGCTGCGTCCTTTTTGAACAGTGCCTATAAAGCCTTATTGGTACTTTCCCTGAAACAATACAAACGAATCACGGGATATTGTCTTGGAAGTTAATCCGATTGTTGAAACCATTAAAGACCTGAGTGCGCGTACCGATGTGCTTAGGGGGTACCTTTGACTACGCCAACAAAGTTGAGCGTCTCGAAGAAGTAGAACATGAACTGTCTCAGGGGGATGTCTGGGACAACCCTGAGCGTGCTCAGGAGCTGGGCAAAGAGCGTGCGTCGCTGGAAGCGGTGGTGAAGACCATCGATACGCTGGATGCCGGCCTTGGGGATGCCCGTGATCTGCTGGATATGGCGGTTGAAGAAGATGACGAAAGCGCCGTAGAGGATATCCGCGCCGAGCTGGAAAACCTCAACAGCCAGCTGGAAACGCTGGAATTCCGTCGTATGTTCTCCGGTGAACTGGATCAGAACAACGCCTATATGGATATTCAGGCCGGCTCCGGTGGCACTGAAGCGCAGGACTGGGCCAACATGCTGCTGCGTATGTACCTGCGCTGGATCGAAGCCCATGGCTTTAAAGGCGAGCTGATGGAAGCCTCCGAAGGTGAGGTTGCCGGTATTAAAAGTGCGACGATCCGCATTGAAGGCGAGTATGCCTACGGCTGGCTGCGTACTGAAACCGGTGTTCACCGTCTGGTGCGTAAGAGTCCGTTCGACTCCGGCAACCGCCGCCATACGTCGTTCTCTTCTGTGTTCGTATCCCCGGAAGTAGACGACAACATCGATATCGAAATTAACCCGGCCGATCTGCGTATCGACGTTTACCGCGCCTCCGGTGCCGGTGGTCAGCACGTTAACCGGACGGAATCTGCGGTCCGTATTACTCACTTGCCGACTAATATCGTGACTCAGTGTCAGAATGACCGCTCTCAGCATAAAAACAAAGATCAGGCGATGAAACAGCTGAAAGCCAAGCTGTATGAGTTTGAGATGCAGAAGCGTAATGCGGAAGCTCAGGCGCTGGAGGATACCAAGTCCGACATCGGCTGGGGCAGCCAGATCCGTTCTTACGTACTCGATGACTCCCGTATTAAAGACCTGCGTACCGGGGTTGAAACCCGCAATACTCAGGCGGTGCTGGATGGCGAGCTCGACCAGTTTATTGAAGCCAGCCTGAAAAAAGGTCTGTAAGGAAAGCCTGCCGACCCGCAGGTACATTCACAGTTAAGGTTTAAACATGACAGATTTAACCAATCACAGCGATGCGCATGAAGAAAACAAGCTGATCGCTGAACGCCGCGCCAAGCTGCAGCAGTTACGTAACGGCAGCAAGTCCAATGGTCACCCGAACGACTTTCACCGTACCCATCTGGCCGGTGAGCTGAAGCGTGCACACGGTCATAAGGACAAAGAAGTGCTGGCAGAAGAGGGCCTGCGCGTTTCTGTTGCTGGTCGCGTAATGCGTCGTGGTGGTCCGTTTGTCGGTATTCAGGATTCCAGCGATTCCATTCAGTTTTATATGTCCAAGCCGAATCAGAAAGAATCTGAAGCCTGGCAACTGCTGGATATCGGTGACATCGTGGGCGTCTCCGGTGTGCTGCACAAGTCCGGTAAAGGCGAACTGTACGTGGATGTCGATCAGATCGAAAACCTGCGTATCCTGACCAAATCACTGCGTCCGCTGCCGGATAAACACCATGGTCTGGCGGATCAGGAAATGAAATACCGTCAGCGTTACGTGGATCTGATTATCAATGAAGATACGCGTAAAACCTTTATGGTGCGTTCCAAAGTCATCGAAGGTATCCGCTACTTCCTGACCCAGCGTGGTTTTATGGAAGTGGAAACTCCGATGCTGCAGACCATTCCGGGTGGTGCATCGGCCAAGCCGTTTGAGACTCATCACAATGCTATGGGTATTGATATGTTCCTGCGTATTGCGCCGGAACTGTATCTGAAGCGTCTGGTGGTCGGTGGTTTCGATAAGGTTTTCGAAATTAACCGTAACTTCCGTAACGAAGGCACCAGTACCCGCCACAACCCTGAATTCACTATGATTGAGTTCTATCAGGCGTATGCAGACTACAACGACCTGATGGACATCACCGAAGCCATGCTGAAGTTCATTGCTGAAACTGTTCTGGGTACCACGACCATTGAATACGGTGAGTCTTCCTATGACTTTGGCGCTAATTTCAAGCGTCTGAGCATGGTGGAGTCCGTGATTAAATATAATCCTGAGATGGACCCTGCCATCATCCGTCATGCGGAAGATAACCTGGAAAAACTCATCGAATATGCGAAGAGTGTGGGCGTTCACTTTGGCCCGAAAGAAGCAGGCTGGGGCCCGGGTAAAGTACTGACCGAAATCTTTGAAGCAACCGTGGAAGAGAAGCTCGATCAGCCGACCTTTATTACCGAATACCCATGGGAAGTTTCTCCACTGGCACGCCGTAACGACGACAACCCATTTGTGACTGACCGCTTTGAATTCTTCGTTGGCGGACGTGAGCTGGCTAACGGCTTCTCCGAGCTTAACGATGCCGAAGATCAGGCTGCCCGTTTCCGTAAACAGGTAGAAGAAAAAGACGCCGGTGATGACGAAGCCATGCACTACGACGACGATTACGTCCGTGCTCTGGAATACGGTATGCCACCAACCGCCGGTGAAGGTATTGGTATCGACCGTCTGGTTATGCTGTTCACCAACAGCCACACCATTAAAGACGTGATTCTGTTCCCGCACATGAAGCCACTGGCTGACTGATCGCAGTAGCAGTAAAAATAAAACGGGTAATGGCATCCATCGCATTACCCGTTTTTTTATTTCAGTAAATTAAAAAATAAAGGAGTCCGGTGTGGGCAAAGCCGGTGAGTTACATCCGTCATGGCAGGCTGTGTTAGGGCAGGAATTTGAGCAGCCTTATATGCACACTCTGCGTGAGTTTCTGCAGCAGGAAAAGGCCGCCGGAAAAGTGATCTTTCCGCCGGGGCCGCAGATTTTTAACGCCTTTAATCATACGCCGTTCGATCAGGTGAGGGTGGTTATTATTGGTCAGGACCCTTATCACGGCCCGGGGCAGGCCCACGGCCTGAGCTTTTCTGTGCAGCCGGGTGTAAAAGTACCGCCGTCTCTGGTGAATATTTTCAAAGAGATTCAGGCGGACCTGGGCTTACAGATGAGTGGTAGTGGTGATCTGACGCCATGGGCGGATCAGGGCGTGCTGTTATTAAATGCTACCCTGACGGTTGAGCAGGCTAACGCTGGTTCTCATCAGAAAAAGGGCTGGGAAGAATTTACCGACGCCGCTATTAAGGCGCTGAATGAACAGCGTTCAGGGTTGGTGTTTGTTCTTTGGGGCAGTTACGCGCAGAAGAAAGGGGCCGTGATTGATCAGCAGCGTCACATGGTGCTTAAATCACCTCACCCGTCGCCCTTGTCGGCGCATCGCGGATTTTTTGGTAACCATCAGTTTTCGGCGATAAACCAATATCTGCTCAAACAGGGTCAGCAGCCAATTAACTGGCAGATCTGACGTAACGCTGCAGGCACGCTGACTTCACCCGTGTCTGGTTCACAGTGCTTACAACGGCTTCTGCAAATAAAACTGGTACATACCGGCAAACAGTGACGGATTGGCCTGCTCAATATCATGCCATTCCTGATGACTCAGCTGAGCGGCTTTTTTGCCGGCAATACTGAGTAACTCAGCTGAGCCGGGCGGTGCCAGCATGCCCAGCCATTGCAGTCCGGAGGCGGCATAAAAGTCCGATAACTCCAGCACATCAAAAGTATGTTCCTGCTGATGAAAGAGCAGATCGCGGCAGGCGCTGAGACTATAGAAATCAGGTGAGTTATAGATGGCAGACCAGTCACCAGCCAGCTGGTTTTGCAGCAGTGTTTCCCGCACCAGACGCATATCCAGTGTCGACTGCGGAATATTATCGCCCATCAGTTGACGCAGCTCGCTGATTTTCTGTCTCGCCGTTGTGCTGTACAGCGCGATTTTTATAACCCCGCCGGGGCGCAGTAAGCCAGCCAGAGCCTGCAGTCCCTGCCGGGGATGCTGCATATGGTGCAGCACGCCAGAACACTCAATGATGTCAAAATCCTGTTCCAGCTTATCCAGGTTGAGAATATCCCCCTGAATAAAATGAATATCCGGTGTATTGCGTTTGCGTGCCTGCAGTAAGGCGTAAGCCAGCGCCGATTCACTGAGATCCAATGCTGTAATCTGCATTGGTGCAAAATAATGTGCCAGACGGATGGCATGTCGTCCTGTACCGCTGCCGGCAACCAGTACGTCCGGTACAGGTTTACGGATACGGGAAAAGTCTGCCAGAGGGAACAGACCACGAAGTGACTGAACATAGTCTGACGGTAAGTTATAGCCGATATCTGTCCAGCGTGGGTAAGGATTTTCATTGTATTGCTGGCGCACCCGGGATGAAATTTTATCGCCGGAAGAAGGCAATTGGGGAACTTCAAAACGGGCTTTGCTTAATGACTGATATTCTTTCAGAGTTTGTGCAATCAGCGGATACGCACGCCAGCTGATGCGGCGGTTGGCCAGTTCGTTGATAAAGCTGCAATCGTTTAAGGGTTTGTACATCATCACCAGAGTAAGAGCCGGGGCGATTTCAGTGGCTCCGGTACCATCGATGCTGAGTATTTTTCCAACCAGCGATTCCAGCTGGTCTGTCAGCTGATATTCCTGCGCGTCCGTGTACCAGACGCCTTCATTCAGCTGGGTCTGAGCTGCAAGTGCGGTAACAAATGGCAGCAGATCATTTTTGATGGAAAGATTTTTACTGCAGCTGAACAGCAGCGACTGACGTACAGTAATCAGCAGGCGCTCCATTATCGGGTCGCAGAAAAAGAAACGCTGCAGTGATTTCAATAACAGAGTATCGCTGATGATATCGTCAAAATTTAACGGGCAACCAGCTTCGGACAAATGCAGCTTATGCTTTAGCAGAGAGGTTGTCAGAGTACGCAGCTGACTGAAATCCACGTCACGGAAATCCAGGTAACGCAACAGATCCTGTTCCAGTTCTTCAGCGTAGAAATCAGCCACAATTTGATCGGCTGCTTCAAACAGCTTGCTGCGCAGCTGACGGTTGTCTGACTGGGTTTTAATCAGTTCACGGTAATGACGGAAGGCTTCTACAAAGTCGCCCTGCAGCAGGCGTGTATGGGCCAGCCAGTTATAGGATTTTGTCGCAACTTTGGAAATTCTCGCGGACTGCTCAAAATAGTCGGCGGCTTTATCCAGTTGGTTACGTGCTAAAGACAGTTGGCCAGCACTGTATAAGAGGGATACGCTGTCTGGCTTTATACGCAGGCCTTCTTTAAGCCAATGCGCGGCATCGTCGTAATGGCCAAGCTGCATATCAATACGTGCCATCAGGTTAAGACCCGTCAGGTGATCCGGTTTGAGCAGATAACCCTGATGAGCGATCTGAGCAGCCTTACGCATCAGAATGCGGTCGTTAGCCTGCTGAGCTTCGCTGTAAAGTCGGCTCGCCATATCAAACAGGCGGCGGTATTCCGTACTGTTCTGGCGGCGTTCGGCTGTCTTAAACTGTGCGCTGGCCATATTAGCCTCGATAAACAAAAGTGTTTCCATGCCTGTAAGCAGCTACTGTGCCATTTTTTAAGTTATTGTTTTTAAAGGATTATATATTGATAAGGCCGGTTTTCAGGGCGGACCAGACTTGCCGCTGCGGTTGCCGGTTGCCGCTTGCCGTTGTAAAAAATTGCTTTCCACCCTAAAGAAAGAGAGTGAGTTGCCGTCATATAGATAACAATGAACATTTGCAGGAGACTGTTATGTACAACAGCGGTGC
Organism: Oceanospirillaceae bacterium; assembly: GCA_002706025.1. Lineage (GTDB taxonomy): Bacteria > Pseudomonadota > Gammaproteobacteria > Pseudomonadales > Oceanobacteraceae > Venatoribacter. The sequence continues at coordinate 30,924 of PAJK01000045.1, forward strand.
CAAGCAATATCAGCAGGTAAACGTCACATCTGAAGTGTTGGATGCCGATCCGCACAGGCTGATACAACTGTTACTGGAAGCAGCTCTGACCCGTATGTCCCAGGCTAAGGGTGCGATAGAGCGTAAGGACTATGAAGAAAAGGCAAGTTTGCTTGGCCGTGTAAACACAATTATTGAAAGTTTGCAGAGCAGTCTGGATCATGAAGCCGGTGGTGACGTGTCGCGTAATCTTGAACGTCTTTATGACTACATGAATCGTCGCCTTATCACTGCCACTGCCAGAAACGATGTGACCATCATTGATGAAGTAATGGGGCTGATGCTGCAGGTAAAAGAGGGCTGGGACGGNATTCGCGATGAATATCTGAAAGGTCTGGCTGGTTCTTCTTCAGCGGTTTCTGCCACGGCAGGTGACCCTTCCGCCCGGTTGAGCAGTCATATTTCTGCCTGACTTACGTTTAGTTCTCTTCTGTCTTTTTGACACTTAAAGGCCGTTTACGGCCTTTTTCTATATTGTCTTTTCACGACCAATTCAGCTATAACCCCTCTTAGGCACGTTAGTTGCTATACATGGTTTTTTTAACGTCAGAAGTTTGACTTGCGGCAAATTAGATACTTAACTGTTCAGACGGTCGTCAACGAACTGGCGGTGTCAGATAACAAGCAGCCGCTGCGGGTTTATCTTGAGGGGAAGGAAGGGCAACCACTATGTGGAGAGAAATTAAAGTTCTGTTGGTCGACGACAATGAGCAGCGTCGTCACGATATGAAAGTCATTCTCGATTTTCTTGGTGAAGAGGCCATTGTTGCCGGTACTGCGGACTGGCGCCGTGAAGCCGAAGGCAAAGTTGAAGACAGTACTGAAATCAGCGCTGTATTTGTTGGCGACAGTAACGCCCTTGCATTGAGTGATGTTATTGAAGGGTTGCTGAGCTGGGACAAAGGCATTCCATTATTGTACATGGGTGACAGCGGTCTGCCGGAAACTCTGCCCGAGACAGTACGCCGTGCATTGCTTGCTCATGTTGAGATGCCGCCGAGCTACAACAAATTATTGGACAGCCTGCATCGCTGTCAGGTCTACCGTGAACAATATACCCACAACCGCTCCCGTGGCGAACGCCGTGAAGTCCAGCTGTTCCGCAGTCTGGTAGGTACCAGTCGCCAGATTCAGCACGTGCGTGAGCTGATCATGCAGGTCGCAGATAAAGACGTCAGCGTTATGATTCAGGGGGAATCCGGTACGGGCAAAGAAGTGGTTGCGCGGAATCTGCATTACCATTCCCATCGCCGCAGTAAGCCGTTCGTTCCTGTGAACTGTGGCGCGATTCCCGCAGAGCTGCTGGAAAGTGAACTGTTTGGTCATGAAAAGGGTGCATTTACCGGTGCTATTAACAGCCGACCGGGCCGTTTTGAACTGGCAGAAGGCGGTACGCTGTTCCTCGACGAAATTGGCGATATGCCATTAAATATGCAGGTGAAAATTCTGCGTGTACTGCAGGAACATACCTTCGAACGCGTAGGCAGCAACAAAACCATTAATGCTAACGTACGAATTATTGCGGCGACCCACAAAAATCTTGAACAGATGATTGAAGAAGGGACTTTCCGCGAAGACCTCTACTATCGTCTGAATGTATTCCCCATTGATATGCCATCCCTGCGTGAGCGGGTAGAAGATCTGCCGCTGTTACTGAATGAGCTGATCTCACGTCTGGAAAATGAAAAGCGCGGCTCTATCCGTTTTAATTCCGCGGCTATTATGTCGCTGTGTCGTCATGACTGGCACGGCAATGTCCGTGAACTGGCGAACCTGGTAGAGCGTCTGGCTATTCTCCATCCTTACGGCGTTATCGGCGTCAATGAATTACCGAAGAAATTCCGTCATGTGGATGATACGGACGAAAGCAATCCGATTCCTGTGGTGACGGATGTTAATCCGGGTGATGGTCTGGCGGGTATCGATTCGCCGGCACTGTTGCCGGTCAATGGTCTGGATCTGAAAGAGTATCTGCAGGATCTGGAGTGCTCGCTGATTCAACAGGCACTTGATGATGCCAGTGGTGTTGTCGCCAGAGCCGCAGAAAAACTCAATATCCGCCGCACTACGCTGGTGGAGAAAATGCGCAAGTATAATCTCGGTCGCAAAGAAAGAGATTTCGCCTGAGACCTTTACCGCCAAACAGTGCTGTACCCACACCTGAGTATGGCACTTATTAAAAAGCCGGGCATTATGCCCGGCTCTTTGCCTTCCTGATGATGTTCTGGCAAAGACAGACTGATTGACTGCGTCGGAATTGTGTTCGTTTATTTGACTCCTTTCTTTATTTTTCACGCTAAAAAACAGGCACGCTAATTGCTCAACCACTAATCAGATGATGTTAATGCCGGAAATCCGGCAAACGTGGTGAGGTAATTATGGCTGACTCCGCTCTGGAAATTCTGGACTATCCCGGCGCCACCGGTAAGCGTCAGGATCTGCGTGAAGCTTTTATGATGTTTAACGAAATGTCACAGAAGCTGACGGATTCCTATGAATTTCTTGAGAACCGTGTTGAACAGTTAAGCGGCGAGCTGGCCAATGTTTCTGCGCAGCGCATGCAGGAAATGGCGGAAAAAGAACGCCTTGCGGACAAGCTGGAAAGCNTGCTGCAGCTGTTGCCTGCTGCTGTGCTGGTGCTCGATCAGTTTGGTTGTGTACGCCAGAGTAACCGCGCCGCAGATGAATTATTGCTGCCGTTAGCAAAGGTTGAATCATTGAATGGCCGGCGCTGGCGTCAGCTGATTCAGACCTGTTTTAAACCGCGTCGTGATGATGGTCATGAAATTTCACTGGTGGATGGACGCCGCGTGCAGGTACGTACGGCCGCCATGACGAACGAGCCGGGACAGGTAATTCTGTTGACGGATATGACTGAAACCCGGCAGTTACAGGCACAGCTCAGTCAATATGAACGTTTGTCTGCCATGGGAAAAATGGTCGCCTCGCTGGCGCATCAGATCCGTACGCCGTTAGCCGCNGCAACNCTTTATGCCGGACATTTATCCGCGCCTGAACTGCAGGATGAACATCGCATCCGCTTTGCCGGAAAGCTGCAGGAACGTNTNCGTCATCTGGAAAACCAGGTGCGNGANATGCTGATCTTTGCCCGTGGNGAAGCGCCNNTGAACGACGAAGTNTCACTGGCGGAATTAATGCAGGGAGTNAGTGATGCGATGGAGGTGCCATTGCAGAACAGTCACGGTACCTNCCGCATTCATAATGAAATACCGGATCAGCGTCTGGTGTGTAACCGCGATGCNCTGATCAGTGCNGTGATGAACCTGGTGAATAATGCCATCGAATCCAGTGCTGCTCCGGTGCANATCGATATTGATGTTATCNGCTGCGGNGACGCACAGATAAGCCTGACCGTCAGTGACAACGGACCGGGTATGACAGATCAGCAAAAAGAAAAAATTCTCGAACCGTTTTACACCACNAAANCCAATGGCACNGGCCTTGGTCTGGCNGTGGTGCAGGCGGTTGCCAGAGCACATAAAGCGGAATTTCACCTGACNGACAGCCCGACTGGTGGCGNGTCAGCTCAATTTATTTTACCGGTTCACTGATAGCAGGGNCGCGGCTCTGTATTGGTCATCAGCAAGGAGAAAAATATGCGTCTTTTAGTTGTGGAAGATGATCCCCGTCTGCGCGAAGCGATTGTCGATACCCTGATGATAAAAGGGCATGAAGTCTGTGAAGCAGGNAATGGCAACGATGCNATGGCCATTGTCGCGGCACAGCCTCTGGATCTGGTGTTGTCAGATATTAATATGCCNGGTATGGATGGTCTGGGNTTACTGGAAGCCATNAAATCGGCTCATCCCTGGCTGCCNGTGGTGCTTATGACAGCCTATGGTGATGTTGGCCANGCGGTTAAAGCCATGCAGCGTGGTGCCAATGATTATCTGATGAANCCGTTTGAGCTGCCGGAGCTGGATAAAATCCTGCAGCAGTTTAACCAGACATCATCAGCNGGNGCGGATGACGAATCAGAACCAGTGTGTGAAGCGGNAGCTTCGCGTCAGTTATTTCAACTGGCTGAACGTGTAGCGCAAACNGATTCAACGGTACTGATCAGCGGTGAAAGCGGAACCGGTAAAGAAGTACTGGCGCGTTACATTCATCAGCATTCCTCCCGTCGCTTACAGCCTTTTATTGCCATTAACTGCGCNGCGATTCCGGAAAATATGCTGGAAGCCATGTTGTTCGGTTATGAAAAAGGCGCCTTTACCGGTGCTTACAATGCGATGCCGGGTAAATTCGAGCAGGCCGATGGCGGTACGCTGTTGCTGGATGAAATTACCGAAATGGATCTTGGTCTGCAGGCAAAGCTGCTGCGTGTTCTGCAGGAACGTCAGGTCGAGCGTCTGGGTGGTAAAAAAGTACTGGATCTGGATGTCCGTATCGTGGCGACCACTAACCGTGATCTGGCNGAGTACGTAGCCGATGGCCAGTTCCGTGAAGANCTNTATTANCGNCTGAGTGTCTTCCCGNTGCACTGGCTGCCGCTGCGNGAACGTAAAGACGATATTCTGCCNCTGGCCAAACGGCTGCTGGCACANCATGCCGCGAAAATGAAGCGTCCGGTACCNTCACTGGCGGCGGATGCNGAACTGAANCTGATGACACATNCCTGGCCNGGTAACGTNCGTGAGCTGGACAATACNATGCAGCGTGCACTGATNATTCAGTCTGGNCCNCAGTTGTTNNCCGCCGATTTTATTCTGACACCGGTNCCGAAAAACCGTCAGTCAGAGATGCCGGTGGCGGATGNTATTTCTTTGACGGATTCNGAGCAGGCGCTTGGCAACGATCTGAAAAACCGNGANGTNGAANTGATCGTCAAAGCACTGAAAGAAGAACCNAGCCGCAAAGATGCTGCCGACCGTCTTGGCATCAGTCCACGAACCCTGAGATANAAGATGGCGCGNCTGCGNGATGACGGTATNGATGTCGAGGCCATGCTGGCCTGACGCCNGNTAATANTCTTCCCTTNTTTGCGCCTTTTTTAAGGCGCTTTTTTTTGACACCTGAAAAACGAAATCGCCACANCAAATTGGCAAGCCGATTGCAGAGTCATAAATTAATACAGAAAAACCGGCNGAAAGCGTCAATATTTCGGACTAGCTGNCCANGGTGAGGGAAAGGATATGGTGGATCGGGTTGATATTAATTCAGTACTGATGCAGATGCGTCAGGTTAAGGCGCAGATGCGTGAACAGCAGCCTGCCGCTATTAATACAGANACGCGNNCCAGTCTGGNGGATAAGGTNCAGNANCTCAGTGANCAGCAGTCNACNGCCGCGATCANNGGTGATAATACTGTACCGGATTTCCAGACCATGTTTAAAAACGCCGTTGATACGGTAAACGCTCATCAGAAAACCTCAGCGGAAATGGCGACGCGTTTTGAACAGGGTGATCCTTCCATTGATCTGCCGGAAGTAATGATTGCCATGCAGAAATCCAGTGTTTCTTTTCAGGCGATGACCCAGGTGCGCAACAAGCTGGTCGAAGCCTATAAAGAAGTCATGAATATGCCGGTATAACAGGTAGACCCTTATGGAAAATGTACCCGCTGAAGCAACAGGCGCAGGCGCCGCAACGGCTCCGGAATCNGATCTGCCGGCAGAAAGTACTTCTGCAGCTGCAGAAGGNGGCCATCCGGTTCTTGCNGGTTTTAACCGTCTGTCGATTGTCCGTCAGATCGCTGTTATCGGCGGTATCGCNCTGGTGGTGGCGTTATCATTTGCCATTATGCTGTGGTCGCAGGAGCCGACCTATAAACCCCTTGTTCATCGTCTGCAGGATCATAACGCTCAGGACATTATTGAAATTCTGCAACAGGAAGGCATTAATTTTGAAATTGATCCTTCCAGTCAGATTTTAATGGTNGAAGCCAGCGATCTNCACGAAGCCCGGATGAAGCTGGCGGCGGCCAGTCTGATTGACGACAAGACTGTCGGTCTGGAAGTACTCGATCAGGACAATACTCTGGGTACCAGTCAGTTTATCGAAAATGCCCGCTATCGCCGCGGCCTGGAAGGTGAACTGGCGCGTACTATTGCCAGCGTAAAAGCCGTGCGTAATTCCCGTGTGCATCTCGCTTTGCCGAAGCAATCTGTGTTTGTCCGCGATCAGCGTAAACCGCGCGCGTCGGTTTTTGTTGAACTGTACGCCGGACAGAATCTCTCCCGCGACCAGGTCGAAGCCATTGTGAATCTGGTTGCTTCCAGCGTGTCAGAAATGGAACGTGCCGATGTGTCTGTGGTAGATCAGTTCGGCAATCTGTTGTCTAAAATGGAACCGGAAGACAGCAGTGAAATGGTTGCCCATAAACAGCTGGAATACACCGAAAAATTAGAAGAAGGCATTACTCAGGCGGTTAATAATATTCTCAAGCCAGTGCTGGGTCAGGAAAACTATAAAGCAGAAGTGTCTGCCGACGTAGACTTTACTATCCAGGAACAGAGCGAAGAACTTTATAACCCGGATCTTATTGCCCTGCGCAGTGAGCAGCTGGTTGATGAAGAAAACGCGGATAAAACCAATGGTGGTATTCCGGGTGCATTATCCAATCAGCCACCGGCNGCGGCGACCGCACCGGAACAGGCGAACGGTGGTGCCGGTGCCGGCGGNGCAACGGTNAATCGTCGNTCNGAAGCTACACGNAATTACGAAGTGGATCGTACATTAAGTTACAAACAACAACAGCCTGGCCGTATCCGTCGTNTGACTGTCGCNGTAGTCGTAAATGACAGGGCTTCTGTGAATGCTGACGGCGACACTGTNTATCTGCCGTGGGAAGATGCTGATTTACAGCGTCTGGAAGTACTGGTGAAAGACGCCGTTGGTTTTAANGCCGCCCGTGGTGACAGTGTTAACGTAATTAATTCACCTTTCATGGGTAAAGGTGAGCTGGAACTGGGCGATCCGGATTTCTGGACGCAGCCATGGTTCTGGGAAATTATGAAACAGGTTCTGGCTGGTCTGTTTATTCTGGTGCTGATTTTCGGTGTGATCCGGCCAACGATCAAAAGTATTGCCAATCGTGGACGTGACGAAACTTCGGTACTGCTGGATGAACTTGAAGACGCCGAAGCCGGTCTGGATGACGATAAAGTAACCCTGGCGGGGATGGATGAATTCCTGCTACCGGGGGCATCGGAAAGTTTTGAACGGCAGCTGGATGCGCTTAAAGGCCTGATTGCTGAAGATCCGGCGCGGGTTGCCAATCTGGTTATTAAATGGGTGAACGAAGAAAATGCCTGAAGATAATAACGGCGCTAACGATCTTGCCAAACTGAACCGCCTGGAACGCTCAGCGATTCTGCTGATGACGCTGGGGGAAAAAGACGCGGCTGAAATTCTCAAGCACATGGGGCCGAAAGAAGTACAGAAAGTCGGTACCGCCATGGCCACTTTAGCCAACGTTAATCAGTCGCAGGTTGAAGGCGTGGTCGCTGAATTTCTGGAAGCCGTCAGTGGTCAGACCGGCATGGGACTCGGCTCTGACGAATACATCCGGAATATGCTGACACAGGCATTGGGTAACGATAAAGCCGGCGCCCTGATTGACCGTATTCTGCTGGGCGGTAATACCACAGGTCTGGATTCACTTAAGTGGATGGAATCGCGCCAGGTGGCGGACCTTATCCGTCATGAGCACCCACAGATTCAGGCGATCGTGGTGTCCTACCTGGACGCTGACCAGTCGGCAGAAATTCTCTCCAATTTCCCGGAAAAAGTACGTCTCGATATTGTTATGCGGGTTGCTGCACTGGAGGCGGTTCAGCCGGCTGCACTGCATGAGCTGAACGATATTCTTGAGCGTCAGTTCTCTGGCAAAGGGGGTGCTCAGACCACCAGTATGGGTGGTGTCAAAGTGGCGGCCAATATTGTCAACTTTGTGGACAGCACCATGGCGGCGGACCTGCTCGAACAGATCAAAGAAGTGGACGAAGATCTGGGTATTCAGATTCAGGATCTTATGTTCGTCTTCGACAATCTGGTGGATGTCGACGACCGCGGCATTCAGGCACTGATGCGCGAAGTTTCCACCGACCTTCTGGTTGTTGCGCTGAAAGGTGCGGACCCGGCCGTGCAGGAAAAGATATTCAAGAATATGTCGAAACGTGCGGCCGAATTGCTGCGTGATGATCTTGAAGCGAAAGGGCCGGTTAAAGTCAGCGAAGTGGAAGCTTCGCAGAAAGAGATTCTTACCATTGCCCGACGTCTGGCGGATGCCGGTGAAATCGTGCTCGGCGGTGGTGGTGAGGCCATGATGTAATATGACTGGAATCCGTCAGCCGCATCATTTTCATCCTCTGCATGAAGAAGACGTCAAAAATAAAAAAGACGTAAAACCCTGGCGTCTGCCGTTCTGGACGGAGCCGCCGGGCTGGACGGCAGAAAAAGAGAAAAAGCAGGAAGAAGTAGCCACAGAGTCTGCGNANGAAGAGGCAGAAGAGCTGAATCTGCCAACCGCAGAAGAGCTGGAAAATATCCGTCGTGAAGCCTACAACGATGGCCTTGAGCAGGGTCTGGTGGAAGGGCGTCAGCAGGGCCATAAAGACGGTTATCAGGCTGGCCACAAAGAAAGTTACGATGCCGGATTTGCTGAAGGCAAAGCAGAAGGGCAAAAACAGGGGCGTGAAGAAGGCCACGCCGAAGGACTGCGTAAAGCGCAGGCGGAAATCAATAATATCTCCGGCCGTCTGAATCGTCTGATTCAGCATCTGCAGGCCAGTATCGTTGAACGCGATCAGGCATTGCCGGAAGTGCTGGCAGCCATGCTGGCGGGNATGTGTGAACAGGTACTGCAGACCGAATTGCACAGCGGAGCGCGTAACATTTATCAGTACGTGCGCCATGCACTGGACGAACTCCCGGCTGGTGAAAAACAGATTAAAGTTTTTGTCGGCCCTGATGACGCTGCGCATCTGCAAAACAGTCTGGATATGACCGGCGATGAAGTGCATTACCGCGTGGACGATAAACTGCGTGCCGGTGAATGCCGTGTCGAAAGTGAGCACTCACTGGTTGAATATTCCACCGCCGATCACCTGAATCAGCTGCTGCAGCGGGTTCTGCCAATGCTGATGCAGGAAGCTGCCAGTTTCCCGGACGATNATGAACAGAATCAGCTGCATCAGGCAATTGCTGAGCAGACTGAACAGCCGGACGCAGCGGATGAAATAAACGAAGAACTTCAGCAGGCGGTCGATGCCGCCCTTGCTGACGACACGCCACCATCCCCGCTGGCTGAAGACCCTGCCGCGACAGACATTCTCAACCGGGCAGAAGAAAGCGCTGAAGNTGCTTCTCCTGAAACTGCACNTGGTAACATCGCNCNGGACTCCGAAAACGGNTCNNANNCAGATTCTTATAATGCATCGCGTACTGNATCCACCGAGGTTCCGGATGAGCCTCAGTGAGCGCTGGGCAGGGGTGCTGGGCGAGCAATCTCCNTATCAGCCNAAAGTCGCCGGTAAACTGATCCGGATGGTTGGNCTGACGCTGGAAGCGATTGGTCTGAACGTAAGGGTGGGTGACCGCTGTATGGTCGAGCGTCAGCAGGGNGGCGATATCGAGGCCGAAGTGGTTGGTTTTGATGGGCAACGCATTTTCCTGATGCCGATTGAACAGATGGAAGGGCTGCGCCCGGGNGCCCGCGTGTGGCCGCTGACCGTTGCNGCGGATGTGCCGGTGGGGCNTGGTCTGCTGGGGCGCGTNGTGGACGGCACAGGACGCCCTCTGGATGGCCGTGGGCCACTGCAGGGGATCAGTCAGGGCCATTTACAGGGGCAGACNATTAACCCCNTGCATCGCGCTCCTATTCGCGANCCGCTCGATGTCGGTATCCGCGCAATCAATTCGATGCTGACCGTTGGCCGTGGCCAGCGTATTGGTCTGTTCGCCGGTTCAGGTGTCGGTAAGAGTGTATTGCTGGGCATGATGACCCGCTTTACCAATGCCGACATCGTCGTCGTNGGTCTGATCGGCGAGCGTGGCCGTGAGGTGAAGGAATTTATCGACGAAATTCTGGGNGAAGAGGGTCTGCAGCGTTCNGTNGTNGTGGCATCCCCGGCGGACGACTCACCCTTAATGCGCCTGCGTGCCGCTCAGTATTGCACCTCGGTGGCGGAGTACTTCCGCGATCAGGGGCTGAATGTGCTGATGTTAATGGACTCGCTGACACGTTATGCCCAGGCACAGCGTGAAATTGCCCTTGCCGTGGGAGAGCCTCCGGCAACCAAAGGGTATCCGCCGTCCGTATTTAATAAATTACCCAAGCTGGTTGAGCGCACCGGTAATGGTCCACAGGGTGGTGGCTCGATTACCGCTTTTTATACCGTGCTCAGTGAAGGTGACGATATGCAGGACCCGGTGGCCGATGCCAGCCGGGCAATTCTTGACGGCCATATTGTGTTGTCACGGAAACTGGCGGAAGAAGGTCACTATCCGGCGATCGATGTGGAAGCATCGGTCAGCCGGGTTATGCCACAGATCGTCAGTGAAGACTGGCTGCGCAAGGCACAGCTGTGTAAACAGCTGTTATCACATTATCGTCAGAATCAGGATCTGATTGCCGTCGGAGCCTATCAGTCGGGTAATGATAACCTGCTGGATCTGGCCATTGACCGGCTGCCAAAAATTAAAGCCATGTTGCGTCAGGGACTGAGTGAAGGCTCGGATCTTAACGCCAGCGCCAATGCCCTGAATGAACTGTTTCCGATTCCCGCTCAGGGCAATCAATCAAATAACGCGCAGGCTAAAGCGCGATGAGACGCCATCCGCGCGCCAGACGTCTGCAGGTTGTTCTTGATCTGACCGAGCGCGAAGAACAGCAGGCGCTCAGCCAGTGGGGCGCTTTGCAGCAGAAGCTGGCGGCGGAGCAGGAGCAGCGACAGCAGCTGCTGACCTACAGTCTCGAATATCAGCAGAAAATATCAGCCCCGTCTTCCACTGCTGTCAGTGCCGGACAGATCCATAACACCATTGGCTTTATGGGGCAGATTGAGCAGGCTATTAATGCGCAGCAGCAACAGATTGCCCTGTTGCAGAAGCAGACAGACAACGCCCGCCAGAATTACCTTGCGCTGCATGGCAAAGTAAAAGCACTGCAGGAACTGATAGAGCGGCTGGAGCTGGAAGCAGCGCAGGTTGCTGACAAAGAAGCGCAGAAGCAGTCCGATGAGTGGACCAGTCGCAATGCAGCGCGTTCTTCTCCTTATCACTGATCACGGATTAAGTTATCGCTGATCACGGACTAAGCCGTCTGTGCATGATAACGGGTTATGCGGGTTATAAACGGTACGTCTGTATTATTACATTTGCGAACAATAGCAGAATACATTCTGTTATTGTTTTTTGATTCGCTCAATTTCGTCCCTGCCTCTGTATCCCCCGCCGTGTCTGACCTTAACCTGTGTCAGTAAAAATACGTTTATGTCTATCAATAGTGCGATTTCTTTAGCAGGCTGAAAATCTGCGTCTAATCTTAGAGTCATAGTAAGGCTTATTGGGGCTGAATATGACAGACACCATCACCATCAATTGCGGCGAGCGCCTGAGTATCGACCAGGTTGAAGCGCTGTTTGCCGAAACCGAAAAGTCCGTTATCCAGGGTGGCGAGATCCAAATTGACGCCAGCAAGGTTCAGTTCTGTGATACCGCAGGTCTGCAACTGCTGCTTTCATTGCAGACTACACTGGATAAAACAGGGCACCGTATTCACTGGCAGGGGTATTCTGATGTGTTAGTGGAAACTGCTGGTTATCTGGGCCTTACCCAGGCTTTACACCTTTCAAATACAGAGCACTAACGTTAACGGGAGTTAAAACATGGCGAGCATTTTAGCTGTTGATGATTCTGCATCCATGCGACAGATGGTTTCTTTTACCCTGCGGGGTGCCGGGCATGATGTTGAAGAAGCATGCGACGGCGTAGAAGCCCTCAAGCTGGCAAGCCAGAAAAAATACGATCTGGTCCTTTCTGATGTAAACATGCCAAACATGAATGGCATCGAATTAGTTAAGGAATTACGGACATTGGCCGATTACAAGTTTGTACCTGTACTTATGTTGACTACGGAATCTGCGGGCGACATGAAAATGCAGGGTAAGCAGGCAGGTGCCACCGGCTGGATCGTAAAACCATTCAATCCGGATCAGTTGCTGGGCACGATTAAACGCGTACTGGGGTAAATGTATGAGCATTGATCTTTCACAATTTCATCAGGTTTTCTTTGAAGAAAGTTTCGAAGGGCTGGATGTTATGGAAAGTCAGCTCCTCGACCTGGTGCCGGAGGAAGTTGACGCTGAAACGGTGAACACTATCTTCCGGGCTGCTCACTCCATTAAGGGGGGAGCCGGTACCTTTGGATTTATGCAGGTTTCTAATTTCACCCACGTCGTGGAAACCCTGCTGGATGAAATCCGTTCTGGCACACGCCAGATGGAAACAAAATACGTGGATCTGTTTCTGCAGTCAGTGGATTGCCTGCGTGCAATGCTGACCAGTCTGCAGGCAGGTGATGAACCGGATTCTGAGCGCGCAGCGGGATTAAAAGCGGAATTTGAGGCCATTCTGCACGGCGAAAGTGCTGCAGAAGAGGTGGCTGAAAACGTTACTGAAGACGCAGTCGGCAGCGCAGGCGCCGGCTGGCATGTCACATTTATTCCGGCTGAAGATCTGCTGCAGACAGGTAATGAACCATTCCGTATGTTCCGTGAGCTGCAGGAAATTGTTGGCGCCGGGAACCTGGAAGTGGTGCCGGATCTGTCGCGCCTTCCTGAACTGACCTCTCTCACTCCGGAGCAGTGTTATATCAGCTGGGATCTGTACGTCCGCACGGATGTTGATAAAGCCGCCATTGAAGGGGTTTTTGAATGGGTTGCTGATGATTGTGAAATCGCTATCCATCCTCTTGCCGGAGATACTGCAGCGCCTGCACAAGCTGCCGCTGAATATACCGATGAAGACGCTGCAGCGCAGACCGCTGAAGTAACTCCGTTGCCTGTTCCTGAGAAGGTTGCTGCCGCGGTGAATACTGCGGCTGTCGCCGGTGCTGCTGCCGCTGCGGCAAAAGCGAAAAAAGCACCGCAGAAAAATGCGGAGCCATCATCTATCCGCGTCTCCATCGATAAAGTAGACAGCCTGATCAACATGGTGGGTGAGCTGGTTATCACTCAATCAATGCTTGGTCAGCTGGGTCAGGATTTTGATATGGATCGTCTCGCCCGTCTGCAGGAAGGACTGTCTCAGCTCGAACAGAATACCCGTGAGCTGCAGGAAAGCGTGATGAAAATCCGCATGATGCCAATCAGCTTCGCCTTCAGCCGCTTTCCGCGTCTGGTGCGTGATCTGGGCAGTCAGCTGGGTAAAAAAGTGAATCTGGTCATGCTGGGTGAAAATACCGAACTGGATAAGACCGTTATGGAAAAAATCGGCGATCCATTAGTTCACCTGGTACGTAACTCCATGGACCATGGACTGGAAACAACCGATAAACGTCTGGCGGCCGGTAAGTCTGAAGAAGGCACCATCACCCTGAATGCCTATCATCAGGGGGGCAATATCGTTATTGAAGTAAAAGATGACGGTGCCGGCCTTAACGAAGAGAAAATTCTGGAAAAAGCCCGTAAAAATAAGGTAATCGAAGACAACGTTGAGCTGAGCAAAGAAGAAATTCATCAGCTGATTTTTATGCCGGGATTTTCAACTGCGGATGTCGTCAGTGATATATCAGGTCGTGGCGTTGGTATGGACGTTGTGCGACGTAATATCAATGAACTGAACGGCACCATTGAAGTGGTATCCAATAAAGGGAAAGGTTCCACGTTTACCATTCGTCTGCCGCTGACTCTGGCAATCCTTGACGGGCAGCTGGTTAAAGTCAAAGACGAAACCTACATCTTCCCGCTGGTATCCATTGTTGAATCCATTCAGCTGCAGAAGCTGTCGCTTAATCACATTACCGGCAGCCAGTACGTTATGAAGCTGCGCGATGAATATATTCCTATCGTGCGTCTGGATGAGATGTTCGGCCTGCGCGCCAAAGAAGAAGAATTCGAAAACCCTATGTTGGTGGTGGTTGAAGGTGATACCGAAAAAATTGGCATAGTGGTTGATGATCTGCTGGGACAACAGCAGGTTGTAATTAAGAGTCTGGAACAGAACTACCAGAGAGTGAACGGTATCTCTGGTGCAACCATTCTGGGTGATGGCACGGTGGCGCTGATTATCGATATTTCCAACATCGGCAAAAATCTCGAACCGGTCAAAAAAATCACATCATCCGATAAGGCAGCGTAGGGCATAGCAATGAGTGCAGCAGAACAAGTCAAAGAAACTGTCGGTCTTGATGAGCAGCAATACCTGACCTTTATGATGGCAGATGAAGAATATGGCGTGGATATCCTCGCCGTACAGGAAATCCGTGGCTGGGAAGCGTCCACTATGATTCCTAACGCACCAGAGTACATAAAGGGCGTAATTAATCTGCGCGGCACCATTGTTCCCATTATGGATCTGCGTCTGCGCTTCGGTCTGAAACAGGTGGATTATAGTCCTGTGACCGTGGTGATTATTCTGAAAGTGGACGGCAAATATGGTGAGCGGGTTATGGGGATTGTGGTTGATGCCGTATCTGATGTGTACACCATTTCTGACGGCTCTACCCGTCGTCCGCCAGAACTGACAGAAGATAAGAATTCGGGCTTCATTAAAGGCCTGGTTAATGTGAATGAGAAGATGGTCATTCTTCTTGATGTGAACGAACTGCTCAGCATCCCGGGACAACTGGGAAATGTTGGTCAAATAACAGAATAAAGGCACTGCATACTTGATTCGGCAGCTTGTCTGCAGGATAGGAGAAGGTAATGAGCATTTTTAGCATGTTTTCAGGTTCCGGAGTTAGCCAGCGCGAGAAGGAGCTGGAATCCGTGATGTCCGCACTGGATCTCAGTATGGCGCGGATCGAATTCTCTATGGACGGTACTATTCTGGATGCCAATCAGAACTTCCTGGATGTTATGGGTTACTCCCTTGACGAAGTGAAAGGTAAACACCACCGCATCTTTGTTGACAGTGAGTATCGTGAAAGCGAGGAATACAGCGATTTCTGGCATATCCTCAATCGCGGCAAGTTCCATCAGGCCGAGTACCTGCGGATCGCTAAAGGCGGTAAAGAAGTCTGGATTCAGGCGTCCTACAACCCGGTGTTAGATGAAACCGGTAAGCCTTTTAAAGTGGTTAAGTATGCAACCGATATCACTGAACGTGTGCTGAAAGACAAAGAGAATAAGGTTAACGCTGACGCGGCTGGTGCATTAAAAATCTGCCAGGCTAACGTGATGCTGGCAGATAACAACATGGTGATTCAGTACGTTAATGACAGCCTGGTTGATATGTTGTCTGATCGTGAAGATGATCTGAAAAAGGCATTACCAAAGTTCAGCGTTAAAGATCTGGTGGGTACTAATGTGGATGTTTTTCACAAGGCACCAGAGCATCAGCGTGGCATGATCGCCGGACTGCAAAAGCCATTTAAAACCATGCTCAATGTTGCTGGTCTGAATTTCTCTCTGATCGCTACGCCATGGATCGGTGCGAATGGTAAGCGTGTGGGCACCATTGTTGAATGGATCGACAAAACAGAAGAAATGGCCAACGCTGCCCGCGAACGTGAAATCGCCAATGCCAATGCCCGTGTCAAGCAGGCGCTGGATGTTGTGGCAACCAATGCCATGATCGCTGATAACGATTGTAATATCATTTATATGAACGACGCTGTCACCAAAATGATGGGCGATGCCGAAGCGGATCTGCGTAAGGATATCCCGGGCTTTGATGCATCCTCTCTGATGGGAAAAAATATCGATACCTTCCATAAAAATCCGGCTCATCAGCGTTCGATGCTGAGTGCACTGAGCAAAACCTACAATACCGAAATTGTGGTTGGTGGCCGTACCTTCGCGTTAACCGCTAATCCGATTTATAACGATGATAATGAACGTATCGGTACCATCCTTGAATGGAAAGATCGTACCCAGGAAGTATTTGCAGAAAAAGAAATTGATCAGATTGTGGATGCCGCAGCAGCTGGTGATTTATCCCGCCGCATTGAGACCCGGGGTAAAGATGGTTTCTTCCTGAAACTGGCTGATGGTCTGAACCGCCTGCTGACGATTTCCGACAGTGTTGTCAGCGATACAATTCGCGTATTTGATGCACTCGCCCATGGTAACCTGACCCGCAAAATCGATGATGATTATCAGGGCGCGTTCGACAAACTGAAGCAGGACGCCAACGCTACCGTTGACCGTCTGACCGAAATCATTACCAAGATCCGTGAAGCAGCATCCACTGTGTCCACCGGTGCCAGCGAAATTGCCCAGGGTAACGCAGACTTAAGCAAACGTACGGAATCTCAGGCGTCCAGCCTGGAGGAAACAGCCTCCAGTATGGAAGAGATGACCAGTGCCGTTAAACAGACCAGTGAAAACTCGGTGCACGCTAACGAGCTGGCAGCATCTGCCAAACAGAAAGCAGAAACCGGTGGCCAGGTGGTCAGTAAAGCTGTGGTGGCAATGGATGAAATTAATGACGCCAGTAAGAAAATTGCCGACATCATTGGTGTGATTGATGAAATCGCCTTCCAGACGAACCTGCTGGCACTTAATGCTGCGGTAGAGGCAGCCCGTGCCGGAGAGCAGGGACGCGGATTTGCGGTTGTGGCGGGCGAAGTACGTAACCTGGCGCAACGCTCTGCTGGTGCAGCGCGTGAAATTAAAGACCTGATCCGTGACAGCGTCGATAAAGTGGAAGCCGGTACTTCTCTGGTGAACGAATCCGGTAAAACTCTGGGTGAAATTATCGATTCGGTTGATCGTGTGTCAGTCATGATTAAAGAAATCAGTACTGCTGCCCNTGAACAGTCATCCGGTATCGAACAGGTCAACAGTGCGGTTGCGCAGATGGATGAAATGACTCAGCAGAATGCNGCGCTGGTGGAAGAAGCCTCCGCTGCNGGTGAAGCCATGGCAGANCAGGCGCAGTCAATGATGCAGATGATGGAATTCTTCAGNCTCAGTGANGGTCATCGCAGTATGAATGTTGGTATGNCNGCTGTCAGCGCNNCTNCGGCTGCGCCNGCCAAACCGGCATCGACCGGCACGACAACCGGACAGAAGAATNCCGGCTTNTCNGTNAGTTCGGATGATGATGACTGGGCNGAATTCTGATCAGGAGATTAGTCAGATATGGGCGCAGCAGAGGAAGAGGAAAAACGCGAATTCCTGATGACCGATAAGGATTTCGAGCAGATNTCCAGAATGGCTGGTGAGTTAACAGGGATTGTTCTCGCTGATCATAAACGCAGNATGGTGTATTCNCGGATNGCGCGNCGGGTGAGAACNCTTCANTTGGCGTCTTTCCGCGAGTACCTGGACTATCTCGAAAATAATCTGGATAAGGAATCAACGGATTTTATTAATTCGCTGACAACCAACCTGACTTCGTTTTTTCGCGAATCACATCACTTTCGCTTNCTGCGTGATGAGCTNCTGCCAGCTCTGCGTTTCGCCCGCAAGGACAGTAAGCGNCTGCGTATCTGGTCTGCAGGCTCTTCAACCGGAATGGAAGCATACTCGATCGCCATTACCATTAAACAGGCGGGCTTTCCTTCTGATTGGGATATCAAGATTCTGGCCACNGACCTGGATTCAAACGTNCTTGAGACAGGGCGTAATGGTGTCTATTCCATGTCGGGAGCCGACGGCCTGAGCGAAGANNTNCTGAAGAAATATTTCCGCGTCAATAAAGACGGNCGGTCCATTCAGGTTAAGGACGAGTTGCGCGACATGGTGCACTTCAAGCGCCTGAATTTGCTGGAAAACTGGCCGATGAAAGGGCCGTTCGACATCGTTTTTTGTCGGAATGTCGTCATTTATTTTAATAAAGATACCCAGAAAGTTCTGTTTAAACGTATTGCCGATATGATGCCGGACGGTGCTCATCTGATGATCGGGCACTCAGAAAACCTGTCAGGNATCAGTGATCGCTTTGATTCTCTGGGGCAAACAATTTACCGGAAGGCACGATGAGTATTCATGATGCACCNNGGCCGGTTCAACCGCCGGCCAGCTCTGGTTTTGAACATGTAAATCGTTACTGGGACAACATCCANAAAGTCTGGGCGGCCAAGATTCTGCCGGGNGAATTTTATGTGTCCACCCACGGTGAAATGATTGTTACCGTTNTGGGGTCCTGTATTTCTGCCTGTATCCGTGATCGTGTTCGCGGTATCGGTGGTATGAATCATTTTATGTTACCGGAGCAGGGTGAGCATTCATCCGATGTCTGGGGCAGTAATCCTTCTACGCATGCGTCCCGTTACGGTAACTGGGCCATGGAGTATCTGATCAACGAAATTCTTAAGCGCGGTGGGCGTCGGGANAATCTGGAAGTGAAGCTGTTCGGTGGCGGTCAGATGATCGCATCGATGACCGATATTGGTCAGAGAAATATTCTGTTCGCCTACAATTATCTGCAGAACGAAGGCCTGAGCGTAATGGCATCCGACCTTGGTGATGAATTCGCGCGTAAAGTGCTTTATTTCCCCGATACCGGATCGGTCAAAGTCAGAAGGATCAAACAACTGCAGAACGATACAATTATTAAACGTGAAGTCGCGTACCAGAAAGAAATGGCCAAGCCTTCGGTTTCTGACGCTGGCAGCATTGACTTGTTCTAGGTACCGGAGGTTCGTATGGATACCAGAATTCGTCTTCTGATTGTCGACGATTCGATCCTCATGCGCAAAATGCTCAGTGAGGTCTTTGAGAATTCCCCGGATATCGAGGTGGTCGGGATGGCCGCCGANCCTTTTATTGCCAGGGAAAAAATTAAACAGCTGAATCCNGACGTGCTGACGCTGGATGTTGAAATGCCCAAAATGAATGGGCTGCAGTTTCTCAATAACCTGATGCGTCTCCGGCCTATGCCGGTAGTCATGGTTTCGACCCTGACGGAGGCCGGGGCGCCAGCAACGCTGGATGCTCTGGAAATGGGGGCGATTGATTATATTGCCAAGCCCACGGCACAGGATGAAGCCAGTTATCNTAAGTTTGCCGGCCGNCTGATAGAGAAGGTGCGTATGGCGGCAAACGCCCGGGTTCAGCCAATAGCAGGTAAGAAGAACCTGCGGGTTAACCCGGCACCACAGCCTGACGCTAAATACAGCAAAATGATCGCAGTAGGGTCTTCTACCGGCGGCACGGAAGCGATCCGCGAGTTACTCAGTACGGTGCCATCCACCTGTCCGCCGATCGTAATCACTCAGCACATCCCGCCGGTATTCAGTGCTTCTCTGGCNACCCGTCTTGACCGAAGTCTGGCGATGGANGTGCGNGAAGCCTGTGATGGTCTGGAAGTGAAGCCAGGCCGGGTGATTATCGCCCACGGAGATTTTCATCTGACCTTCCGTAAAGAAGGGCAGAGCCTGTATTGCGTGCTGTCGGATGCAGAGAAGGTCAATCGCCACCGTCCGTCNGTTGAAGTGATGTTTGACTCACTGGCAAAGTACGTGGATTGCAAAAAGCTGGTAACTGTCATGCTAACGGGTATGGGCGCTGATGGCGCTATGGCGATGAAACGCCGTCACGATGAAGGTGCGGTTACTCTGGTACAGGATGAAGCCAGCAGCGTGGTCTGGGGGATGCCTAAGGCGGTTGTTGACCTGGAAGCGGCTGATCAGATTCTGCCTCTCAGTAAAATTGCGGCAGCTATGCTCAAAGAAGCAATATAAANGTGCGTTGGCCATGACTTTCCTGTGCTTTGTGCTAAAACTATAAAAGTGAGATGAGGCGGGCATGCTGACAGGCTGCTTAGCTTACTGAAATTTATGGAGAATATTCGATGGGTGTACAGGCATCACTCGCAGGCGACGGACGGGAACTGACCATTAAGGTGGATGGGCGCTTTGATTTCAGCGCACATCAGGATTTCCGTGACGCTTACGAGAACACGGCAGCGGATGTAAAGAGTTTTGTCGTTGATCTCGGCAAAACNTCTTATCTCGACAGCTCTGCATTGGGCATGTTGTTGTTGTTGCGTGATTTTGCCGGGGGCGATAACGCCAACGTGCAGATCGTTAACTGCAATCAGGATGTGCGTAAGATTCTGACGATTTCGAACTTCGAACAGCTGTTTCAGATTCATTAAGNCCAGAGCAGTATGGATAGCATCAAAGTACTGATTGCGGATGATAATCAGATCGACAGGATGGTTTTGTCGCGGATTGTCCGCAATCAGGGATATCAGGTGTTTGAAGCGGAAAATGGTGCCCTTGCCATAGAAGCGTTNGAGCAGCATCAGCCCGATATNGTACTTCTGGACGTTATGATGCCGGTCATGGGAGGACGCGAAGCTGCGCGNCAGATTAAANCCCTGGCNGGCGAAGATTTTGTTCCTGTCATTTTTCTTACCTCGCTGACGGATGCTCAGAGTCTTGCCGACTGTCTGGAATCCGGCGGTGACGACTTTCTGTCCAAACCCTACAACCACATCATTCTGCAGGCGAAGATCAATTCCTTCTATCGCATGCGGGACATGAACCGCACGCTGCAGAAGCAGCGCGATACCATTGCCCAGAANAATGAACATCTGATGCATGAGCAGCATGTCGCCAANGCGGTGTTTGATAATGTTGCTCACGCCGGCTGTCTGTCGTCGCCGAATATCCGTTACATGTTGTCGCCACTGGCGGTATTTAACGGCGACGTGCTGCTNGCCGCTCATAAACCGGCGGGTGGGATGCACGTGCTGTTGGGTGATTTTACNGGCCACGGCTTACCGGCAGCNATCGGTGCCATGCCGCTGGCCGAAATATTTTACGGTATGACGGCGAAAGGCTTTGGTATNCCGGATATTCTGCGCGAAATGAACCTTAAGCTTAAGGGGATTTTGCCGGTCGGTTTTTTCTGCTGTGCAGCTGTTGTGGATCTTGATATTGACCGTAAATCCATGGGGATCTGGATGGGCGGGCTGCCCGACTGCTTCCTGCTGCGGGGCGATACTCTGGCAGTTGAGACGCTGTCGTCGAGCAATCTGCCATTAGGTGTTCTGAGCAATGAAAAGTTTTCCGANAATCTGCAGGAAATCNAGGTAAACCCGGGCGATCGTCTGTTTCTCTGGTCGGATGGTATTCAGGAAGCGCGTAATCCGGATGGCGAGATGTTCGGCGAAGAACGCTTGCGCAATGTATTCACCCAGTCAGAGCGGCCGGAAGANGTNTTTGANGGTATTCAGAGTACGCTGTCGGATTTTCTGCAAGGCAATGATCAGGATGATGATACGACCCTGCTGGAATTAACCATGGTTGAGCAGGAAGACTATCGTGACGTGATAATGGAAGTGTCCGCCGGTCCGGTATCCGGCCCGGTAGACTGGGNAATGACTTANGAACTGGGGCCGGACAGTCTGAAAAACTTTAACCCCATGCCATTGATGATGCACATCATGATGGAAGTGCCGGGACTGCGGCAGATGGGCGGGCAGCTGTACACCGTNTTCGCCGAATTATTTTCCAATGCCTTTGAACATGGCGTGCTGGAACTGAACTCCGCTCTGAAGCGATCAGCCAATGGCTTTCTGGAATATTACCAGCAGCGTGAACAAAGGCTGAAAGAACTGAAAGGCGGTTATGTGCGTATTCATATGCAGCACAACGGAGATGGNCACAGTGGTGAGCTGACACTGCGCATAGAAGACAGTGGCAGCGGCTTTGATCATGCTGCCATNGGCTTTAACNGCGATAACAGNACGGGGAATAATAACTACTCAGGGCGCGGCATCCCGCTGATTAACAGCATCTGTAGCTCCCTGCGCTATCTGGGCGTAGGCAATCAGGTTGAAGCGGTGATACGATGGCCGCAGACACAGGATGGAGGAAGTTGACTGTGCCGGATCTGGTTGATCATTTCGATACCGAAGCGCTGGATATGCTGCGTGAAGTGATGGAAGAAGAGTTTGGTGAATTGATTCAGGTCTATATGCAGGACTCTGAAGCACGTCTGCCAGCCATTCATCAGGCAAGCGATGACGGAAATGCCGAATCACTGCGNGAACTGGCCCATAGCTTTAAGGGTGCCAGCAGTAATATCGGAGCCGCAGCACTTGCCAAACTATGTTATGAACTGGAAAACGCCGGGCGTGAAAACCGCCTGGAAAATACTGCCTCGTTAATTGCTGCCATTGAGCAGGAGTATGATGCAGTCAAGGCTCTGATGCAGCAAATGCTGTGAGCGGGGCGCAGTCTTTTTATTCGTTCTGAATACAATCTGGCCCGGTGTTTGCGTTATACCCNTTAAGGTGCCTCTGATGGCACGGGATTCAATCCTTAACGGAGCGACGCATGAACGCAATGGGATCAAACTCCTCCATTCTTAATCTGTTTATGTCATTGGGTCAGAACCTCGATGCACCGGCATCAGAGCTGACTTCCGGGGATTCCGGCAACGGTTCGTTTGCGACGTTGCTGGCGGATCTGGGCCTCAGTGAAGACGATCTGGCAGGTTTATTAGCGGATGGCGATCTGGCTTCTGCAGGNTTATCTGAGTTACAGAATTTGCCGCCGGACGACCAGCACTTGCCGCCGTCACTGCCGCTTGCCGGCGCTGCAGTCAATCTCACGGATCCTGCTGTCGCTGACGATCAGTTGCGTTCTGTACTTGAGCAGATCGCGCAAGGCAAAAAGCCGATACCGGTCAGCAGCCTNTCACCCGCTGAGACTGATACAGATGACTTAGCGCAGGGCGGGCTGATGACGGATATTGAAGCGTTGCAGATTACTNCGCCCACAGATGAATCCGATACCGATGCCTCTGGTGCTGTGTTAGCAGCGGCGGTCGTAGCCGCCCCGGCGGCAGCAACGCCGGCGCGCAGTGCTGATGCAAATAAATCCGCAGGCATGGATAAGAGCAGATCAGCGGCTGATTCATCGGCAAATATGATGGCGGCAGACAGCGCTGATACAGAAACCGATCAGGATAGCGGCCTGGATCCTGACGCTGAGATTTTTACCCCGGTGACAGAAAAGTCCAGCCGCGAAACGGCCCAGCTGAATCCGCTTAACGTCACACAGACATCCGCGCCCAATGCGCAGCNTGTGAATAACACGACAGCAGTCACTGCTGATCCGGCGCAAACGGCGGCTCTGGCGGCAGCCAGCAGTCCGGCAGATACCAGTGANAGTGAGGCAGCTGAACTGTTTACCACCTCCGATCAGGAGGTAAACAATGATCAGTTGCTGAAAACAGAACGTACGCTGGCGCGTGAGCGCATGGAATTCGGCAGTGACGGTAATAAGTGGGGTGCGGCTCTGGGCAGTCGTATCGTCACTATGGTGGCTGAAGGAATTCAGGAAGCGCGTATTCAGCTGGATCCGCCGGAGCTTGGCAGCATGGAGCTGAAGCTGCAGGTTCATCAGGATCAGACCAGCGTGCAGGTTCAGGTACAGAATAATCAGGTTCGGGATGTACTTGAAGCCAATGCGCAGCGGCTACGTGATGCCCTGGCGCAGCAGGGGATGACCCTCAGCGGATTTGATGTATCCACACAGTCCGGCTCTTCGCAACAGCAGTCCGGGCAGCCTGGCAGTGATGGTAATGATCAATATGGCAGTGACGGTGTCCTGACAACCGATGATGAATCATCATTGCAGGAGCCGCGCGGCGTTGTTTCGGCGGTTAATTCGCTGCTGGATACCTTCGCCTGATCGTTGGCGAGGTCTGCCGCAGGCGCCGGGTACAGATGCTCTTTACCCGGCNCTGTTCTCCTTCTTCTGGTTCTCTTCAATTTCTTTTCTGCGCCAATTGCTTCGGCATGCCATTTTCTTTGTAGCGCCTGTTTCTTGTCGCGTCAGGAACCCAGCTTTTTGAGCGAATCTTAACCCTCTATGCCGTATTCCCGGCGCCCTGCTGAGAACCTTCTAAACTGTAACTGGGACGTTTCCATCGTGTTGTCCGGGTTCTTTCATAACCGCGAAAGCCCGCCAGCCTTGATGGTGCGCCAGATCGCCGATAATGCTGTGTTGTTTTTTGTTCTGTTGGATTTTTGACGGAAATCGGTGGCACGGCTATTGCTAAATTGACAGTAAGCAGGAGAAGTCTGATATGGCTGCAGAACAGGATCTGAAATTAGATGGTGGCGCGGAAGGGGAAGAAGGCTCTTCCGGTGGTGGTAAAAAGAAACTGATTATTATCATCATTGCTGTCTTGTTACTGCTGGGTGGTGGTGCCGGAGCGGCGTATTTCTTTCTCTTTATGGGAGACGATGAAGCTGCCGCAGAAGAAGGTGCTGAAGCCGTAGAAGAAGTTGTGGAAGAACCGGAGATACCGGCTCAGTACATCATTCTGAAACCGGAATTTGTTGTCAGCTTTCAGGTTGGAACACGGCAGAGATTTTTACAGGCCAATATTGAAGTGATGACCAGAAAACAAACCATCGCGGATGCACTGACACTGCATGAGCCGATGATTCGCAGCAACATCATCCGCATTCTGGGTGAGCAGGATTTTAATGCGTTACGTACGCCGGAAGGCCGTATCGCACTTCAGGATGAACTGACAGCCGCGTTGGCTCAGATCATCAAACGTGAAACCGGTCAGAGTGATGGTGTTGAAGCCGTGCTCTTTACCGACTTTGTGATGCAGTGAGGAAGGCCAGTCGTGCAGGATTTACTGTCGCAGGATGAAATTGATGCGCTGTTACACGGCGTTGATGACGGCGATATTGAGCCGGAAGAAAATATTGATGCGACTGGTGTTAAGTCCTACGACCTGACCAGCAACGACCGCATTGTGCGCGGTCGTATGCCAACGCTGGAAATGATCAACGAACGTTTCGCCCGTTACACCCGCATCAGCATGTTTAACTTTTTACGGCGCAGTGCTGATGTAGCGTCTGGCGGTGTACAGATTATGAAATTTGGTGAGTACGTACACACCCTGTACGTACCGACCAGTCTTAATCTGGTAAAAATGCGCCCGTTGCGCGGGACGGCACTGTTTATCCTGGATGCCAAGCTGGTATTCAAGCTGGTGGATAACTTTTTTGGTGGTGATGGCCGCCACGCAAAAATTGAAGGACGGGAATTTACGCCAACCGAAGTCCGTGTTGTGCAGCTGGTATTAAGCCAGGTATTCAGTGACATGATTGAGGCCTGGGCGCCAGTGGTCAAACTCGATTTCGAATACGTTGGTTCTGAAGTAAACCCGGCGATGGCCAATATCGTTTCGCCCAGTGAAGTGGTGGTGGTCAGTACATTTCACATCGAACTGGATGGCGGTGGCGGTGATCTGCATCTGACCTTCCCTTATTCCATGATCGAACCGATCCGCGAAGTGCTGGATGCGGGTGTGCAGAGTGACGTAGATGACGTTGATGAGCGCTGGCTGCAGTCCCTGCGTGAAGATATTCTCGAAGCCAGGGTGCCTGTTCACGGTACTCTGGTTGAGCGGCAGATCACACTGCGTGAAGTCGCTGAACTGAAAGCCGGGGATATTATTCCGGTTGATATGCCGGAAGAATTTATTCTGCAGGCGAATGGTGTACCGGTTTTCCGCGGAAAAATGGGTATTTCCAACGAAAATATGGCGGTCAAAATTATTGACCAGATACACAAACGGCGACGTTAACAGGAAAGGAGCAGATTATGAGTGATGAAGATGATCTGAAACCGGAAAATGAAGATTCCGCAGAAAACACCGATATCGATGCGGATGCACTGGCCGATTCTGTGGCTTCTGAAATGAGCGAAGCCGGTGATGACGAAGCCGCGCTTGCTGATGAATGGGCAGCGGCGATGGAAGAGTCCGGCGACTCTGAAGAGGACGATGATGTAAAGCAGGTTGCACTGGATGAAGTAACCGACGAGGGTACTGCACCGGTGAATAACGGTGACGGTCCGGAGCTGGATGTTATTCTGGATATTCCGGTACGCATCTCGATGGAAGTGGGTTCCACACAGATTCCGATCCGCAATCTGCTGCAGCTGAATCAGGGATCGGTTGTTGAACTGGACCGGCTCGCCGGTGAGCCGTTGGATGTCATGGTGAACGGTACATTAATTGCCCATGGCGAAGTGGTGATGGTAAACGACAAATTTGGTATCCGTTTAACCGATGTGGTGAGCCAGAGTGAACGTATTCAGCGCCTGCGCTGATCGCCTGTGGGCGGCAGCCATATTGTTAATGCTTCCGGCCTGGTCTATGGCCGCAGAAATGGCGGAAGAAAAGACGTTGCCGCCGGCGCCGGATCCGATGGCATCAGCGGGCAAGGTGCTGATTTTTCTGATACTGATTATTGCACTGATCTTTGTGCTTGCCTGGCTTGCCAGTCGTCTTCGCGGTCAGGGTTTCGTGCAGTCATCCGGCAATCTTAAAATTGTTGAATCCCAGAGTATTGGGGTAAAAGAAAAAATTGCGGTTGTTCAGGTGGGTAATAAGCAGATTCTGGTGGGCATTACCTCCCAGCAGATCACTCATCTGACAGACCTGGAAGAACCCCTCGCGGTTCAGGTTCCGCAGGGGAATGTGAATTTTTCGGATCTTCTGAAAAAAGCGATCAGACAATGAATATTGTACGTTTAATAACAGTGGTTTTACTGCCGCTGCTGCCTTTGCTCGCCCAGGCGGCGGATAACGATCCTTCGTATCTGGGGATTCCGGCAGTGACCTATAAGGAAACGGATAACGGCGGAGAGTATTCCATCAGTATCCAGATCCTGGCCATTATGACCCTGCTGGGGGTTCTGCCTTCATTATTAATCATGATGACCTCCTTCACCCGTATTATCGTCGTTATGGCGATTCTGCGTCAGGCCATTGGATTACAGCAAACACCATCCAATCAGATTTTGCTGGGCTTATCTCTGTTTTTGACCCTGTTTATTATGATGCCGGTATTCCGCGTTATTAACGCCGATGCTGTGCAACCTTATCTGGCGGAAACGATCACGCCAATGGAAGCCGCAGAACGGGCAGTGAAACCATTGCACGAATTCATGCTGGCACAAACGCGCGAAAACGACCTGCAGTTGTTTATGCGCATCAGTGGCCGTGAAGACATTGCTTCACCGGAAGAAACTCCCATTCATATTCTGATACCAGCGTTTATCACCAGTGAGCTGAAAACCGCGTTTCAGATAGGCTTTCTGATATTTATCCCCTTTCTGATCATTGATTTGGTGGTGGCAAGTATTCTGATGGCCATGGGTATGATGATGTTGTCGCCCATTATTATTTCTTTGCCGTTTAAGATTATGTTGTTCGTTCTGATCGATGGTTGGGCACTTATTATGGGTACGTTGGCCAACAGTTTCGGCACTGTTTAGAGGAATAGTTATGACTCCATACGATATCGGTGATCTGTTTACTCATGCTATGTATCTGGTGCTGGTGATCGTGGTGGTGATTATTGTTCCCAGTCTGTTCGTTGGTCTGGTGGTCAGTACTTTTCAGGCGGCCACTCAGATTAATGAACAGACGCTGAGCTTTCTGCCGCGTCTGGTGGTGACATTGCTGGCTGTGATTATGTTTGGTCCATGGGCTGTAACGGCTGTCATTGATTACACCAAGGAACTCTATATGAATATCCCCTTTATCATCGGCTGACGCAGACTGATGTTTGAAATCGACGCGCTCGAAGTCAGCCACTGGATATCGCGTTATCTTTATCCATTTGCGCGCATTTCCGGCATGCTGATGGTTATGCCATTGATTGGCTCCAGAATGATACCGATGCAGATTCGTCTGCTGCTGGCGGTTGCCATTACGCTGGTGATTGTTCCGGTGCTGCCTCCTTTACCTCATGTAGATGCTCTGTCGGTGGCTTCGCTGATTATTATTCTGCAGCAGTTGCTGATCGGTATCGCACTTGGCTTTGTGGTTGAACTGGTTACTCAGGTATTTGTGCTGGCTGGCCAACTTATAGCAATGCAAACCGGTTTGGGTATTGCGACCACGGTTGATCCATCTCAGGGGGCGTCTGTGGTTGTTATCAGCCAATGGCTGTTGTTTCTGATCAGTCTTATTTTTCTTTCCCTTAACGGTCACCTGGTGCTGATTGAAATTCTGGCGGACAGTTTCCGTACTCTGCCTGTTGGCTTTACCGGGATGGATGCTGAGGCATTCGGACTGATTGTCAGCTGGAGTGGCTGGATGTTTGCAGCGGCAGTGGTTATCTCTCTGCCAGCTATGACGGCACTGCTGATCGTTAACCTGGCCTTCGGTGTGATGACCCGTGCCGCGCCTCAGCTGAATATTTTCGCCCTTGGCTTTCCGGTTACCATGATTGTCGGTTTGTTTATTCTGTGGCTGACCATGAATGATATGGCACAGAGTTTTCAAGGCTATATGGAAACCCTGTTCGAATTTATCAAAAAATTGACGGAGCTTTCCTGATGGCAGAAGAAACCGGCCAGGAGAAAACCGAAGAACCCACGCCCCGAAAACTTGAAAAAGCCAAGGAAGAGGGGCAGATCGCCAGATCGAAAGAACTCAACACCACCATGGTGCTGGTTCTGGGGGCTGTCGGCCTGCTGTTTTTTGGCCCCTGGATGGCGGAACGCATGAACCATGTTGCGCTGTTTGCATTTTCGCTGGAGCGCAGCGCTGCTTTTGACACCAGTGTTATGGCCAATCATCTCAGCGCCTCAGCGTACGAAGCGGCACTGGCGCTGGCGCCCTGGCTGGTTATTGTTTTATTAGCCGCGCTGTTCGGCCCCATGGGGTTAGGGGGCTGGATGTTTTCTTCCAAATCTCTGGTACCCAAGCTGAACCGTCTGAACCCGTTGTCTGGTCTTAAGCGGATGTTTTCTGCAAATTCCCTGGTGGAGCTGATTAAATCCTGGGCTAAGGTGTTGGTCGTTGGATTTATGGCGTGGATGGTTCTTGGTTTTTATTTTGAAGATGCCATGTCATTACTGCGCAAAGATGTTGAGCCCGCCGTGGAAGGCTCGGTCCATATTATTATCTGGAGTGTGATTTTTCTGTGTCTGTCCACTGCGCTGATCGCCATTGCGGATGTACCCTGGCAGATTTACAGTCATACCAAAAAGCTGCGTATGACACTGCAGGAAATCAAAGACGAATACAAAGAAAGTGAGGGGCGGCCGGAAGTTAAAGGCCGGATCCGTCAGCTCCAGCGTGAAGTCGCTCAGCGCCGTATGATGGCCGATGTACCGACTGCTGACGTGGTTATTACCAACCCGACTCACTATTCCGTGGCTCTGCGTTATGAGGCCGGTGATATGCGCGCGCCATTAATGGTTGCCAAAGGTGCAGACCAGGCCGCATTGAAAATCCGTGAAATTGCCAAAGAACATAACGTGCCGCAGATGCAGGCACCGCCGCTGGCGCGGGCACTATATACCCACTGTAAAGTCGGCGAAGAAATTCCTGAAGGGCTTTACGTTGCTGTGGCTCAGGTACTGGCTTATATGTATCAGATGGATATGTATGTTAAGGGCCGCGGTCCTAAACCCGAACGTAAACCGGACATGCCGATACCTCAGGATCTGCGCGTCGATCCGGACCCGCAGGTTTGAGTCTCTGCTTGTTTATTTAAATCTTATCTGGCCGGAAATTCCGGCCTTTTTTCTGCCCGCCGATCTTTTTTGTTACCGGACTGTAAACCGGAAAGGTTTTTGCAAAGTCAGGGTAATTGATGGATTTCTGGCGGAAGTAACCTATGGCGACAGCCACAAAAGATCAGATTCTTGGCTCTCTGCGCAGCGGAGCCGGAATGTTGGCGCAGGGTAACCTGAGTATTCCCGTGATGCTGTTGGTGCTGCTGGGTATGATGACCTTGCCGCTGCCGCCATTTCTGCTGGATACTTTCTTTACCTTTAATATCGCGCTGTCCATCGTTGTTCTGCTGGTCAGTGTTTATGCTAAACGGCCGCTGGATTTTGCCATATTTCCGACCATTCTGCTGGTTGCCACATTGCTTCGTCTGGCCCTTAACGTTGCTTCGACCCGCGTGGTACTTATGTATGGTCACGAGGGCGGTGATGCAGCAGGGCGGGTGATTGAAGCGTTTGGTGAAGTGCTGATCGGCGGTAACTATGCGGTCGGTCTGGTGGTCTTTATGATTCTGATGATCATCAACTTTGTGGTGGTCACCAAAGGTGCCGGGCGTGTTTCGGAAGTATCTGCACGTTTCACCCTGGATGCGATGCCAGGTAAACAGATGGCGATTGATGCTGACCTGAATGCCGGATTAATTGACGCTGATCAGGCCAAAACCCGCCGTGCCGATATTGCTGCGGAAGCTGATTTCTACGGTGCCATGGACGGTGCCAGTAAATTCGTAAAAGGCGATGCGGTTGCCGGCATTCTGATTCTGATTATTAACGTTGTTGGTGGTTTTGGCATTGGTATGGCTCAGCACGGGCTGAGCTTCAGTGATGCGGTATCCGCATACACTCTGCTGGCCATCGGTGACGGTCTGGTGGCGCAGATTCCATCGCTGTTACTGTCTACTGCAACGGCCATCATGGTTACCCGCAATGGCAACGATGAAGACATGGGCCAGCAGGTGGTTGGTCAGATGTTTTCATCATCCCGTGCACTGGCTGTTTCCGCTGGTCTGATGGCATTAATGGGTTCTGTGCCTGGTATGCCACACACGGTATTTATCGGTGCTGCTCTGGTCGCCGGTGTGATTGCTTACTATATCAGCTGGAAAAAAGAAGGCGGCAAACTCGGCGACAGTATCGCGCGTAAAATTGGCGTTGCGACTAAAACAGCTGACGCTCTGCCATCACCCGCTGGCGGTAATGCACTGGCTGCTCCAAAAGAAAAAGCCGAAGCCGCTATCAAACAAATGGAAGTAAAAGAGCTTGGCTGGGACGACGTTGAGCCGGTTGACCGGGTCGGCCTTGAAGTCGGCTACCGTCTGATTCCTCTGGTTGATAAAAATCAGGGGGGGCAGTTGCTTAACCGTATTAAAGGCGTGCGCAGAAAATTATCGCAGGAGCTGGGTTTCCTGATGCCGTCGGTCCACATCCGTGACAATCTGGATTTATTGCCTAACCAATACCGTATCACCCTGATGGGGGTAACGCTGGCGGAAGCTGAAATTTTTCCGGAACGGGAAATGGCCATTAATCCTGGTCAGGTGTTCGGCAAAATAGATGGTCAGCCAACCCGCGATCCNGCCTTTGGTTTAGATGCTTTCTGGATTGACGCAGATAAAAAAGATCGCGCGCAGACACTGGGCTATACCGTGGTGGATGCCAGTACGGTTGTNGCGACGCATTTAAATCAGAAACTGCAGCGTCATGCCCATGAGTTACTGGGCCACGAAGACGTGCAGAAACTGGTGGATATGCTGGCCAAGGCGTCGCCCAAACTGGCCGAAGAGCTGGTGCCAAATACCATCAATATCAGTCAGTTACTGGGTGTCCTGCAAAACCTGCTGCGTGAGCATGTGCCGATCCGCGATATGCGTTCAATTGCCGAGTCTTTGGCGAATTTTACCGGCCAGAGTCAAGATATTGCCGCCATGACCACTGTGGCACGTCTCTCCCTGAGCCGCATGATTGTACAGAACATCTTTGGTAACGAGGATCAGCTGGTTGTTATGACCCTGGATCCGTCGCTGGAACAGTTGTTGCTTAAGTCCTTACAACAGACATCGCAGCAGGGTCTCCAGAGCGGTCTGGTACTGGAGCCTGCCATGGCCGACACATTGCANCGTTCATTGGGCGAAGCAGTGCAGGCGCAGGAAGCGGCAGGACGTCCGGCGGTATTNCTGGTAACCACTCAGCTGCGTCCGGCCATGGCNCAGTTTGTACGTAACAGCATGGATCAGTTACACGTGCTGGCGTACCAGGAAATACCGGATAACAAAAGTATTACGATCGTCGCCAGTATCGGCGGCAAGTAAGCTCAGTGAGAAATCGATATGAAAGTTAAACGCTTCAGCGCNCCCAATATGCAACTTGCTCTGCGCCTGGTTTCTCAGGAGCTGGGAGCCGACGCGGTCATCCTTTCCAGTAAAAAAGTTGATGACGGTATCGAAGTNGTTGCCGCTCTGGATTATCAGTCTGAGCGGGATGCCAACAGTCCGGAAATTGAACGTCAGCTGCGTTTGCAGGCGGAGCTTGANGAAGCNAAGCGNGCCTCGCGNGAAGANCCGCAGCAGCGTCATCAGCGTAAAGAATTCGNCAGTCGNTCNGACGTCAGCAGTCGTGAAGGACTGGAAGCTGTGCTCAGCGGNCTGAAAAATGACAGCTACCAGGATACNCCGGTCCGNAANCANCNGCAGGANCCTGTTGCNCAACGTTCNGNNCCNGCCAAACGTCGTGAAACCGATCGNGANGAAAGCTGGTACAGCAATGCACTGGCACAGATGAGCGGCGAATTAAAAGAATTAAAAGACTGGCTGGTCAGTCATCAGGGCAGTGCCTGGGACAGCAGCCGGCCATTAACCTGGCAGCAGTCACAGCTATGGCAGCGCTGTCAGGATGTTGGTCTTGAACCGGCCTGGGCTGACCGGATTACCAGTCGTCTCGACAGCAATCTGGCATTGGACGATGCCTGGGAAAAGGCACTGAAACTGATTGCCACAGATATTCCGGTNGCGCCTTCCGGCATGCTCGACCGTGGNGGAATTTANGCGCTGGTCGGGCCNACCGGNGCCGGCAAAACCACAACCATTGGCAAGCTTGCGGCACAGTTTGTTATTCGCCATGGCAAAGAGTCGGTGGCGTTTGTCACCCTCGACAGCTATCGCGTTGCTGCGCANGATCAGCTGAAAACGTTTTCACGCCTGCTGGGTGTCGATCTGCACATAGTACCGCCGGGCCAGTCGGTAAATAAAATACTGGCCAAACTGCAGGATAAAAAGTTGGTTCTGGTGGATACCGCGGGTCTTGCCAGTCAGGACCCACATTTCACTGTGCAATTGTCTATGCTTAAAGAAGCAGGACCGCGCCTGAAAAAATTATTGGTGCTGCCACTGACCAGTCAGGGGCGCTGCCTGCAGGAAAATTTCGAACATTATAAAGCCATTGGTTTAACCGGTTGTGTTTACACAAAACTGGATGAGTGTTTCAGCCTTGGGCCGGCGCTCAGTATTTCAGCGTTAACACATTTACCGGTAGCGCTGGTAACCGATGGTCCGCACATTCCTGACGATGTGCATTATCCGGATGCAGATAAACTGGTGAAACTTGCCGAACAGATGGCGCGCATGGCGAGAACCCGCTGGCAGGCCGCTGAAGCGATGAGTCTCGCCAATCAGCAATCCGGCATTCAACATGGAGCATGAGAATTTATGGCTAGGCGTCCTGTTCAGGTAATTGCAGTTACCGGTG
Organism: Oceanospirillaceae bacterium; assembly: GCA_002706025.1. Lineage (GTDB taxonomy): Bacteria > Pseudomonadota > Gammaproteobacteria > Pseudomonadales > Oceanobacteraceae > Venatoribacter. Next base: position 64,360 of record PAJK01000045.1, read on the forward strand.
GCAAAGGCGGGGTTGGTAAAAGTAACGTTTCCGTAAATCTGGCGATTGCGCTGGCTGAAATGGGACGTCGTGTTGTGGTGCTTGATGCCGACCTCGGGCTGGCCAATATCGATATCCTGTTGGGTATCAGTGCCAATAAAACCATTGAAAATGTGCTCAGGGGTGAATGCGATCTGCGCGAAGTGATGGTGAAAGGACCAGGCGGTATCCGTATTGTTCCGGCATCATCCGGCACGCAGAAATTATCCCAGCTGAATTCCATGGAGCACGCCGGGCTGATTCAGGCGTTCAGTGATCTTGGTGATGACATTGATGTATTGATTGTGGATACCGCTGCCGGTATTTCCGATACGGTACTCAGCTTTGTGCGTGCATCCCAGGAAGTGATTATGGTGGTCACCGACGAGCCTACCTCTATCACTGACGCTTATGCCCAGATTAAATTGCTGAACCGCGACTATGGCATGTTCCGTTTCCGCATCGTGGCAAATATGGTGCGTACACCGCAGGAAGGAACAGCTCTGTTTGCTAAACTGACAAAAGTAACGGACCGTTTTCTGGAAGTGGCGCTGCAGTATGTTGGCGCGATTCCGCAGGACGATGCCGTTAAGCGCGCTGTGCAGCGTCAGAAAGCGGTAATTGAAGCCTATCCGCGGGCGAAAGCGTCGACTGCTTTCCGTGCGCTGGCTAAAAAAGTGGATGCCTGGCCGCTGCCTTCTTCGCCGCGCGGACATCTGGAATTTTTCGTGGACCGTCTGGTGCAGGAAGTCGGTGCATGAGTCTGGGTAACCAATAAACCGGGTCACCAATGCTTGCAGGAAGTTCATTAGTGTATTCAGACGTACAGAACCAGGATTTTGATCAGCTTGTCCGCCAACACGCCACACTGGTGAAGCGCATTGCTCACCATATGCTGGGGCGGTTGCCTGATAGTGTGCAGCTGGATGATCTGATACAGGCCGGTATGATTGGTCTGCTGGAAGCGTCACGTAAGTACGATGGCGGTAAAGGCGCCAGTTTTGAAACCTATGCCGGTATCCGTATCCGCGGTGCCATGCTGGATGAAATCCGTCGTGGCGACTGGGCTCCGCGATCCGTGCATCGTAATTTCCGCCGTATCAGTGATGCCATCAAACAGATTGAAAGTGAAAAAGGCCGTGATGCCGAAGATGCGGAAGTCGCCGGGTTTCTCGGCATTTCCCAGGACGAGTATCACAGTATTCTGAAAGACAGCGCCGGCTGTCGCCTGTTCAGTTTTGAAGAGGTACTGGAAAAAAGTGATTCCGGCTTCGATATCTTTGAAGACGATTCGCCAGATCCGCTTGATGGCATTGAGCGCGACTCATTCCAGACACAACTGGCAGAAGCCATTAAAACGCTGCCAGAACGCGAACAGCTGGTGCTGGCGCTCTACTATGACGAAGAGCTCAACCTCAAAGAAATTGGCGCTGTACTGGGCGTCAGTGAGTCCCGCGTCAGTCAACTTCACAGTCAGGCGGCCCACCGTCTGCGTGCCCGCCTTGGTGGCTGGATCTCCTGATCCGGCCCGGTTGATTATTTTATAAACAGGCCCGTATGAGGCCTGCTGCACAAAACATCATCCTTCATTACCAGTTTCTGGATAAAGCGATAACTGCGTCTACAATAAATCTTAGGAACGGCTTGGAATATACAGAGTCGATTACTGGAGGTCGTTTTGGACAAAAACATGAAAATTCTCGTTGTTGATGACTTTTCAACCATGAGACGAATCGTAAAGAACCTGCTGCGTGACCTGGGCTTCACTAATACCCAGGAGGCCGATGACGGTCTGACAGCATTGCCAATGTTACAGAATGGGGATTTCGACTTCCTGGTAACAGACTGGAACATGCCGGGTATGACCGGGCTTGATCTGCTCAAAAAAGTTCGTGCGGACGACAGGCTTAAAACCCTGCCGGTGCTGATGGTTACGGCCGAAGCCAAGCGTGATCAGATTGTTGCTGCAGCTCAGGCCGGCGTGAACGGCTACGTGGTGAAACCTTTTACCGCGGCAGTGCTGAAAGAAAAGATCGACAAGATCTTTGAACGCGTCGAAGGATAACAGGAAGGCGACCTGATGGCCGGAATCAACAAAGACCGTGAGTCCGATATCGTCAGCGTAGGCGCAGAAATCCGTGATCTTGCCCAAAGCATGCTCAGGGAAGTCGAGCGCGGGGAATACGGTAAAGCCGTCGCCCTTGTTAACGACCTGAATCAGGTCCGGGACCGTACGCTGTATCAAGAAATTGGTCATCTGACCCGTGCTTTGCACGAGTCGATAAAAAATCTGAACGTCGACACCGTCGGTGCAGCTTCAGAAATCGACAGTACGACCGATAAACTGGAATACGTGCTGGAAATGACTGATAAGTCGGCCAACCGCACCATGGATCTCGCTGACGCTGGCATGCCGCTGGCCAGCGATATTCATGATCGGGCGTTGCACTTGTCATCGCAATGGCAACGGTTCCTGAATAAAGAGCTGAAGCCGGATGAATTCCGTGCCCTCAGCAAAGATATCAACCTGTTTCTGGCTGACAGTGCAGAGCAGTCAGAGACTTTGAAAGGGCAGTTATCCGATATTGTTCTGGCCCAGGATTTTCAGGATCTTACCGGTCAGGTCATTCATAAGGTAGCGGCTCTGGTACGCGACGTTGAAGGTCGCCTGGTGCAGTTGGTGGCCATGGCCGGCAAGGTCGATTCGCTCACAGGAATTACTCATGCTTACCCTGAGGTTGAGCCTGAGAAGCCAGATGATGGCGCAAACATAGCTGCGGAAGGACCGCAGATTGATAAATCCAGTAATGACGTAGTTGCCAGCCAGGATGATGTTGATGACTTACTGTCCAGTCTTGGTTTTTAAAGGAGCTAACGGATGAGTTTCGATGCTGATGAAGAGATTCTGCAGGACTTTCTGGTCGAGGCCGGAGAAATCCTTGAGCTGCTCTCTGAACAACTGGTCGATCTTGAACAGCGTCCCGATGATAACGATCTGCTGAACGCCATTTTCCGTGGATTCCATACGGTAAAAGGTGGCGCAGGCTTCCTGCAACTGAATCCGCTGGTGAACTGCTGCCACGCGGCAGAGAACGTGTTCGATACACTGCGCAACGGTAACCGCCGGGTAACGTCCGATCTGATGGACGTGGTGTTACAGGCGTTAGACAGTGTTAACGAAATGTTTGAAAGCGTACGCTCAGGCGCGTCACCTGATGATGCAGACCCTGAGTTAATCGAGCGCCTGCATCAGCTTGCCCTGCCGGAATCAGAAGATGAAGCGGTGGCAGCTGAAGTGGCCGCTGAAGAGCCGGCTGAAGAAGAAGCGGTTGCAGAAGAGCCCTTGGCAGAGGATAGCGCCTCCGATGATCTGTTCGATGTTCCTGCCGGATCTTCTGCAGCAGACAACAGCGACATCACCGATGATGAGTTCGAGCAACTGCTGGATGCACTGGATGACGGTCAGCCTGCAGCGCCTCCGGCTGCGGAAGCGCCGGCAGCTGCGCCGCCCGCGGCAATGGATGACGACGATCTGTTTGATATGGGCGGTGACAGCACTGCTGCATCGGATGATGAAATAACCGAAGATGAATTCGAGGCCCTGCTGGACCAGATTCATGGCAAAGGCAAGCACGCTGCTGCTGACAGTAAGCCGTCAGAACCGGAAAAACCTGCCGCCGCTGACACCGAAGCAGCGGTCGCCGGTGCGGCTTCCGGCGATGATCTGATTACTGATTCAGAATTTGAAGAATTGCTCGACCGGTTACACGGTAAGGGCAAGCATTCAGCCAGTGCTGCAGAGCCAGAAACAGCAGACGTGAAGGCGCCAGCCGCCGAAGCGCCGAAAGCCACAGAAAAGCCTGCGGCAACGGCCACGACGGATACTCCGAAAGCCGAACCAGCGAAACCCGCAGCGGCGGCTAAACCAGCGGCGGCAGCGGCAAAACCTGCTGCCCGACCTGCAGCTGCTGAAAAGCCAGCGGCACCGGCAGCAGCCAAGGCTGCGGCAGAAAAAGAAACGCATCAGGCTGAAGCCACCGTGCGTGTCGATACCAAACGACTCGATGACATCATGAACATGGTGGGTGAATTAGTACTGGTGCGTAACCGTCTGGTGCGACTGGGTTTACAGAGCACTGACGAATCCATGGCGAAAGCAGTTGCCAACCTGGATGTTGTTACCGGTGATCTGCAGTCGTCGGTGATGAAAACCCGGATGCAGCCGATTAAGAAAGTATTCGGCCGCTTCCCGCGGGTGGTACGTGACCTTGCCCGTCAGCTGAAGAAAGAAATTAACCTTGAGCTGCGCGGTGAAGAAACCGACCTGGATAAAAACCTGGTTGAGGCTCTGGCCGATCCGCTGGTTCACTTAGTGCGAAACTCGGTTGACCACGGTGTGGAAATGCCTGATGACAGGGAGAAAAAAGGCAAGCCACGGGTTGGTACCGTGATTTTGTCAGCAGAACAGGAAGGCGATCATATCCTGCTGAAAATTCAGGATGATGGCGCCGGTATGGACCCGGATAAATTACGCGCAAAAGCCGTTGAAAAAGGGCTGATGGATCAGGATGCCGCAGATCGTCTGACCGATACCGAATGTTTTAACCTGATTTTTGCACCGGGCTTTTCCACCAAAGAACAGATTTCCGATGTGTCTGGCCGTGGCGTGGGGATGGACGTTGTAAAAACGAAAATCACCCAGCTGAACGGTACGGTGAGTATCGATTCGAAACTCAGCGTCGGCACGAACATCAGCATTAAAGTACCACTGACGCTGGCGATTATGCCGACGCTGATGGTGATGCTGAAAGACCAGGCATTTGCTTTCCCTCTGGTAAGCGTGAATGAAATTTTCCACCTGGATCTGACCAAGACCAACATCGTTGATGGTCAGGAAGTGGTGGTGGTACGGGAAAAACCAATCCCGCTGTTTCATATGAAGCGCTGGCTGGTAGCGGGCGAACAGAACGCCCAGGCAGACGAAACTGCTCATGTTGTAGTGGTTTCCGTCGGTACCAAACGGGTTGGCTTTGTCGTTGATCAGCTGGTTGGACAGGAAGAAGTTGTGATCAAGCCGCTGGGGAAAATGTTGCACGGCACTGCCGGTATGGCGGGTGCAACCATTACCGGTGACGGGCGTATTGCGCTGATTCTGGATATCCCGAGTATGCTTGGCCGCTATGCAGCCAAACAATCGCATGCGGCCTGATAAGTGACAGCGTTTCACAGGACTGATACAGGTGTTGGCCGACTGTTTCCGGCCAACACTTTTTAAGCGAGCAGAATGAATGACTATCCGTGTACTGGTTGTAGATGACTCAGGATTCTTTCGCCGTCGGGTAAGCGACATTATTAATGCCGATACCCGTATGGAAGTGGTTGGTGTGGCTTCCAACGGAATGGAAGCGATTGATATGAACGAATCGCTTAAGCCTGATGTGATTACGATGGATTATGAAATGCCGGTCATGGATGGCATTACTGCAGTGCGTAATATCATGCAGCGTCGTCCGGTTCCGGTATTGATGTTTTCCTCGCTGACGTTTGAGGGTGCCCGCGTTACGCTGGATGCGATAGATGCTGGTGCGCTGGATTTTCTGCCAAAAAATTTCGATCAGATTGCCAAAGACGCAATACAGATTAAACGGGCGCTGACCGATAAAATCGCAGCGGTTGCCAGAAATCAACAGAAGCAGACGGTTGTCCAGAAAAGTAAACCGGTTGTTAAAGGGCGTTTAAAAGGCACAGAGCTGGTTATGATCGGTACGTCAACCGGTGGCCCGGCTGCGCTGCAGACGTTGTTTAAGGGTATTCCCGGATCATTTAAAACACCGATTGTTATTATTCAGCATATGCCGGGTTCTTTTACTAAAGCATTTGCTGAGCGATTGAATTCACTCAGTCCGCTGGTGGTAAAAGAAGCGGCGGATGGTGATCATCTTGAAAAGGGACACGTGTATGTTGCCCCGGGCGGTATGCAGCTGATGGTGGACCGGCGCAATGGCGGTACGATCCATATCCGCGAAAGTGATGATCGGGTTAATTACCGCCCAAGTGTTGATATTGCGTTTGCTTCAGCGGCAAAACATTATCCGGGAAAGACCCTGGGTATTGTTCTTACGGGTATGGGATCTGATGGAAAAGAAGGTGCCAGATTGCTCAAAGATACAGGGGCCGGAATATGGGCTCAGGACGAAGAAAGCTGCGTGATCTTCGGTATGCCACTGGCGGTGATTAAAGAAGGCCTCAGTGATGAAGTATTATCTCTGAAGGACGTTGCGCCGCGTCTGGTTGAAGAAGTTAACTGACGCTGGATTCGTCGGATAGCCGGCGGCATATTATTGCCGCCAATTCCCTGTCTTTTTGCCGGCAAACACAGAGCTGGTATCTGATTTTTTCATTCTTTTGCGTTTCCCATCTTAATTAATCTGAAAAATGGACGATAACCTTAAAAGTCGATCATTTTTTATTGGCCTTTTTAAAACCTGACACGAATTTTGCCTTAGAGATTTACAGGTATTTGGGCAAAGTCAGTGCCGGAAAGTTGGCTGTAACATATTAACAAGGTGGCGCGCGTGCGGATCTGGTCAATTGCAAATCAAAAAGGTGGGGTCGGAAAAACCACCAGTGTGGTCGCCCTTGGCGGGCTGCTTGCCGCGCAGGGCAAGCGGGTGCTGCTGGTAGATCTGGATCCTCACGGTTCACTCACCAGTTATTTCAGGCAGGACCCGGACAGCCTCGAACGCAGTCTTTATCATCTGTTTTTTGAACAACGTTATAAAGACCGGGAATTTGTCCGCTCGGTGCTTAAATCCACCTCAATGGATAATGTTTCTCTGCTGCCGGCGACGACATCGCTGGCAACACTTGAGCGTCAGGTGAGTGGTCAGGACGGCATGGGCCTGGTTCTGGCGCGTTCGCTGGCAAAACTCTGGGATGAGTACGATTACGCCTTGCTGGATACGCCACCGATTCTTGGCGTATTGTTGGTCAATGCGCTGGCGGCCTGTCAGCAACTGGTTATTCCCACACAAACCGAACATCTGGCATTGAAAGGGCTGGAACGCATGGTGCACACGCTGAAGATGGTGATGCGCTCGCAGAATCGTCAGCTGCCATACACCATTGTGCCGACGCTGTTCGACCGCCGTACAACCGCCTCACTGACGACCCTGAAAGAAATGCGCCGTCAGTATCCTGAATCCCTGTGGGATGAAGCCATTCCTGTGGATACCCGTCTGCGTGATGCCAGCCATGAGGGTATCTTTCCGCATCAGATGGACGCAGATGGTCGTGGTGTGCGTGCCTATCGTCATCTGCTGGCTTCTCTGGATGTCGCGGAGCGTCAGCGTGCCTGATAAGCGTCCAGCACAGCTCGCGGAAGCTGATCCGGTAACCGACTACCTGAGTCATCTGTTGTCCGATCAGGGAGAAGTCCGTGGTCAGTCAGTCAACTGGGACAACCTGCTCAGTGATGCCGTGCGCCGTGGCCATCTTGAAGACGCTCTGAATTCCTCAACCTTACTGCCGGGTTTTGCGCCAATCAGTCTTGCCGCAGCCGGGCAGGGAACGGCTGCAGAGCAACGTACACAGCTGTTTCATCTGCTGCACCACGTCAGTGTTTTACCACCATGTAAATTACGCAGCTATATTCTTGCATCTGCTGATCCTCTGCTTGGGGAGGCGGTGTTGAAATGAGTGAACGTAAGCCGCAGGCCGGTGATGATAATCAGGTCGATATTGTCCTGCAGGATTATCTGAATGATCTGTTGGTCATGGCAACGGCTGCGCCGGAAGCGCCTGCGCGTTCATCCGCGCAAACCGTTGCTGAGCTTAAACCTAAAGCGGAGGTTACACCTGAGTCCGCCCGTCCGGTGACGTATGCCGAGCAGCCGCTGCCGCTGACAACCCTGCCACAGACGCTGACTGTCCCCGAAGTACCCGAAACAGTACCTGAGACAGTAACTGAGACTGTTACGGAGACTGTTACGGAGACGCTGGTTGAAACGGCAGTGGAAGAGGTCACAGCCTTTCAGGAAGAAGCTGCGCCTCCTGAACAGGAAGAGGTAACCGTTGAAGAGGTTGTCGTTAACGAACCTCTGACGGATGTCAAAGAACAGACAGATGATCAGTCTCCTGACATCAGTACTCAACCGGCGCCATTAAACTGGCGCTCTGTTCAGGGTATCGAATGCTTAATTTTTAAAGTCGCTGGTCTGAAACTGGCGATACCGCTGCCATTACTCGGTGGCGTTCATAATGTTTCTGATAAAGTCACGCCGCTGTTCGGGCAGGCGGCGTGGTCGTTAGGTGTCTGGCAGGGCGAAGACAGCAAGATGACGGTCATCGACAGTGCCCGGCTGATTATGCCTGAGCGTCAGGTCAGCCTTGCCGATGAAGGCTACAGCTTCTTTATTCAACTGGATCGCTCTCCCTGGGCTCTCGCCTGTCAGGAAATCTGCGATACCGTCACACTGGTTTACGACTCCATCAAATGGCGCGGGGATGCCAGCAAACGCCCATGGCTGGCGGGAACTGTCATTTCTGAAATGTGTGCCCTGATTGATGTTCCGGGGCTGATGTCGCTGCTGGAAGAGAATGTCCGCCGTTAATATGTCCGTTATTCGCCGGGCGCGTGAAAATTTAGCTCAAATTTAACTGGTACACTTTGTGCTCTGATCTATATTAAAGAAAGGTTCGTCATGTTTTTTGACACACAGGCCGGATTTCAGCAACAACGGAAGCCGGCCGGCGTTAAGCACGACACGGTCAGGCTGCGGCCTTTCTTTGCGAGGATGTAATATGTCAGCGATTGCCGGAAATAAAGCGGCGGAAGATCCGGTCCTTCAGTGGGTCACCTTTCGTCTGGAAAACGAGTCTTACGGAATCAACGTAATGCAGGTTCAGGAAGTACTGCGTTACAGTGAAATTGCCCCGGTTCCCGGTGCGCCCCCGTATGTACTGGGTATCATTAACCTGCGTGGTAACGTAGTGACTGTGATTGATACCCGGCTGCGTTTTGGATTGCCAACCGCTGACACCACAGATCAGACCCGTATCGTGATTATCGAGGCGGAAAATCAGGTTGTGGGTATCCTCGTGGATGCGGTGGCTGAAGTGGTTTATCTGCGGCAGTCAGAAATTGAAACCACTCCTAACGTCGGTAACGAAGAAAGCGCCAAGTTTATTCAGGGTGTTTGTCATAAAAATGATGAGCTGCTGATTCTGGTAGACCTGGAAAAGCTGATGACGGATGAGGAGTGGACAGAACTTCAGGGTCTCTGATTATGATCTCTCTGTCTCTTATGCATTGGTTGTTGATCGGCAATATGGCGTTAATGTTTGTGGTGGGGCTGATGATGTTCAGCCTCAAACGCCAACAGAATAAAGAATCCAGACGTCTGGATGACGCTGTAAATCATCTACAGCAGTCCTATCAGGCGATGAGTAAAAGCACCATCGGCATGGGACGGAAGATCCGTCAGATGGACGGTCGTATGCAGAGCGCAGAGCGTAAGGTGGTATTGCCGACGACCGATGAAGCGACGTACCAACAGGCGTCGCGTCTGGTTGGGCTGGGTGCCAGTGCCAGTGACCTGGTCGATAACTGCGGCATGGCCCGCGGCGAAGCCGAATTACTGGTATCCCTGCGCCGCCAGCCGGCACACTGATTCCTGAAAGTTTGTATCCCTCATTTTATGGCCTGATGCCGGAGCGCAGTTTGTGCGCGATGGCATCGCTGTTCACATGGTAACGGTATTTTCCGTAAACCTTTTATAACAAAACAATCCTCCCGGGCCGGAGGGCTGCTCCTATACTCTAAAAGAGAGTGACCTCGGGAGGTAGATATGTCTTTATTTCACAAAAGCTTCGTGTTTGGCCTGGCAATGCTGGTGGTGACGTCCATCACCCAGGGCTCTGCTTATGTGGCGTCTGCTGACAGGATGTCAGGGGGCGGCGACAGGCTGGTCGCTAACCTGATCCGTAATGCGACTTTTCTGGAAGTTACCCCGGAGTTTACTGACCTGTATATTATTGAAACGCAGGATAAAGGGCGGGAAATTCTGATCTACTGTAATACCGCATACTGCTATAAATACCGTGGTCAGCTGGTTTTTTCCTGACGTTTCAATGTTATGCCGCGCGGATCAGCGCGCTGCTCTTTCGGCATATCAGATTGCGGCATATCAGATATGCCCGCTGTTACCTTAAGCGCCGGCGGTAAATATCGCCACCACGGTTAATATTCCTGCCATCCATACCGCAGAACGTAACATCGCCATATTGGCCAGATAGGTAATTCCGTAAACAATCCGGATAGCAATAAATGCCATGGCGAGCGTATCAATTCTTCCCTGATCTGCGCCGCTCAGGTGAGCAATAATCACAGCGGCGGCAAACGCCGGAAAGGCTTCGAAGCTGTTCAGCTGAACCCAGTGAGCACGTTTGTGGATTCCCTGCTGTTTTTCCAGAAATTCCCGCGGTGCGTAGTTGTTATAGCGCCCGGCCGACTTTGCGACCAGAGTAAATACATAGGGCAGCAGGGCCGCCGCCAGTACACACCAGTAGGCGATTGTCATAATTTTTCTTCCTTTACTGAATTGTCGATAAGTCTTTTACACCGTAATGGATGTGCGGCAAAGGTGCAGGAGTGCCGTTCATCTTTGTCATTTTGCGCTCAGGCATCCACAGACTAACTCCTGCCTGGCAGTTTATGAAGGATGACAATCCATCCTTTGAATGAAAATACCGGCNTATTTCCGTAANGCAGCTGTGCACCGACAGGCGTCTTATGGTCCGTTCTCAAGATAGGGTACACTCACGTTTGNTTTCGTAAATGGCCAACGTATTAACCTGAGCTTTANCTGATTCNTATGACTGAAAAAACCGTTTCTGTGTTATGGATTAAAGCGCTGTTGCAGGCTGCTGAGCAGCAGGGCGCACGTCATGAAGAGCTGCTGGCNACAGCGGGCCTGACGGATGACATCCTGAGCACACCCTATGCCCGGGTCAGCCTCGACGCTACGCTGAAAATCTGGCGTCTGGCNGAAACCGAATGTGAGGGACGGGATTTCGGTCTGTTAATGGGNGAGCAGGTTAAACCGACGCATTTTCAGCTGTTTGCCATGATTCTTATGCACAGNCAGTCGCTGGGCGCAGCGTTTGAAAAATCCATCCGTTACACCCGTGTACTGAGTGACGGTGGCCGCTATTTTCTGAGTGACGAAGCACACGAAGCCAGTATTTGCTATGAACCTCAGGAGGCCGATTTCAGCCGTCATCAGGTCGATGCTGTGNTGGTTTTGTTAAGGAATTTCGCCAGCTGGTTAGCGTGTAAACCCGTGCCATTANTGCGGGTCGAGTTCTGCCATCAGGCTCCCGCCGACATTTCCGAATATGAACGTATTTTTGCCGCACCACTGCAGTTTGGTGCACGGCGTAATGCACTGGTGTTTGAACCTCAGGTGTTGCAGGAGCCNCTGGCNCTGGGGGATGAAAAACTGGCAGCCATGCATGAAGCCATGCTGGAGCAGCAGCTGGCGGCGATTCAGCAGTCAGATACTGCCGGTCTGGTGCGGCATTTNTTACTCAACTGTGAAGATCTCAATGTCGATCGTGANGANGCAGCAAAGCAGCTGAACATGGGCAGNCGTACGCTGCAGCGNAAGTTGCAGGATGCNGCTACCAGCTTTCAGCAGNTATTGGCCGAGGANCGCCAGCGCCGCGCACGGNCNCTGTTGATTTCAACCGATATGTCGCTGACCCGCATCAGCGCNGAGCTNGGNTTTTCTGAGAGCAGNGCCTTTACCCGCGCTTTNCGNCGCTGGGAGGGCGTCACTCCGATGGAGTTCCGGCANCAGGCTGAGCGCGATCAGAAAGCCTGATTGCCAGAGCNCCAGAGNACGNNACCTGTANCNTANACAGACATCAGAAGCGCCAGCTCAGCCCTGAGCTGATGCTGTAATCCACAGCNCTGTATGACGCTTTNCGTATGGTTTTTTCGCTGTCTTCGTCCGGATAGAGGAAGTAGCGCCAGTTGATCCCNCCNCTGGCCTGCAGAATCAGATGTTGGCCGAGGCGATAGCGGCCCCTCAGGCCGGCCTGGGTTTCCAGCAGCAGAAAGCTGAGCTGATCGGAGCTGTCTTTCAGTTCGCCGGCTACAGCATCCGCAATATCGCCCGCCTGACCATCTTCCCTGGCTTCTCCCTGACCCAGGAGCAGACTGATGTGTGGCCTTATGCCGTAGCCGTTCGGCTCAAAGGCGATTCCCAGGGCCTGACTGGTTATTTCGGCTTCGATCAGCAGCTCCGTTTCGGTCGGGTTCGCTGCGCTCTGATTTATGGCTGTTTTCCGCGACACGCTGAGCGGCTGTTGTTGTTGGCGATAGTTCAGCCAGAGGTAAGACACAGGTGTATCACTGCTCTGCAGATCCAGTGTCAGGCGATAATTATGCTCGCGGCTGTCGACCAGCAGCTCTGTGTCTGTGCTCAGACTGGTATTTTGCCATTGCAGTGCGCTGTCGAGCGTGTGCATCTGTTGGCGATAGTCCGATGAGGCGTCAAAGCTCAGATACATATCACTGATGCGCAGCAGTGGCAGCGAGACCTGCCAGAATTCGTAGCGGATAAATCCTTCGCTGCGTGACATGTCCGTTGGCAGGGCGCGGCGGTAATAAAATGACGGCAATGCGGGCAACAGTCGGCGTTTCTGCGGGGTTATACGACTTTGCCAGCCACAGCCAAAGGCCGGTGTCTGATCGCCGCTGTCGCGCAGCGCATCGACGCCGGACAGGGAAAGCCAGCGCAGGCTGCCGTCACAGCTGAGGTTACCGGCGTGACTGAGCAGAGGAATAAAAAATAAGAGTAAACAGCACAGGATTTTCATGCTGTCTGTATCGGCCAGATGAGGCAGAAGTTAAGGGCCTGCAAATGATGCACGCCCCTTCATTATCTTTGCTGGCAGCAGAATTACATATCTTTAATAATTTCCAGTACATCGTCGTGATGGGTTTTGGTTTTTACCTTAGCCATGATGTGGCGCAGTACGCCTTTCTCATCAATGATAAAGGTCACGCGGTGAATACCGACGTACTCCTTACCCATAAATTTCTTCAGTGCCCACACGCCATAGGCTTCGGCGATGCTGTGGTCTTCATCCGACAGCAGGTCAAAATTGAGTTCCTGTTTGTCGATAAACTTCTGCAGGCGCTCCGGCGCATCCGGGCTGATGCCGAGGACCACTGTGTTGAGTTTTTCAAATTCGTCGCGGCTGTCGCGGATACCACAGGCCTGGGTGGTACAGCCCGGGGTCATGGCTTTCGGATAGAAATAGAGCACCACTTTTTTACCCTTCAGGCTTTTCAGGGTAACGGTTTCAGATTTCTGATTCAGCGCGCTGAACGCAGGTGCAGCTTTATCAATGGCAGGAAAATTAAGGCTCATGGAAAATCCTCTTCACCGGGCAGGTAATCCCGGAATAACAGACACAGGGGGACAAAGAGGAATAAGGTACCGCACCAGCCCGATAAATCAAGCTGGTGGGCGGCACTGGTAACTCAGCAGTTGATGCTGCGTTCGGTGAGGTATTTGCTCAGGGTTTCTTTGGCCTTGTTACCGGCCGGGCTGTTGCGGAAAACAAATTCGTGGGTTTTGTTTTTCAGTACCAGCAGGACATCGGCGCAGAAATCACCGTCGTGATCTTCACGCACTTCTTTCATCCGTGCTTCGACCAGCATGTCCAGATTGATGTAGAAATCGCCGGGTAATTCTTCCAGGTGATCGCGCGCGTTCATCCGTACCATGGCTACATTGGGTGTGATGCAGATAAAGGCCATATCTCAGGTCTCCCTAACTCAGTTATTGTAATTAATGGAACAATCTTAGGGTAACCGCAAGGTTTTGAAATTGATATAAGGCATTAACTGCGCTGGCTGATGATGCAAACCAGCAACCGTGGGCAGTGTCAGGCGAGGGATCAGAGTTTGATCTTGAGATCGCTTTTGGGAATGCAGCAGCAGGGCAGGATTTCGTCGTCATCCAGCCATGCCATAGGCTCTTCGTGATAATGCACACTGCCTTCCAGTAACTGGGTACGGCAGCTGCCACAATAGCCTTCGCGGCACTGGTAATGCACTTCGATATTCTGTGCTTCCAGTGATTCCAGCAGGGTGTGCGCATTGCGGAAAGTGGCCTGGCGGCCATCTTCCAGAGCAACGGCGTAAGCCGGGCGGGGCATCCCTTCAAATTCAATCTGCGGCGTGGCATCCGGTTGTTCCGGATTGTGTTCGGGCAAAAAGAATTCGGTCTGAACGGGGGCAGGCTCGCCACTGTCCGGGATAACCGGCTCCAGCTCAAATGGCTGGTTGCCGGCATCTCCGGTCAGTTCGAAGTCATCAGTCTGTTCAGCAGGATGATCTTTGCGGTGTTTCAAAGCAGCAGACATCAGAGGTCGAAATCACCCAGGTCATCAGTGTTCACTTCACTGTCGATGGCGCCGACAAGGTAGGAACTGATTTCAGCTTCCTGAGGTGCAACCTGCACGTTATCACTGTTCAGCCAGGCGTTGATCCATGGCAGCGGATTGTTTTTGATGGTCGGGAAGATCTGCTCAAACCCCAGTGCCATGATGCGCTGGTTGGCAATGTATTCCACGTACTGACACAGAATGTCTTTGTTCAGACCAATCATGGAGCCGTCTTTGAACAGATATTCTGCCCAGTCCTTTTCCTGTTGTGCTGCTTCGCTGAAGATATTTACCACGTCGTCGCGGCACTCTTCGGCAATCTGGGCAAATTCCGGATCGTCTTTACCGCGCGCCATAATCTGCAGCATGTGCTGAGTACCGGTCAGGTGCAGCGCTTCATCACGGGCGATCAGTTTGATGATCTTGGCGTTACCTTCCATCTTGGCGCGTTCGGCGAAAGCGAACGAGCAGGCGAAGCTGACGTAGAAGCGGATGGCTTCGAGAACGTTCACCGATACCATGGTCAGATACAGGCGACGTTTCAGTTCATGCATGTTCACATCAATGGTTTTGCCATTAACGGTGTGTGTACCTTCGCCCAGCTGCTGGTAGTAGTTACTCAGCTCGATAAAGTCATCGTAATACTTAGTCACGGAAATCGCGCGGCGTACGATGTATTCGTTCTTGGTGATATCGTCGAAAATTTCGGCCGGGTTAGGCACGATGTTACGTACGATATGGGTGTAAGAACGGCTGTGGATGGTCTCACTGAATGACCAGGTTTCAATCCAGGTTTCCAGTTCCGGCAGCGATACCACAGGCAGCAGGGCGATGTTCGGAGAACGGCCCTGAACGGAATCCAGCAGGGTCTGATACTTCAGGTTGCTGATGAAAATATGCTTTTCATGTTCCGGCAGATCGATGTAATCCTTGCGGTCATTGGTCAGGTCGACCTCTTCCGGACGCCAGAAGAAAGACAGCTGCTTCTCGATCAGGCTTTCAAAAATCTTGTGTTTCTGAATATCGTAACGGGCAACGTTAACGTTCTCACCGAAAAACATCGGCTGAGCAAAAGTATCAAATTCGTTACGATTAAATGTGGTGTATGCCATACAGGTTCTATCTCAGCGCAGCGCCCGCCGAAGGCGCTGCAGGGTTTACGCTTAAATTTTACACGCGCCGCCGGCACAGTCGTCGTCTTCTTTCTGTATATCTTTCTGCGGATCTTCCATGCCATCGCGGGTGTTGTGATAGTACAGAGTCTTCACACCGTTTTTGTAGGCGGTGAGCAGATCTTTCAGCAGTTGCTGCATCGGTACCTTGCCGCCGAAACGGGTAGGGTCGTAGTTGGTGTTAGCGGAGATCGCCTGATCAACGAACTTCTGCATAATACCAACCAGCTGCAGGTAACCGTTGTTGTTCGGAATCTGCCACAGCAGCTCGTAATTGGACTTCAGTGTCTCGTAGTCCGNTACGACCTGTTTGAGAATGCCGTCTTTACTCTGCTTAACACTGATGTAACCGCGTGGTGGTTCGATACCGTTGGTGGCGTTGGAAATCTGCGATGAGGTTTCCGATGGCATCAGAGCAGACAGCGTGGAGTTACGCAGACCATGCTCAACAATACTCTTACGCAGCGCATCCCAATCGAGGTGCAGCGGTTCATCACAGAATTTATCAACTTCATGTTTGTAAGTATCAACCGGCATCACACCTTCTGAGTAGGTGGTGTCGGAGAAGGCTTCACAGGCGCCCTGTTCTTTGGCCAGCTCGTTAGACGCTTTCAGCAGGAAATACTGCATGGCTTCGAAGGTACGGTGAGTCAGGCCATTGGCTGAACCATCGGAATACTTCACGCCATTTTTGGCCAGATAGTAGGCGTAGTTGATCACACCCACACCCAGAGTACGACGCTTCAGGCTGGCTTTTTCTGCCGCCGGAACCGGGTAGTCCTGGTAGGTCAGCAGGCTGTCGAGAGCACGCACAATCAGATCGGCCAGCTCTTCGAAGTCGTCCAGCTGATCGATTTTGCCGAGGTTGAACGCAGCCAGTGTACACAGCGCGATTTCACCTTCGTCATCGTTGACGTCGTGCAGCGGTTTGGTCGGCAGGGCGATTTCCAGACACAGGTTGGACTGGCGCACCGGCGCTTTGTGCGGGTTGAACGGGCTGTGGGTATTACAGTGGTCCACGTTCTGAATGTAGATACGGCCGGTACTGGCGCGTTCCTGCATCATCATGGAGAACAGGTCCACCGCTTTCAGAGTTTTCTTGCGGATACCGTCCTGCTGTTCGTATTTCACGTACAGCTCTTCAAATTTTTCCTGATCTTCGAAGAAGGCGTCATACAGGCCTGGTACATCGGATGGCGAGAACAGGGTGATGCTGCCATTTTTGATCAGGCGTTCGTACATCAGCTTGTTGATCTGCACACCGTAGTCGAGGTGACGTACACGGTTTTCTTCAACACCGCGGTTGTTCTTCAGAACCAGCAGGTTTTCTACTTCATAATGCCAGATCGGGTAGAACAGAGTGGCTGCGCCACCACGCACACCGCCCTGAGAACAGGACTTAACTGCGGTCTGGAAGTGTTTATAGAACGGGATACAACCGGTGTGGAAAGCTTCACCACCGCGAATCGGGCTGCCCAGTGCACGGATACGGCCGCCATTGATACCAATGCCTGCACGCTGTGAAACATACTTAACAATGGCACTGGAGGTCGCGTTGATGGAATCCAGGCTGTCGCCGGCTTCGATCAGTACACAGGAGCTGAACTGGCGGGTCGGAGTACGGACGCCGGCCATAATAGGAGTAGGCAGAGACAGCTTGAACGTGGATACCGCGTCGTAAAAACGGCGGATAAAGTCCAGGCGGCGCTCTTTGTCGTAACCGGCGAACAGGCAGGCTGCGATCAGCACGTAAAGGAACTGTGCACTTTCAAATACTTCACCGCTGACGCGGTTCTGAACCAGGTATTTGCCTTCCAGCTGTTTTACTGCGGCATAGCTGAAGTTCAGGTCACGGCTGTGATCGATAAAGGCATCCATCGCAGCGAATTCTTCGGCACTGTAGTCTTCCAGCAGGTGGCGGTCGTAGCGCTCGCTCTCGACCAGTTTTGTTACATGGTCGTACAGCGCTGGCGGCTCAAAGCGGCCATAGGCTTTTTTGCGCAGGTGGAAGATGTTCAGGCGCGCGGCCAGGTACTGATAATCGGGTGATTCTTCCGAAATAAGGTCAGCGGCGGCTTTGATCAGGGTCTCATGGATTTCAGAAGTCTGAATGCCATCAAAAAATTGCAGATGTGCCTTCAACTCGACTTCTGAGACTGACACATTGTTGAGCCCTTCTGCAGCCCAGGTAACAACTTTATGAATCTTATCCAGATTAAGGGATTCCTGGGTCCCGTCACGTTTGGTGACCTTTAGCTCACTCATGGTTTCTGTGCCTGTATTCAAGGGAAAGTACTCCATCTGTCCCTGATGTTTTGTGGGGATCCGTAAAATGCTTGACGGCGGCTCTGGTTTAGATGTAGAGCCGGTCTAAGTAACTGAGTTACCGACGTATTTTAAAGCAGAAGCACAAGATAATGCGGTGGCAGTATGAATTCAACCCCAAGATATTGTGGGTTATGTAAATGGCATGTGGATAACTTGTGCGTAGTTCGTGGACAGGATGTGATTGGATTTTCTAAGTCATTCAAAGCATTGAAACTTACCAAAAAAAGACTGAATTAGTTACTATGCAACAAAGCGTAACAGCGTCTAGAGTTATAACCAGATGATTGCGGAAGTCCTCCGCATTCCACCTGAGTAAGGAATGGTAAGACCCCATGGTGAATCATGAACACGGTCATAATCCGGAAGAGAACTGGCGCATTCTGATTGTCGAAGATGACGAGCGTCTGGCGACCCTCACCAAAGACTATCTGGAAAGCAACGGTCTCAAGGTTTCAATTGAAGGCGACGGCAGCCGGGCGATTGAACGAATCAAAACCGAACAGCCGGATCTGGTGGTTCTGGATCTGATGCTGCCTGGCGAAGACGGCCTCGCCGTGTGCCGTATTGTCCGTCCTTACTATAAAGGACCGATTCTGATGCTTACGGCCCGTACCGAAGATCTGGATCAGGTACTGGGGCTGGAAATGGGTGCAGATGACTATGTGGCCAAACCGGTTCGTCCACGCGTTCTGCTGGCGCGCATCCGTGCATTGTTGCGCCGCGTGCGTGAAGTACCGGCGGAGCAGGAAATGGAATCAAGCTCAGAAAACCGTCTGACCTTTGGCAACCTGGTGGTCGACAGTGCCATGCGCGAAGCTTGGCTGGACGGTGAAAGCATTGATCTCACCAGTGCTGAGTTTGATCTGTTGTGGCTGTTGAGCAGCAGTGCTGGCCGGGTACTGACACGGGAAGAAATCTTCCATCAGTTACGCGGCATCGAGTATGACGGTCAGGATCGCTCCATTGACGTGCGGGTATCGCGTATCCGTCCGAAAGTGGGTGATGATCCGATGAACCCGAAACGCATCAAAACAGTCCGCAGTAAGGGATACCTGTTCGTTAAGGAAATCTGAGCAGGAGAAAGCCTATTTTTATCCGGGTCTACACTGGGCTGGTTGCGGCCCTGCTGATGGTAGCGGTGATCAGTATCGCCGCGCTGCAGCTGGTTAACGTGGTCAGGACCGCCCAGTTCAACGAAGAAATGGTGGCTGGCAGTCTGTATCTGCTTGCTCAAAGGCTGCGCCAGGATCCGGATGCCATCTCTGAACTGTCGGCACGTTTCGATGCCGATATCCGCATATTACCCCGTTCACAGGGCCCCCGGGACGAATATCAGCGTGATCGCCTGGCCCGTGGACAGGTATTGGTCGACAGCGTCAATCACGGCCGTACCGCACGTCTGCTGCATACCCTGAGCGATGATGAACTGCTGGAAGTTCAGATCGATACCGTCACTGAAATTCAGGCTCAGGCCACGGCCTACATGTTGCTGGAAGACTGGCAACGGTCAGGCATCAGTATTGAAGATTTTCTCGCCCGTATGCAGCCGCATTTCAGCTTCCCGCTGTCGGTGGTGCCACTCGATTCCCTGCTGTTGTCTGAGGGGGATCATGCGCGCATCCATTTTGGTGATGTGCTGGCACGTATTTCTATTGAAGGCCGCAAGGCGGAAGCGCTGGCCAAACTGCCGGGGCGTCAGGAAGCCCTGCGGCTGGGACCGATTGAAGCCTTTAATCCGTACTCATGGCAGGCCATTGCCGTTATTACGGTGATCATATTTATGATGCTGGGGCTTGGGGTGTATTGGGTGGTGAATTCTTTCCAGATGCGCCTCAGTAAGCTGGAGCAGGCAACCAGCCGTCTTGCTCAGGGCCATATGAATGCCAGGGTAGCCATTCATGGTGGGGACCCGGTCAGTCGCCTGGGTGTTGCGTTCAATAAGATGGCAGAGCACATACAAAGGCTGATTTCGATTCAGCGCGAAATGGTGCGTGCGGTTTCCCACGAGTTACGCACGCCGGTAGCCCGTATCCGCTTTGGTATGCAGATCATTGAGGATGTGGCCGATGACCCGTTTGTCAGCAAGCAGCTGAGCGGCATGGATTCGGACATTCAGGAACTGGACGAACTGATTGATGAAATTCTGACCTACGCGCGTCTGGAAGAAGGTGGTCCGCTGCTCGATTTTCAGGAAGCCAATGTTGCCGATCTGGCATTACAGGTGGTGGAAGAGGCCAGACCTCCGGCCCATGTGCGGGTGTCTTATGTCGGCATGAATCCGGACGATGCTGGCAGTGCTGAAATTGAACCCAGATACATCCACCGGGCGATCCAGAATCTGGTGGGCAATGCCGGCCGTTATGCCAAATCGGCGGTACAGGTCAATTGCAGTATCGGTGCGGATATTTGCCGTGTGGATGTGGAAGATGACGGCTCAGGCATTCCGGAGGAAGAATGGAACCGGGTATTTACCGCGTTTGCCCGCCTCGATGACAGCCGCACCCGCAGTTCCGGTGGTTATGGGCTTGGGCTGTCGATTGTGCGGCGTATTGCATACTGGCATGGTGGCCGGGCAATGGTGGGCCGCAGCGAGGCTCTGGGCGGGGCTAAATTCAGTCTGATCTGGCCGCGCCGTCATCAGGATTAATCACTTTCTGCCCGGATATTTAATGCATGCCGGGCCGATTGTGCCAGCTGTTATGCAATTCGTGGCAATAGCTACAAATGGTTACAGATTGATACCGACACGCTACAGACGGTTTACCCGGTCCGGAGCATGATGGCGGTGCGTATCCATTGGAGACGTGGTGAGAATGTAGCGAATTATTCGCTTATTTGAGGGCTCTTTTTGAGCCCTTTTTTTATGCCTGTTTGCCAGTGATTTGTGAGCCGCTGATCATGGCTCGGCCACCGGTTCAATCCCGGCCAGGTGGTTAAAACAGTTCTCCAGCGCCTGACTGAGAAAGTCTTTGATATAGGGCGCTTCTTTCTGTTCAGCGCGGATCGCTGCGTACAGGGTCGGGCGTACACCGTTATTGCCCAGTTTGCAGGCGCTGATCAGTTCACTGTCGAGGTAAGGCTGCAGCGCCCAGTTAGGCAGGCAGGCGACACCACGCCCGCTGGCAACCAGTTGTACCATCATCAGAGTCAGTTCTGTCTGGCGGGTTGACTTCGGTTCTACCCCGGCCTGAGTCAGAAAGTATTCAAAGATATCCAGACGCTTACGGTCTACCGGGTAATGAATCAGGGTTTCATTGCTGAGATCACTCGGCATTACCCGCTCTTTCTGGGTCAGCGGATGCTGATTGGCAACCGCTAGCAGGGACTCATAACGGAACAGTGGGCGATAATAAATGCCTTCGGTTTCGGCCGGGTCTGAGGTTACCACCAGGTCGACATCGCCACGCATCAGAGCGGGCAGGGGCTCAAAGTTAAAGCTGGTGCTGAGATCAATTTCAACCTCCGGCCAGTGGTCACGGAAGGCGTTGATGGCTGGCATCAGCCAGTCAAAGCAGCTGTGGCATTCCAGCACCATATGCAGTCGCCCGGCACGTTCGCCGGATATTTTCTGCAGATTGCGTTCGCATTGCTGCATACGTGGCAGCACATCATCGGCCAGCTGCAGTAATTCCAGCCCGGCGCGGGTAAAGCGCAGTGGCTTGGTTTTGCGCAGGAACAGCGAATACCCCAGACGGTCTTCCAGATCTTTCAGCTGGTGAGACAGTGCGGATTGTGTCAGATGCATACGCCGGGCGGCTTCGACCAGAGTGCCACCATCACGCAGTGCTGCCAGAGTCCGCAGGTGTTTGATATCAAGCATAGGCTTCCGTATGAATTGAGTTCAAGCTAAATGATTTTTGCATGTTAACTTTTCATGACGCCAGAGGGAAGCTCAGAAGGCTGCCAGTCAGAAACTATAGCTAATTCAGCGGGTTCTGCTGATGTGATTTTATCCGCCAGCTGCAGCGCAGAATGACCTGTTACTGCTGTGCCGGGATGCCCTGCAGCTGTGACAGGCGTTTGAGATGTCCGCCGCAGACAGTAAGATGCAGGGTAATAAAGGAGAATCTGATGTCTGATTACATTCTGAGTTTTGATCAGGGGACGACCAGCAGCCGTGCCATTATTTTTTCTGCCAGCGGCGGGATCTGTGGCGTTGGCCAGCATGAATTTCCGCAGATATTTCCTCAGCCGGGATGGGTTGAGCACAATCCTGCTGATATCTGGCAAAGCACCCTGCAGGCAGCCCGGGATGCAATAGAAAACGCCGGGATCAGTGCCGCAGATATCCGTGTCGCCGGCATTACCAATCAGCGTGAAACCACCCTGATCTGGGATCGCAACAGCGGTGAGCCGGTACACAATGCCATTGTCTGGCAGGACCGCCGTACGGCGTCGTTCTGTCAGCAGCTGAAACAGCAGCACGACGGCATTGAAGAGCTGATCAGTGAACGTACCGGACTGCTGCTTGATCCGTACTTTTCCGCCACCAAAGTGGCCTGGCTGCTGGACGGGGTTGAAGGTGTCCGTGCCAGGGCCGAAAACGGCGAACTGCTGTTTGGAACGGTGGATACGTATCTGCTCTGGCATCTGACCGGAGGTGAGGTGTACGCCACGGATGCCACCAATGCTTCGCGTACCATGCTGTTTAACATTCATCAGCAATGCTGGGATGAAGAGTTGCTGCGTCTGCTGAATATTCCAGCCGCTATGTTGCCCGAAGTAAAAGACAGTGCCGCTGACTTCGGCAGCATTCGCGCTGATCTGCTGGGCCACGCAATCCCCATTGGTGGAGTCGCCGGCGATCAGCAGGCGGCGCTGATCGGTCAGGCCTGTTTTGAACCGGGTATGGCCAAGAGTACTTATGGCACCGGCTGCTTTGTGGTGATGAACACCGGCGCTGAGGCTGTGCGCTCCAATCATCGTCTGCTCACTACCGTAGCCTATCGTCTGGGCGGCGAAGTGACCTATGCGGTTGAAGGTTCGATCTTTATGGCTGGGGCCACGATTCAGTGGATCCGTGACGGCTTGCAGCTGATCCGTGATGCCAGTGAAAGTGAATCTCTGGCACACCAGACCGGCTATGAAAACCCTGTGTATATGGTACCGGCCTTTACCGGTCTGGGGGCGCCTTACTGGGATCCCGAAGCCCGCGGTGCTATTCTTGGCCTCAGCCGGGATACCGGTATTAAAGAAATCGTTACAGCCGGTCTGCAGGCGGTGTGTTACCAGACCCGAGATCTGCTGGAAGCCATGCGCGAGGACGGCATACGTCCGGAGAACCTGCGCGCCGACGGTGGCATGGTCGCTAATCAATGGCTGGTGCAATTTCTTGCCGATATCCTTGGTATTCCGATTGCCTGTCCGAAAGTGACTGAAACCACTGCACTGGGTGCCGCCTTCCTGGCCGGGCTGCAGGTGGGCATTTATTCCTCTTTGGCCGAAGTGGCGGATTTATGGCAGGACGATAAATCTTACCAGCCTGCGGTGGATGATGACGCCCGCGCCAGACTTTATAAGGGCTGGCGCGATGCTGTGGAACGGGTACGCAGCGCCGGATAAAAAATTGTCAGCTGCCGCGATCGTGACATAACGCGAAATGACATAGTCTGCCGCAGCAGGACATATATAATCGAAGCAATTGATTCACGGGATGTCATGGCAGAGCAGTCTATGGAAAGGATTCAACAGGATATTGTCCGGCGACATTGGCTCGCCAGTGCCGGGGCCCTGATGTTTTCACTGCTCTTCCTGATCCAGGCGCTGACGACGGCAGCCGCTTACCTGCCTGCTCTGGTGAGTGGCATCGTGCTGTATTGGCTGGGGCAGGGTGTGATGCTCTACTTTATCGCCTCCGGCCGCACCCAGTCGTTCACCGACCCCGGTATTACTCTGCTGGTCATGATCTGGGCCGTGATCTTCCTCTCCTATACCCTGCTGCTGTGTTACGACTGCCGTGCTCTGGTGTTGCTGGCCTATCTGATGATCCTGCCGTATGGCATTTTCCGTCTGAGCTGGCGTGGCTTTCTCGGCATCGCGCTGCTGACCATGGCCGGTTACACCACGGTTGTCCTGGTGCTGCATCATCAGAACCGCCTGATGCTGGTGGCCGGATATGAACTGATTATTGGCGCGGCTTTCCTGATCAGTCTGATGAGTTACAGCCTGCTTGGCCGTGAAATCGGTGTGCTGCGTGAAGCCTACCGGCGCAAGAACCGCCAGTTACGCGAGGCCATGGGGCGCATCGAAGAACTGGCTGTCCGTGATGAGCTCACTGGCCTGTATAACCGCCGTTACCTGCTGAGTTCGCTGGAGCGACGTCAGGCATTGGCCAACCGCGAAGGCCTGCCGTTTGTTCTGGCTTTCGTCGATATCGATCACTTTAAACAGATTAACGATCAGCATGGCCATAAAGTCGGCGATGAAGTGTTGGTGGAGCTGGCGCGGCTGCTGCGCGATTCCGTCCGTGAGGTTGATCTGGTTGCACGTTACGGCGGTGAAGAGTTTGTACTGTTGCTGAATGGCCTGACACTGGATACAGCCGGGCCAGCATTGGAGCGTCTGCGCAAAGCGGTGATGAAAAAATCCTTCTCCAGCGCCGGTCTGCCACTGACCGTTTCTGCGGGGGTGTCGCAATACCACAGCGGAGAGAGCAGTGACGAGCTGATCAACCGCGCTGACCGGCTGCTGTACGATGCCAAGCGTGGCGGACGCAACCGGGTAGTGACAGAAAGCCCGGACGAAGAAGAAGATTTTTCACCGCTGCTGGTCTGAGCAGCAGAAATAAAAAAACGGCTCCTGAGAGCCGTTTTTTTATTCGCCCGGCAAGCGCCGGATCAGTCTTCCTGACAAAGCAGGAATTCCAGCAGCGCTTTTTGTGCGTGCAGGCGGTTTTCCGCTTCGTCCCAGACCACAGCGCGCGGATCGTCGAGCAGATCTTCGCTGATTTCTTCACCGCGGTGGGCCGGCAGGCAGTGCATAAACAGCACATCATCGGCAGCCAGATCCAGCATTTCGCGGGATACCTGGAAGTCTTTGAATTTGCGCGCACGCTCTTCCTGTTCTTCTTCCTGGCCCATGGACGCCCAGACATCGGTCGTTACCAGATGAGCACCGGCAACGGCTTCTTTCGGATCGCGCATCAGGGTCACACGGTCTTTGTTCTCATCCAGCAGGAACTGGGCAGGATCAAAGCCTTCCGGTGCGGCGATATTCAGTTTGAAATCAAACTGACGGGCGGCATTGATATAGGAGTGACACATGTTGTTGCCATCACCAATCCAGGCCACGGTTTTACCTTTGATGCTGCCGCGGTGCTCAACGAATGTCTGCATATCGGCCAGCAGCTGACACGGATGAAAATCATCGGTCAGGGCATTAATCACAGGCACCTGAGAGTATGCCGCGAAGGTTTCAATCATGTCGTGATCAAAGGTACGTATCATCACGACGTCCAGCATCCGGGACAGTACACGGGCGCTGTCTTCCACCGGCTCGCCGCGACCCAGTTGGGNGTCACGCGGTGACAGAAAGATGGCATGGCCACCCAGCTGCGCCATACCGGCTTCGAAGGATACCCGGGTACGGGTGGACGATTTTTCAAAAATCATCCCCAGTACGCGGTTTTTCAGCGGCTCGTATACTTCGCCGCGTTTCTGTATCTGTTTCAGTTCAATGGCACGCTGGATCAGCCAGTTAAGTTCTTCCGGTGAGAGATCCAGCAGGGTCAGAAAATGTCTCACAATGTTTCCTTAAGTTCTTGCTGTTACAGCGACTCAATCAGCTCGCTGACAGTGGCGATGATCTGGTCGGCTTCGCTTTGGCTGAGATTCAGCGGTGGCAACAGGCGCACGACATTGCCGGACGTAACGTTCAGCAACAGACCTTTTTTCAGGGCATCAGCCATCAGAGATGGGCAGTCCTGATTGATAACCAGACCCATCATCAGGCCATGGCCACGGATTTCCTGCAGGCGTTCACTGTCGCTCAGACGGGCACGGAAACCTTCACGCAGGTAGTCGCCCATCTTCTGCGCATTGCCGCACAGGTCTTCTTTCTCAATGGTTTCAACCACAGCAACCGCCGCGGCACAGGCCAGCGGGTTACCACCGTAGGTTGAACCATGGTTGCCAGGATGGAATACCTCCGCTGCTTTGCCCTGAGCAAGACAGGCGCCGATTGGCACACCGTTACCCAGACCTTTGGCAGTGGTGACAACATCCGGGCGGAAACCGAACTGCTGGAAGCAGAAATAGGTACCGGTACGGCCGTTACCTGTCTGTACTTCATCAAGGATCATCAGCAGATCATTGTCATCACACAGGGTACGTACCGCCTGCAGATATTCAGCCGATGCGGTTGCCAGACCGCCTTCGCCCTGAATCGGCTCAAGCATAATGGCGACGACATTCGGGTTAGCTTTCAGTACAGAATGAATGGCGACGATGTCCATGTACGGAACACGGATGAAACCATTCAGCAGTGGGCCAAAACCGGCCTGTACTTTGGCGTTACCTGTGGCGGTCAGCGTTGCCATGGTGCGGCCATGAAAGGCTTTGGTCATTACCAGGATGACCGGCTCATCAATGCCTTTATCGTGACCGTACTTACGCGCAATTTTAATCGCCGCTTCGTTGGCTTCAGCACCGGAATTGGAGAAGAACACGTTATCCATACCGGATACACGGGTCAGTGCCTGGGCCAGAGCTTCCTGACGTTCAATGCTGTACAGGTTAGAGGTATGAATCAGTTCACCGGCCTGTTTGCAGATGGCTTCGGTAACGGCCGGATGTGCATGCCCCAGACCACAGACAGCGATGCCGCTGAGTGCGTCGAGATAGCGTCGACCTTCGGTGTCCGTCAGCCAGCTGCCTTCGCCTTTCACAAAAGTTACCGGTAAACGCCCGTAGGTGTTCATGATCGCTTGCATGCTTAAATCCTCTAAACGCAAAAAGGCAGCGATTGCTGCCCGTGAAGGTCAGAATCATACGAAAGGGTACGTAGTTTGTAAACGACCTGCGTAAATGCCTGTTAACCTCCGGGGGCCCTGCGGCTGAGGTTTTTGTGCGTTTCTGACAGGGCTGGTCGTAAGACTGATGGGGGGTTGGAAGGTGAGAAGTACGGAGTTCTGTGACACTCAGAAATGAAAATGGCCGGGGATTCCGGCCATTTAATGTCGCTTTCAGTGCAGTTTGATACTCAGCAATCGCCGGGCGTTCAGCCTTTACCGCGGGTGCGGGTGTGGTTAATACGGGCGTTCTTCTCGATAAACATCACGATTTTGGACGCAACGTCGATGCCGGTCGCTTCCTCGATGCCCTGAATACCTGGTGAAGAGTTTACTTCCATCACCACCGGACCGTGATTGGAACGCAGAATATCGACACCTGCGACATTAAGCCCCATAGTTCTGGCGGCGCGTACCGCTGTCGCACGCTCTTCCGGCGAGATGCGGACTACCGCTGCCGTGCCACCGCGATGCAGGTTTGAGCGGAATTCACCTTCCGCCGCCTGACGTTTCATCGAGGCAACGACTTTATCGCCGACCACGAAGCAGCGGATGTCTGCACCGCCGGCTTCTTTGATGTATTCCTGCACCATGATGTTAGCTTTCAGGCCGAGGAAAGCTTCAATCACGCTTTCGGCCGCCTTGCGGGTTTCCGCCAGCACGACACCAATACCCTGAGTACCTTCCAGCAGCTTGATCACCAGCGGCGCGCCACCGACCATGTCGATCAGATCGGGAATATCATCCGGGCTGTGAGCAAACCCTGTGACTGGCATGCCAATGCCTTTGCGCGACATCAGCTGCATCGAGCGCAGTTTGTCGCGCGAGCGGCTGATGGCAACAGATTCGTTCAGCGGGTATACGCCCATCATCTCGAACTGACGCAGCACAGCAGTACCGTAGAAGGTAATGGAAGCGCCAATTCGGGGAATAACCGCATCAAAGTCTTTCAGTGCACGGCCCTTATAGTGAATGGCCGGTTCCAGGCTGTTGATGTTCATATAGCAGTGCAGGGTGTCGAGCACTTCAACTTCGTGCCCACGTTCCTGCGCGGCTTCCACCAGGCGCCTGGTCGAATAAAGATTTGGGCCCCTGGAGAGAA
Source organism: Oceanospirillaceae bacterium (assembly GCA_002706025.1). Taxonomy (GTDB): domain Bacteria; phylum Pseudomonadota; class Gammaproteobacteria; order Pseudomonadales; family Oceanobacteraceae; genus Venatoribacter. The sequence goes on from PAJK01000045.1 coordinate 92,450, forward strand.
TACCAATTTTCATAATGAATCCAATTTTTTACCCGTGCGGGCAACGTCTACCAGAAAACGTCCGGCGATGGCCTTACGGCCGAGAAGCATGNGGTACTTCATGCTGCCACGGTGGCTGAGACTGATTTCCACCGGCCATGTCTGACCGGCGGCGGTGATTTGCGCGTCAATGATGTATCTGTGACTACGCTGACCATTAGAACTGGCGATGACCCGGCGGTCAATGACCCGCGCCTCACATACCTGATCTATGTCGCTTGCTGGCCCTTTGAACAGCACGTGGAAGCGTACCCAGGCTTCACCGTCACGTTCGAAGGGCTCAATTTTCTCCGCATGCAGACTGCTGGTGCATGCCCCTGTGTCCACTTTGGCCGCGCATTCAATTCCGAGATCCGGAAGAACAATCGGCTCTATGTAACCCAGTGTTGGTTTAGTCATCGTCATCCATATCGTCACTGCCGCCGCCATCGGACACGGCTGCTGACGAAGCTGTGAAGTAAATCTGTTTACGCTGCAGCGCCTTTACATAGCTTGCCCAGGCTTTCTCAACGTCCGTCTGAGGCTGTTCCTGACCGAGACAGGTCGCGACGAAATGTACTTCTTCGTCCGTTTCCGGCTGGCGTACGCCCTCATGCAATTCTTTCAGAGCAACCCCTTTGGTTTCAAGGATAATTGCCTGCGCACGGGTGAAATCGCCAGCGCGCTGGAAACCGCGCGGAAAGTTGCGATCATCAAAGTACTTTTTGCTGGTGGCAAAACTCTTCTCTTGGATATTGCTCATTCTGCACCTACTATCGCGGTTGAGGGTCATTTTCGGCGGAGTATGGTCAGACACTNCCCGCCGGTAAAACAAAAAAATCTTATCGTTACGAAAACTATTTTTGGTCGTCATGGATACAGAATTATTGAAAACCTTCATGGAGGTTTCCCGCACCCGTCACTTTGGCCGCGCTGCAGAAAATCTCTATCTGACGCAGTCTGCGGTGAGCTTCCGTGTGCGCCAGCTGGAGGGCCTGCTGGGGGTTGAACTCTTCTCCCGTCAGCGTAACAACATCCGTCTGACACCAGCCGGAGAAAAGCTGCTGCCGCTGGCGGAAAGCAGTGTCATGCTGGAGCAGCGTATCCGTCAGGAAGTTGCCACGGCAGAAGGGATGAGTGAGCAGATTTCTCTTGGCGCTACNCCNAANCTNTGGGATGCCTTTCTGCAGGATCAGCTGACGGTGATGATGAACACACTNAACGGTGTGGCGCTTAATGCGCTGGCCCACAGCAGTGGNAATCTGGTGCGNCAGATCGCTGAGCGTACGCTGGATCTGGCGTTCGTNTTTGATGCGCCCAAAGCGGAAGAGCTGACAACGGTTGCCGTTCTCGACATTCCGCTNTATCTGGTGTCATCCCAGCCTCAGNAAGACTGGCAGTCTGCNCTGGAAAGTAATTATGTTCTGGTCGATTGGGGAACGTCGTTCCGTATTCAGCANGCGCAGGAATTCAAAGGCGCTAATCCGCCAATGCTGCAGACCAATACCGGCCGTATTGCGCTGGATTGCCTGCTGTCNGTATCCGGTGGCGGNGCTGCTTATCTGCCGGTCAGCCTGATCCGCCAATACNTCGATGAAAAGCGNNTGTTTATNGTACCGGATGCTCCGGTGGTAAATCGNACCGTATATGCCAGCTTTCAGGCGGACAGCAGNCGNAAGGAACTCATCAGTGACATCATTGGCCTGATCCGTGATCAGCTCAGTCAGACCGAGCTGCTGTAATGCGAAGGTCGTGGGGCATGTAATGCCGTTGCAATAAATAATGCGCNAAAGATGTAAGAATGAGGAAAGATATGAAAGCCTGGGTAATGACAGACACCGGAGCACCGGATGTACTGCAACTGCAAACCATTGAANCCCCACAACCGGCTGCCGGNGANGTGCTNATCCGGGTTTCCGCATCCGGGTTTAATCCGATCGATACCAAAATACGTGCNGGGCTGGCGTTGATTGCGCCTGCCTCCGGNATTCTCGGTTGCGATGTGTGTGGTGTGATNGAAGCTNTNGNNCCNGATGTTACCGCNTTTAAGGTTGGNGATCGGGTGTATGGCATGAGTGGTGGGGTAAAAGGTACTCAGGGTTCCCTGGCCCAGTATCAGGTGGCCGATGCGCGTTTGCTGGCGCTGGCGCCGGAAAGCCTGACCGATGAACAGGCTGCTGCTATGCCTCTGGTGTCCCTCACNGCAGATCAGGCGCTGCAGCGTCTGCAAATTANCGCCGGAGATGCNCTGTATATTGGTGGTGCATCCGGTGGCGTAGGGCAGATGGCGTTACAGCTGGCTTCAGCGATGGGCTGNGATGTGACCGGTTCCGCCGGAACGGCTGANCGGGTNGNGCATATTGACGCNATGGGCGGNAAAGGCGTGTTGCACAGNGAGGCGGCAGACCTNGNGGNTGNTGGAAAGGTGTTTGGCAAAGTNCTGGACACCTTNGGTGGTCCNGGTCTGCAAATGGCACTGCAGCTGGCTGCTCCTTATGGTCAGGTGGCAACGATTAATGCCCGCGCTCAGTATGATCTCGGNCAGGCCCATGCCAAAGCGCTGACCTTNCATGCAGTGTTTGTNCTGTTGCCACTGNTAAACGGTATCGGNCGTGAAGCTTTCGGNCAGCGTNTGCAGCAGATTGCGCAGCAGCTCGATAACGGCAGTCTCAAGCCATTGGCGATTGAAGTGTTCAGCAGTCAGGATGTGGTGGAAGTGCACCGTCGCTATGAAAGNGAAGGTGCGGAGAAAAANCTGGTGATTAAAGCGGATTATTAATCCGCCTTAATCGATGCCCAGATATTTGTGCGTCTGCAGACTGAGCTTCCACTGCGGATGCGCCAGGCAATACTCNGTCGCCAGACGGGTGTTGCCGCCTGACAGNCCATCGCGTTCTGCCTGAGCTTTNTCCATNCCATCACTGGCCAATAATTTCNCACGATAATCNGCCATTGGCTGCAGATANTAATGGGCTGCGTCGATGGTNCTGGCAAAACGCTCCGGCATGGCAGCCGCCTGCGGATACACCAGCTTCAGTTCATCGCATCGGTCGATGACCACCTCTGATACGCCTTTTGGGCTGACGCACAGCCAGTCGATGCCNGCGGGAGCGGGCAGAGTNCCGTTGGTTTCCACGCCAATCTCAAACCCGGCNTTATGCATAGCCGCAATCAGCTCATCATCNANCTGNANCANNGGCTCNCCACCNGTACAGACAACATAGGGNGTGCCNCATTGCATGTCCGGCCANAGCGACGTCAGCAGAGTGATAAGTTCTTCGGTTGAATAGCGTCCACCGTTCTGNCCATCGGTACCGANGAAGTCAGTATCACAGAAGTCGCAGANNGCAGAGGCTCTGCCTTCTTCTTTACCATTCCACAGGTTGCACTTACTGAAACGNCAGAAAACGGAAGGGCGNCCGGCCTGAGCNCCTTCTCCCTGTAAGGTATAGAAGGCTTCCTTTATACGGTATGGCTTCTTCACCTCCGCGCCTTTACTCATTGTTCAATCTCGTAGGGCAGCGGGTCGCGGGTGTTATTCAGTTCAAAGGCTTCCAGGCGTTCTACNCAGGAACCACATTTGCCACAGGCTTTTTCGCGCCCGTTATAGCAGGTCCAGGATTTGCCATAATCNAGNCCCATGGCCAGACCGTCGCGCAGAATGGAAATCTTATCGCCGGTTAAATAAGGAGTAACAATTTCAACCGGCTCATAGTTGGCAATNTTCGCTACATCATTCATAGCGTGNACAAACTCAGGACGGCAGTCCGGGTAAATGGAGTGGTCACCGGAATGGGCGCCGTAGTAAACCTTGCNGGCGCCGATNTCGACGGCATANCCAATGGCCAGCGACAGCAGAATCATGTTGCGGTTTGGCACCATGGTGGACTTCATATTGTCGTCNGCGTANTGGCCTTCNGGAATTTCCACGTCAGAGGTCAGNGANGAGTTNGANATCAGNTGATTGATGGCGGTGATATCAATGATGCGGTGATTGATGTTCAGCTCGGCGCAGACGTTACGCGCAAACTCAATCTCTTTACTGTGCTTCTGACCGTAATCGAAGGTCAGAGCATAGATCTCCAGTCCTTCGCGGTGTGCTTTATTAAGGATGGTAAAGGAATCCATCCCGCCGGAATAAATAACGACGGCTTTTTCNGTCATCGTGGTTACCTCTGTATAAGCTGCGCCGGAAAGACAGTCCGGCCTTTAAATGTAGCCTGTGCATACATTCCCATGCAGCGGATCTGCAGGGGAGCGCAAGTATACGTGCTTTGACCAAAAGGTTAAAAATACGATTTTGTAAAAAAATTACAAAAAGCCATTGACGGGATTGTCGTGGTCTATATAATGCGCCTCCTCTTCAGCGGGAAGCCTGAAATTACCCAGTAATATTCGGCTGTTTGACCGCTCCAGAGACTTCAGAATGGTTCAGTTTT
>PAJK01000046.1 GCA_002706025.1 Oceanospirillaceae bacterium
ACATCCGCCATCCGCTGAAAGAGTTTGATACCGCCATGATCGACTGGGCGATCAAAGCCAGCATGCCGGTGCATATTCTGTTGACCAAGGCCGATAAACTGAAGCGCGGCCCGGCGCAGAACACCATGCTGCAGGTGAAGAAAGCCATGAAGCCTCACGGTGATCTGGTCACGGTGCAGACGTTCTCATCACTCAGTGGTGACGGTATCGACGTGTTGAAAAAGCGCCTGAATGGCTGGCTGCTGCCGGCGCCTGTTGCCCCGGCTGAAGATGAAACTGGCGCGGATGACGCGCAGGAAACTGACCAGCCGGAATAAGCTGGTCAGACTTTTTCGCTGACGCTGGTACCTTTGTAATGACTCTCCTGCACCAGCTCAAAACGGCGGTGCTGAGGCAGGCGACGACTGGTACGCCGCTCGCGGCTGATGCTCAGGGCATTGGCCTGTGGGCGGAAAGCTTCGGCGCTGACTGAAGGCTGCTGCTGTACGGCCTCTTCCTTTTGCCCCTGTTGTGCAAATGCCTGCTCAGACATCTGCTCAAACTTCCCCATCAATTCCTGATAAGCACGACAGATTTTACCAAAATGCGCCTGCCCCTGTGGATTCAGATCCGGGTGAAACGCCATAGCCAGCCTTTTAAACGCTCTCTTTATTTCTTCTCTGCCGGCACCTGGGGCCAGGCCAAGAAGCTCATAATTGGTAAGAGACATATAAAAAGGGTCGGGTTTAGTGAATGTAACGCTATGTTACCAGCTTCCTACTAATTTCTTACGTCATTTTACGACGAAGGGCATGTTTGTCAGGCACAGATAAGTAATGTGCGGGAATGGCAGAAATTCCCCCGGTAACCATAGGGAATATTTTTGGGAAAATACTTCCTGATTAGTAAATACAAACAAAAATATCCGTGCAGGCCTGCAGCGCACAGCAGATTGACTATATTTAGAGATATTCCTCTGGTGTAACAGGTAACACCACGGGTTTAGCTAACAGCGAGTTTTTTCAGGATCTTCCTTTTCTTCGGTACTTCCCCAATGATCCGAAGTTAACCCGGTCGTTTGCCCCCAATGGCGACCGGGTCTTTTTTTGTCTGCAATCCGGGCAGATTCGGCTTCTGTAGCGCAGTGCAGCAGCCGTTATAACCTGTTGCTTCAGCCTCTGTGACGCATTGCTTTAGCCGTGATCAGGCTGATGGCGAAAAGACTGGTGGCGGCGACCACAATGCTCGGACCCGCCGGTGTATCCCAGTGAAACGATGCCCACAGACCTGCAATGACGGCTGTAATGCCGGTCAGACTGGCCAGAATCACCATCTGCTCGGGAGAGCGTGACACGCTGCGCGCTGCCGCCGGAGGAATGATCAGCAGGGCGCTGACCAGCAGAATGCCCACCACTTTCATTGCCAGTGCGACGATCAGTGCCAGCATCAGAATCAGCAGCAGGTTCAGACGCTTGACCGGATGACCTTCGATTTCTGCCAGTTCCGGACTGACGGTGACCGCCAGCAGGCCGCGCCATTGCCAGATCAGCAGGGCGCCGACAACCAGCACGGCAGCGATAATCCAGATGATGTCCTGCGTGCCGACCGCCAGCAGATCACCAAACAGATAACCCATCAGATCGACCCGCACGTCCTGCGCCAGACTCAGTGTCACCAGGCCAATCGCCAGTGTGCTGTGGGACACGATGCCGAGCAGGGTGTCGGATGACAGCCGCGCACTCTGTTCCAGTGGAATCAGCAGCAGTGCCAGCACCACAGAGCCAACCACCAGAGCCAGGGTCAGGTTGATGTCAGTGAGTACGCCAAAGGTAATGCCCAGCAGCGCACCGTGTGCGAGGGTGTCACCAAAAAAGGCCATGCGCCGCCAGATCACAAAGCTGCCCAGCGGGCCGCCAATCACCGCCAGCAGAACACCGGCCAGCAGCGGCATCAGCCACCAGATATCCATCATTGTTCATCTCCTGTACTGCGGTGATGGTCGTGATCGCAGTGGGCATGATCATGGTGGTGGGTGTAAGGCACGATGGCCGGTTGCGCACGGCCACCGAATAACTGCAGATACGCCGGGTCGACGGAGACATTATCCGGATGGCCTGAGCAGCAGACGTGACCATTCAGGCAGATCACTTCATCGGTCGCTGCCATCACCAGGTGCAGATCGTGGGAGACCATCAGCACGCCGCAGCCAAGCTCGTCGCGCAGTTGCGGAATCAGCTGATACAGCTCCATCTGGCCCTGCACATCGACCCCCTGCACCGGTTCATCGAGAACCAGCAATTGCGGTTTCATCAGCAGTGCACGCACCAGCAGCACCCGCTGCCATTCGCCGCCGGACAGGTCATGGACTGACAGAGGCGCCAGCGCCTTAATGTTCAGACGCTGCAGCCAATGCTCAATATCTTTGCTGGTGGCGTGACGGGCCAGACGAAGAAAGCCTTCGACGGTCAGCGGCATACGCTGATCGAGACTGAGCTTCTGTGGCATATAGCCGATGCGCAGATGTTTGCGGCGGATGACTTTGCCGCTGTCCGGCTGTTCCAGCCCCAGCATGACTTTGATCAGCGTGGATTTACCACAGCCGTTCGGGCCGATCAGGGTAATGATCTGACGTTCACGGATGGCCAGGCTGATATCACTGAGCACGGTTTTGTGCGCACGCTGCAGATTGAGCTGATCGGCTTCTATCAGGGGTGCTGATGCAGCTGTCACAGATCCGGAGTGTGGAGATTGTGGTGACGCGACGGCAGGGTTCACGTCACCAGGAGGTGTTGCGGTCATGATGCCTCTTTCTGGCAGATCGGGCACAGGCCCATCAGTTCAGTCATCTGTTGTTCGACTTTGATGCCCAGTTCTTCTTCCGCCTTGCTGGCCAGCGAGCCCATCAGCCTGCTGTCCAGCTCCTGGGCCCGGCCGCATTCACGGCAGACAAAGAAGCAGCTTGGGTGTGCTTCGCCCGGATGATTGCAGCCGATAAAAGCGTTAAGTGAGCTGATGCGGTGAATCAGCCCAAGATCAAGCAGGAAATCCAGCGCACGGTAAACCGTTGGCGGCGCCGAGTTAAAACCTTCTTCCGCCAGTTTCGGCAGCAGGTCATAGGCACCCACTGGTTTATGGTTGGCCCACACCATTTCGAGTACGCGCTGGCGTACCGGAGTCAGGCGCTGACCGCTTTCCTCACACAGACGTCTGGCCTTGTTGAGGGCACTGTCCACACAGGAATGGTGGTCGTGATGTTTGTATACATTCTGAGTCATCGGAAAACCTGTTGCCGGGCGGATGGCTGTTGCTGTTGCTGTTGCCTTTTTCCTTTTGTACCTGCTGTACAGGGTGTTGCTGAAGGCCCGGCTATTATGGGCGAGAGAACAGGCAGCAGGCAAAGAAACTTTAGGTTATAATATAACAATATTGTAACAATCAGGACGGGATAATTTTATGAAGTCCGTTTTTCGCGCTGCTGCACTGCTGATTCTGCTCTGTGCGGCCGCTGTTTCGCGCGCAGACGTCAAAGTGCTGGCCAGCCTGCATCCGCTGGCTCTGGTCGCCGCATCGGTGACGCCAGCAGAGGATCTGTCCGTGCTGGTGCCGGCCGGTATGACGCCCCATGATTTTTCTCTGAAGCCATCGGATATCCGCAGAATCCGAGAAGCGGGCATTATCTTCTGGGGCGGTGAACAGGCAGAACCTTACCTGGTCGAATTTGCCCGTCGCTGGCCGGATAAGCAGTGGATCGATATCTCGCAGTTTGCTCCTCAGGACGATCATGAAGCCGGGCATCCTGGTCATGACGAGCATGGCAACGGTCACAACGATGACCACGGTGATGAACATGAAAGTGATGAACACCAAGGCAATGAACACCACGACCCGCACTGGTGGCTGGCGCCGGATGTAATGATCCGTGCCCAGGCGGCGCTGGCAGAGGCGCTGAATCAGGATCCGGCGCCGTTCGCTGCCGCTGTAACCGCGCAGCTCGACAGCAGCCGCAGTCAGCTGGCGGCGGTAAAAGAACACGGCTTTTTTGTTTTCCACCGTGCTTATGATCACTGGGTGGAAGCCATGGACCTGAAACAGCTGGGTGCTTTCACCATCTCGCCGGAGCGCAAACCGGGTATGAAAACCCTGCAAGCAATGCGCGAACAACTGCAGAATGGCGACGTGCGCTGCGTGTTCAGTGAACCTGAGTTTTCGCCGGCGATCCTCGATTCGGCAGTGCGCGGGCTGGATATCCGCCGTGGTGAGCTCGATCCTATGGCGGCATCAGTCGCTATCACAAGCGATGGCTACGTGCGTTATCTGCAGCACCTGACCGAGCAATTCCGTCGCTGTCTTGCCGGCTGAGGGGTAACGGCAGAGCAGAGTTCACAATGGCCTGACCGGGGGGCTGGTACGTCCGTGCAGGCCCTCTGGTAACATCCTGTGTTTTACTGTCGTTAATTTGTAAGTTCGGACGTTCACACTTCGGTTACAACTACACTGAAAGTCATACATTGTGTTGTCGCCTCAGTGAGTGTGAATGTTTACTCTGACCCCAGAACAGACCGAAGAAATTACCCACGGGTTTACGGTGCCTTCGCGGCCGCAGGTTCTGCTGGAAATTCAGCGGTTAATCGATGATCCCGAATCCGACCTGTTTCAGCTGGGCAACCTGGTGGCTCAGGATATCGGTCTGTCGTCTGCCATTCTGAAAACCATCAATTCCCCGGTGTTCGGCATGAGCCGCACCATCAGTGATATCAAACAGGCAGTGATGCTGCTCGGCGCCAAAACGGTCAGTACGCTGGCCACGGCCATGATGCTGCGCAACAGCTTTAAAGCCACTGGCTCCATTTCTTTTGAACGCCTGTGGGATAATTCCACCATGGTGGCTGATACCATGGTGTTTATTGGCCGCAATATCAAAGATCAGATCCCACCGGAAAATCTCTATACAGCCGGTCTGTTTCACGACTGCGGCATTGCCGCGATGAGTCAGAAATATTCTGACTATCGGGAAACCCTGCAGCTGGCCAATCTCGATTATTCCTGCACCCCGACGGATTACGAAGATAAGCGTTACAACTGTAATCACACTCAGGTGGGCTATTTCATCGCTACCAGCTGGGCGCTGCCGCCGGACATCTGTCAGGTGGTGCTGTTGCATCACGATGAAGACTACCTGCGCACAAACATCAACGATGAAATTGCCCTGGTGTGGTCGACGCTGAAGATCGCCGACAACATGGTGAATAACATCCGCCGCGGTTATGACCTCACGGACTGGGAGCGCATCAAAGCACTGGCGTTTGAATCGCTGGGCATTACCGAACTGGATTATTTCGATCTGCTGGAAGACCGCTCCGAACAGCTGAACGTTGTTTGATCTCGCCCCCGACGCTGCTGACACTGTGACGGCGCTGGTTGAATTAGCCTTTGAACGCCCTAGAATAGCGCCATCTTTTTATTGTCTGGACACACTGTTATGACACTGGCTGTGGTTACGCTGGCGGCGGGTAAAGGCTCGCGCATGAAATCCGATCTCCCCAAGGTACTGCACAAACTGGCCGGTAAACCCATGCTGGCGCATGTGCTTAACAGTGCTGCCCAACTGGATGATGCCAGACAGCATGTGGTGATTGGTCATGGCGCCGACGCCGTAAAACAGCAGATCACAGAGTTTGATGTCAGCTGGGCGGTGCAGAGTGAACAGAAGGGTACAGGGCATGCGGTGGCTCAGGCTATGCCGGATGTCGATGCCGAAGCGACGGTACTGGTGCTGTACGGCGATGTGCCGCTGATCCGCAGCGAAACCCTGCAGAAATTACTCGATGAAAGCCACGCCGGTAATGCCCTGGCGCTGTTAACGGTAGAGCTGGACGATCCGACCGGCTATGGCCGTATCGTGCGCGATGACGCCGGAAACATTCAGGCCATCGTTGAACACAAAGACGCCAGCGCAGAGCAGCACAGAATCCGCGAAGTAAACACCGGCATTCTGGCGGTGTCCGCTGCCCATCTGAATACCTGGCTGCCAAAACTCTCCGCCAACAACGCCCAGGGCGAATACTACCTGACCGATATCATCGCCATGGCGGTGGAAAATGACGTCGCTGTGCGTGCTATTCATCCACTCGACGAATACGAAGTGCAGGGCGTCAACGACCGCCTGCAACTGGCAGCGCTGGAACGTGTATATCAGCGCCAGCTGGCCGATGAACTGCTCACCGCCGGAGTTTCGCTGGCCGATCCGGCACGCCTGGATATCCGCGGCACCCTGACCGCCGGTGCTGACGTCAGCATCGATATTGGCTGTGTGTTTGAAGGTGATGTGGTGCTGGCAGACGGCGTCAGCATTGGCCCTTACTGCGTGGTGAAAAACAGCCAGCTGGGTCAGGGTTGCGAAGTAGAAGCCTACTCCCATATTGATGGTGCGCAGCTGGCATCCGGCTGCAGCATCGGCCCATACGCCCGTCTGCGTCCGGGGGCCGACCTGAAGCAGTCGGCCAAAGTCGGTAACTTCTGCGAAGTGAAGAAAGCCGTGATCGGTGAAGGTTCAAAAGTGAACCATCTGACGTACATTGGCGATGCCGAAATCGGCAAAGACGTGAATGTCGGCGCCGGTACCATCACCTGCAATTACGACGGCGTGAACAAGTCGAAAACCGAAATCGGCGACGGCGCCTTTATCGGCTCCAACTCCTCGCTGGTGGCCCCGGTGAAAGTCGGTGCCGGAGCAACCATCGGTGCCGGTTCTGTGATCACCCGTGAAGTGGCAGACAACGAGCTGTCTGTGGCGCGCGGCAAACAGCGCAATATCAGTGGCTGGGCACGGCCTGTCAAAAACTGACGGACTGCGGGCTGGTGTGGCAAGCGTCAGCCCGACCTGAGTCATTCCCCACTTTCCGCCCGCACTGGTATGATGGGCGGCATCTGTCTTTGTACTTATCATCTTTCTTCCCCTGAGGAGCCTCATGTCTGCTGTGACCACTCTCCGTATTGCTACCCGTAAAAGCCCGCTCGCTCTGTGGCAGGCAGAACACGTCAAAGCCCGTCTTGAAGCCATGCATCCGGGGCTGGCGGTGGAGCTGGTTACATTCTCAACCCAGGGCGACAAAATCCTCGATACGCCGCTGGCGAAAATCGGCGGCAAAGGCCTGTTCGTAAAAGAACTGGAAACCGCCATGCTCGATGGTCGCGCTGATATCGCTGTGCACTCCATGAAAGACGTACCGATGGAATTTCCTGAAGGTCTGGAGCTGGGTGTGATCTGTGAACGTGAAAACCCGCGCGATGCTTTTGTATCCAACAACTACAAGGCCATCAGTGAGCTGCCGGCCGGTGCGGTTGTGGGGACTTCCAGCCTGCGCCGTGGCTGCCAGATTCAGAACAGCCGCCCGGACCTGGTGATCAAAAGTCTGCGTGGCAATGTGCAGACCCGTCTGAGCAAGCTGGATGCCGGTGAATACGATGCCATCATTCTGGCTTCTGCCGGTCTGCTGCGGATGGAAATGCAGGATCGTCTGACCGCGTTTATTGAACCGGAAGAATCCCTGCCAGCAGGCGGCCAGGGCGCATTGGGCATCGAATGGCGTGTCGGTGACAGCGCTGTGCATGAACTGATTAAACCGCTGCACGATGAACTGACTGCCAGCTGTGTACTGGCTGAGCGCGCGCTGAACCGTCGCCTGCAGGGTGGCTGTCAGGTGCCGATCGCCTGTTACGCCGAGCGCAGCGGTGATGAACTCTGGTTGCGTGGACTGGTGGGCAGTGAAGACGGCACACAGATTCTGCGTACCGAAACCCGTGGCAGCGCCACTGAACCGGATGCACTGGGTATCAGCGCCGCAGAAGACCTGTTAGCACAGGGGGCCGGTGCCATCCTCGAAGCCGTTTACGGTCACGAAGTTAAGTAATGACGACGGTTGTCGTAACCCGTCCGCAGGATCAGGCTGGCGGCATTATTGCCGCCCTTGAGACGCAGGGCGTCAGTGTGCGCCATCACCCGCTGATGCAGATTGTGCCGCTGGCGGATGACGACGAAGCTGCACGCTCCGGCCTGCGGCAGAAAATGCTCGATATTGATCAGTACAAAGCGGTGATTGCCATCAGCTTTAATGCGGCGACTTATGGTCTGCGCTGGCTGGATGATTACTGGCCGCAGCTGCCATTGGGCATCGACTGGTATGCGGTCGGGCCAACGACCGCGGATGTCTTGCAGCAGGCGGAAATAAACGTAAATATGCCTGCACAGCGTTTCGACAGCGAAGGCGTGCTGGCATTGCCCGGTTTGCAGGCGGAACAGATCCGTGGTGAACGGGTTCTTATCTGGCGTGGTGTCGGTGGCCGTGAAACCCTCGCCAGTGTGCTGCGCGAACGCGGTGCGGAAGTGGATTACGCCGAGCTTTATGAACGCCAGCCAGTAAACTGGAGCGACAGCGACTGGCACAACGCACTGGCGGATAAACCCCTGCTGATGCTCAGCAGTGGTCAGGCGCTGGACATCGCCGAATCACAGGTGCCGCAACTGGCACAGAAAGTCAGTGCTGTTATGCTGCCCAGTGAACGGGTTGCAGAGCAGGCACGGGCGCGCGGATACAACCCGGTACTGGTCGCCGCCAGTGCCCGCGACAATGATATGCTGCAGTGCCTGCAGCAATGGGCGCAGACGAAATAAAAACGTGTAAGCATGGTTATCAGATCAGCCGGTCGGTTTAAGGAAGCAGACAGTGACGAAAGATAAAAACGATCAGCAGGATACAGACAAGCTCAACAGCGATACCCCTGAGCAGACTCCGGAGTTAACGCCTGAGCCAACACCGGCAGCAGCGGAGAGTAAACCGTCCGCATCTGAAACAGACAACACGCCAGCGGATGAAACCGTTGATGCGGCAGAATCCGCGCAGCAAAAACCGGCTAAAGAGAAAGCCGCAAAAGACGCTCAGGTAAAAGAAAGCTCTGCTAAGCCAAAAACAACTGAGCCAAAAACAGCTGAACCGAAGACTGCTCGCAAAGGTCCGCATCCGCTGGCCTGGATCAATCTGATTCTGATGCTTGGTCTGCTGGCGCTGGGCGCTTTTGCCGGCTGGCTGGTGTGGCAACAGCAGCAGAGCACATCCGCTGAACTGGCGGTTCTGAAAGACCGCTTATTGCAGGCGCAGCAACAGGCCGGCAACCTGGCCGCTGCCGAAGGCGACCTGCTGTCAGAAACCCAGTCACTGAAAAACCTGACTACAACCCTTAAGCAACAGGTTGAACATAACACCGACCGTCTCGGCAAACTGCCGGGTGCTGAACGTCAGGACTGGCTGCTGGCGGAAGCGGAGTATCTGCTGCGCATGGCTAACCAGCGCCTGCTGCTGGAGAAAGATGTCGAAGGCAGTCTGAGCATGCTGCAGGCAGCGGATAACGTGCTGGTGGAGACCCGTAATCCGCAGCTGAATCCGGTGCGTAAAACCATTACCGAAGAAATTCAGAGTCTGCGTGCTTCGCCTGCGGTGGATGTGACCGGTGCGGTGCTGCGTCTGCAGACACTGCAGGAGGCGTTACCACAACTGCCGTGGCTGCCGGATCGTCTGCTGCCGGATGGCGATAAAGCGGAAACAGTGGCCGCAGCACCGCAACCGCTGGATCAGCCCTGGTATCTGACTCTGTGGCACACAGTGAAAGAATCGCTGAGCACGCTGGTGCGCTTCCGCGAACGCTCAGAGCCGATTGCCGCACCGCTGTCACCGGATCAGCAGTACTACCTGCAACAGAATATGCACCTGATGCTGGAGCAGGCTCAGGTAGCGCTGCTGCGTAAGCAGGATGATCTGTACAAACACAGCCTCAGCCGCGTTGCCGGCTGGCTGGATGAATACCTGCTGATCGATGATCAGCGTACCGTTGCCGCTAAACTGGCGCTGCAGGAGTTACAGGGCTGGCAGGTGAATCCACCGTTACCGGATATCACCGGCTCACTGATGCAGCTGCAGAAACTGGTGGAAAACCAGCGCCGTGGCAGCGTCCTGCCGCGACAGCCTGCGCCTGCCAATGAGGCAGCAGACGGAGGCAATCAATGAGAGTCTGGCTGCTGCTTCTGGTCGTTTTTCTCGCGGTCGGCCTGATTGCCGGTACGCTGATGAATATCGACACTGGCTACGTGCTGGTGAGCTGGCATAACTACACGCTGGAAATGACGCTGTGGGTGTACCTCGGAATGACAATGGGGCTGATGCTGCTGCTGTATGTGCTGCTGCGTATCAGCCTGCTGCTGGTGGGCAGTGACTGGCGCTTTAACGAATGGCGCCGGCAGCGCCGCAGCGTACGTGCTCAGCGTCAGACAACACGTGGTCTGTTAGCGCTGGCTCAGGGACGCTGGCGGCGGGCAGAACGTCTGCTGACCATAGGTGCAGAAGATTCTGAAACCGGTCTGATCAACTATCTGGCTGCTGCCCGTGCCGCATATGAACAGAACAAAATGGACGCTGCCGACGAGTGGCTGAAAGCCGCCAGTCAGAGCACCAAAGGGGCGGATCTCGCGGTTGGCCTGACTCAGGCGGAACTGCTCAACAGCCGCGGTCAGAAAGAACAGGCACTGGCGGTTCTGCTCAATCTGCGCAAGCAATATCCGCGTCACGCTTACCTGCTCAAACTGCTGGTGAAAACCTATCTGGATCTGGAAGACTGGGTAGCGCTGCACGAGATGTTGCCGCTGCTGAAAAAATCCAGCAAGCTCAAGCCGGAGCGTATCCGGGAGCTGGAAGAAAACGTTCAGCTGCAATTGCTCGACCGCGCTGTGCACGGTCATGGCCAGGCACCGGGTGAAGCCGCTGCTGAGCTGAAGCGCCTGTATCACGACTTCCCGCGCCAGGGCCGCTACTCATTTAAAGTGACCAAACGCTATATCGATCTGCTGAAAGAGCAGGGCGAAGAAGGGCTGGCGGAACAGGAGCTGCGCAACGCGCTGAAGTACGTCTGGCATGATGATCTGATCGTGCTGTACGGCAGTCTGCATGGCACGGATACCGGCCGTCAGCTGCTGTTCGCTGAGCAGCAGTTGCAGGAACGTCCGAACGATCCGTATCTGCTGCTGGTGCTGGGGCGCCTGTCCCGTCGTCAGGAGCATCTGGAAAAAGCCCGCGATTACCTGCAGACCGGCCTGCGCTTAAAAGGCCTGCCTGAACTGCATGCTGAAATGGGCAAAGTGCTGATGGCGGAAGATAACGAAAAAGCTGCCTGTGAACATTTCCGTCAGGCTCTGCGCGCGCACTGAATCCAGAGAGATTGCATTGCGCAGTGCAGAAAAAAGCGGCAGAACCCATTAATAAGTTCTGCCGCAAAGGGGGAAGGTCTGCTGCAGTGGGCCCGCAGCGCAATGTATTCACCTGTCTTCAGGTTTGTCTGACGTTTTATTCGAGCTGCAGTGGCTTACCAGCCGCTTTACGCACGGCCTGCCATTCAGCCTCCGTCAGTGCTGCTTCGTCACCGGGTAACTGCAGCAGAATATCGAAGAAGTCCTCACGCAATTCACTCACCAGCACATCATTACGTGGCCGGGTTTTTACCACGTAAACGCTCTGCACATTCTGATGATCGAAAGCGCGCCAGGTCTGCTGGTCTTTCAGGTGCACATAGCTGTGATTTTCCAGCGCGCTGATCAGCTTTTCCGTATCCAGTGAGCCAGAACGCTCCGCTGCGTCCTTAAACTGATAAACGATTGAGTAGGCGGAAGCCGCCGAGCTGGAAGGGTAGGTCTGATAACGGCCGACGAAATCCTCAACAAATTTTTTGCCGCCGGCAAAGTCGTACTGGTAAGGGACTTTCCAGGTCCAGGGAGCGGCACCAATTACGTTTTCAAGAATGCCTGCGCCGGCTGACTTTGCCATCCCCAGGGTCAGATTGGGGACGATGATGGTCATTTTATCTTTCAGATCCATGCTGTGCGCCAGCTTCAGCGCCATGGCCATATCATCGCCGAACTGCACCAGCATCAGCACATCTGCACCGGAATCGCGGGCCTGCTGCAGCGCGCTGCGGAAGTCCGCATCGCGTGGACGTGGATAGGTTGTGGTGACCCCCGGATGAGCGGCGGTGTCCTGAGTTCCGGTAAATTCACGCAGGGATTTTTCCGTCGACCAGCCCCAGCTGTAATCCGCTGTAATATAAAACAGCTTTTTACCCTGCAGGCTGTCATTCAGATAGGCGGCCAGTGCTTTCGCTGCCATATGTGCGTTGTAGGTTTCGCGGAACATATGACGATGACCTTCACTGCCGGTGGTCTCGTTGGCATAGGTCAGGGTGCCGAAATAAATCAGATTATGACGTGCCGCTTCTTTACCGGCCGCAATGGCAACGGCACTGGACGACCCGCCGAACAGCATCGACACGCCCTGTGCCGCTAATTCTTTTACGTTTTCTACAGACTTATCTGGTTTGGAAGCCGAGTTGGCAGTGAGTAATTCCAGCGGCCGTCCGAGAACACCACCGCTGGTATTAATTTCATCCACGGCCATCAGCGCACCGCGGGCCTGAGCCAGCCCCTGCTGTTTATAGCGCCCGGTGGATGGGTAATTGAGACCAAGTTTTACGGATTCGGCGGCCTGTACGGCGGCGGATAAAAAAAAGATGCCCGCCAGCAACAGATGGATCATTTTACCCGGATAGTACTTCTTCCCCGGCATGGTGGTGCCCTCTTGTTATTATTATGCGTTTCGCTTCTTCTCAGATAAGAAATAATAATGAAATTTCGTTATTAGTCTCGCCGACTAAAGTCTGCGGCAAAACGGGCCTTAGTGGTTCGTCAGTACAGGAAGGGTTTTGAATAACTGAAAATAAAGCAGGATTAAGCGCCGGAAAGCCAGTGCTTGAGGGGTTCAAACACTGGCCGGTGGAAGATAAAAGTGAAGAGCAGAAGCGGCAGACTGCAGCTTTGCTCAGTTGTGCTCAGTTGCGACAGAGTTCCGTAATCCGGCTGTTATTCCAAAACCAGAGGTTTGTCGTTAATCGTCCGCACCATCTGCCATTCATCCTGATTCATTTCGGTATTACTGACGTCCAGCAAAATATCGAAAAAATCCTCACGCATATCGCTCAGCATAATGTCATCGCGCTTGCGGCTGCGTACAACATAAACGGTCTGCTGATTCTGATGATCAAAATCGCGCCAGCTCTGTTCGTCTTTGAGTAATTTGTAACGATGATTTTCCAGTGCCGCAATTAAGCCTTCGGTTTCTGTCGAGCCGGAGCGTTTAACCGCATCAGTAAACTGATAAACAATGCTGTACGCCGATGCGGCAGAACTGGAGGGGTGCAGCTGATATTCCTGCACAAAGGCTTCGACAAAATCTTTACCGCGCTGGTAATTAAACTGGTACGGCACTTTCCATGTCCAGGGCGCCGCACCGATAACGCCTTCCATTAATCCGGGGCCAGCGGCCTGGGCCATGCCCAGCGTCAGGTTGGGTACGATGACCGTCATTTTCTTTTTCAGGTCCATGGCATAAATTTCATTCAGTGCCAGCACCATATCCTGCCCTAACTGATTGACCACCAGAACTTCAGCGCCGGATTCCACTGCTTTGCGCAGAGCCGCCTGAAAATCCCGGTGCATGGGATTTGGAAACGGTGTTCGTGCGGCCGGATGTGAAGTAATCCCCTGAGTGCCGGTAAAACTGCGCAACGCGCCTTCCATGGACCAGCCTTCGCTGGAGCCGGCGGTAAGATAAAAGAATTTTTTACCTTTTAAATAGGTGTTCATATATTCCGCCAGTGCACGTGCGGCCATATACGAGCTGTAAGGCTCACGGAACAGATAACGCTGACCTTCGAGGCCAGTAATTTCGTTGTCGTATCCCAGCGTGCCGAAATAAATACGTTTGTGTTGTGCTGCCCGTTCTGCGGCAGCAATGGTCGCCGAACTGGAGGCACCACCGAATAACATCACTGCACCCTGCGCGATCAGCTCATCAACATTGGCTGCCGCCCGCTCTGGTTTGGATGCAGTGTTAGCCCGCAATAATTCCAGTGGCTGGCCATTAACACCGCCCTGGCTGTTAATTTCTTTTACCGCCAACAGCGCGCCACGGATCTGTGCCAGCCCCTGTTCTTTGTAGCGTCCGCTGGACGGATAATTCAGACCAATTTTGATGCTTTGCTGCGGGCTTTCTGCCGCATAAACAGGCACAGGGGTGGTAACAAACAGCATAGAGCTGAGCAGGAAAACCGCTGCAGGAAAACGGCGCAATAATGATTGGCAACGAACAGGATGGGGCGACATAAGGATTCCTTTTCTGGCTGAGTATTGGCGTGAGGCCAGCTCTCTGACGGAGCTGATCCAGACAGGTAAGACAGGACACAAGGTTGTACCTGTGGACAGAAAGAGGAACTTGTATTCAGACGAACAGAAAATATGAAATTTTTCGGCTGGGGCAGGTCTGCTTTGCAGGCTGGCAAGTGCAGAAGACATTGCTTACAAAATGTCTTTGATTTTTTGCTGTGATTTTCACCACGGGTCAGCGGAAATAAAAAAGCCCTGCTATATAGCAGGGCTTTTTGGGCGCGGTAAATCTTACTGCGCAGATACCACAATCGAAAAAGTATCAGGCTTCTTCTTTGTGCAGATGAACATCCATTTGCGGGAATGGAATCTCAATACCTTCCGCATCAAAACGCAGTTTGATGGTTTCGGTCAGTTCCCATTTAACGGTCCAGTAATCTGCAGCGTTGGCCCATGGGCGCACAACAAAATTCACAGAAGAATCGGCCAGTTCTGATACGGCAATTTTCCATTCCGGATCTTTCAGTACCAGTGGGTGCGCGGCGACAATTTCATGCAGCAGAGCTTTGGCTTTCAGCAGGTCGCTGCCATAGCTGATGCCAACAATCATATCCACCCGGCGGGTCGGCTCAGCGGAATAGTTCACCATGGTGTTACCGAATACGTTGCCGTTTGGCACGGTAACCAGTTTGTTGTCCGGGGTTTTCAGGCGGGTGCTGAAAATAGTGATCTGATCAACGGAACCGGCCACACCGCCAACTTCGACATAATCACCCAGTTTGAACGGACGGAATAAAATGAGCATTACACCAGCGGCGAAATGCGACAGTGAATCTTTTAATGCCAGGCCAACGGCCAGACCGGCGGCACCGAGCAGAGCAACCAGTGAGGTGGTATCCACACCCAGTTGCGACAGCGCAAAAACAATCACCAACAGGGTCAGCGTGGTGCCCATTACGGTTTTTACAAAGGCAACCAGAATGGGATCCAGCTTGGCGCGGGTCAGACCTTTGGCGGCGGTGTTGGTAATCATGCCGGCAATCATGCGCCCGATGATAAAGATCAGCAGGGCGAGCGCAATCTGAGTCCCCCACGGCAGAACGTAATCCGTCCAGATCTGTTGTGGGTCAATGTTCCAGTTCATACAGAGATAGCTCCTTAATCAAAATGTTGGCTGCGCGTACTGTGTGCAGAAAATCACGGTCTTGGTGCGTAAGCAAAAACGTCCGAATGCATTTGGTCGATTGTCAGCCCTAAAGGTTCCAGCTGATCCAGCGTACCGTACACCATGTTCGGCGAACCACAGGCGAACATACGAACATGACTCAGATCTGTGAAATCTTCATGAATCACCTGATAGATCCAGCCGGCACGGCCTTCCCAGCCTTCGCTCTGCGTTTCGATAATCGGGTGATAACGCAGATTGCTGTACTGACGTGCCCATTCTATCGGAAGATCGGCCAGATAGAATCCATCTGCTTCACGGTTTGACCAGTAAATATGCAGTTCGCGTTCCGGCTCAACCGCCAGTATGCCTTCCACCAGACTTTTGATCTGGGAAAAACCGGTACCGGCAGCAACCAGCAGTAACGGTTCTTTGTTGGCGTCCAGGAAATCCGGGTGCACCAGACAATCACCGAATGGCAGGGTGATACCAACGGTGGATGCACTCTTCAGAAAGGCGATCACCTGATCTGAGGTTTCGCTGCCGGCGGCTATGTGCAGTTCAATGCGGCGCGCATCATCACCGGTCAGAGTGCCCGGTGCGCTGGCAATCGAGTAAGGCAGTTTCTTTTCGCCATCCTTTGTCTGCACGTTTAACAGCAGGTACTGCCCCGGCCAGAAGTCTGCTTTTTTCCCGGCCGGTGCCAGCAGCTCTACGCGGTAAACATTGCCCGGCAGGGCTTCAACCGCGCTGATCTGGCAGGCCAGAGAGACTTCTGGTTTGTGGTAAGGAGGGTGTACATCGGACATAAAAATCTCGGCATCGGTTTGAGGGTGAGCGACACAGCAAAGAATCTGATTATCCTGATTAAACAGATGCTCGCCCAGTGAATTACGGAAACGGAACTCACCATCTAAGTATTCGCCCCGACAGATTTCACAAACACCGTTATCACAGCCAATGGCGATGGCTACGCCCTGCTGTTCCGCTGCATCAGCGATGGTCTGATCGCTGCGGCAGCGGATAACGGTGCCGGAGGGCTGAAAGGTGACCAGATGAGTATCGGCGCTCAAAGCCCCAGCTCATCCCAGAGTTCGTCGATCCGCGCGGTTACCGCCGGATCTTTCACAATCGGCGTGCCCCATTCACGCTCGGTTTCCCCCGGCCATTTGTTGGTGGCGTCCATCCCCATCTTGGAACCCAGCCCGGATACCGGCGAAGCGAAATCCAGATAATCAATCGGGGTGTTCTCGATCAGCGTGGTATCGCGTGCCGGGTCCATACGCGTGGTAATCGCCCAGATCACGTCTTCCCAGTTACGGGTATTCACGTCGTCGTCGACCACGATAACAAACTTGGTGTACATAAACTGGCGTAAAAACGACCACACACCCATCATTACGCGCTTGGCGTGACCGGCATACTGCTTCTTCATGCTGACTACGGCCATGCGGTAGGAACAGCCTTCCGGCGGTAAATAGAAGTCGACGATTTCCGGAAACTGCTTCTGCAGAATCGGCACAAACACTTCGTTCAGCGCCACGCCCAATACCGCAGGTTCATCCGGTGGACGGCCCGTATAGGTGCTGTGATAAATCGGGTCTTTGCGGTGCGTAATACGCTCCACGGTAAATACCGGGAACTGATCCACTTCGTTGTAATAGCCGGTGTGGTCTCCGTAAGGGCCTTCATCCGCCATCTCACCGGGATGAATCACACCTTCCAGCACGATCTCGGCGGAGGCCGGAACCAGCAGATCATTGCCGATACTTTTTACCAGCTCGGTTTTGCTGTCACGCAGCAGACCGGCGAAGGCGTATTCGCTCAAGGTATCCGGCACCGGTGTAACCGCGCCTAAAATCGTTGCCGGGTCAGCGCCCAGAGCAACCGTTACCGGGAAAGGTTCGCCCGGGTGGGCCTTCTGCCACTCGAGAAAATCCAGTGCGCCACCACGATGGCTCAGCCAGCGCATAATTACTTTGTTTTTGCCGATTACCTGCTGGCGGTAAATTCCCAGATTATGACGGTCTTTGTGTGGCCCTTTGGTAATCACCAATGGCCAGGTAATCAGCGGGGCGGCATCACCGGGCCAGCATTTCATCACCGGGATTTTGCCCAGATCGACATTATCACCTTCGATAACCACTTCCTGACAATGGGCCTTACGGATTTCCTTCGGCCCCATGGTCATAACTTTCTTGAAGATTGGCAGCTTTTCCCAGGCGTCTTTCATGCCTTTGGGTGGCTCAGGTTCCTTCAGGAAGGCCAGCAGTTTACCGACTTCGCGCAGGGCATCAACGGACTCTTCACCCATGCCCAGAGCAACGCGCTCCGGTGTACCGAACAGGTTGGCCAGTACCGGCATATCGTAACCTTTCGGGTTTTCAAACAGCAGGGCCGGGCCTTTGGCTCGCAGCACACGGTCGGCTATTTCCGTCATCTCCAGATGCGGATCGATTTCCTGGGTGATGCGTTTCAGCTCACCCCGTTTTTCCAGGACTTTCAGGAAGTCGCGTAGGTCGGCGTATTTCATCGGCCACTCGGGTCTGAATATTTGTGCGTATGATACCTGAAAACTGAGATGGAGCCTTCAGAACACTGATATTTACAGACCTGAACTTCAGAATTTTAACCATTCTGTGAATATGGTTATGCTGACAATAAAGAGATTTGCCGTATGTATGAAATCCAGCTTACATGTGGTGCAGATAAGGGACAGTGTCGTATGAAAGTAAGTCCCGCAGCGGTTATCTTCTTCTTATGTGTTTTGACCGTCACCGGCTGTGCGACAACCAGCAATTCGCCAGTGACAGAAGATCAGGATGATTCCCTGCAGCAGCTGAAACAGCAGGAAAGCCTCTATCTGGATCTGCTGGCAAAAGCGTCAGACTCAAATGCCGGAATTAACGATATCAGTCGCTTCGTATTTCTGGCCGGTGACCTGCGACAGCAGAATTACGCATCGTTATCTGAAGCTCTGTTTCATGACTATATGAAAGTATTCGTTACCTCGCCGGACAAGGTTGTACAGCTGTGGAAAGCGGATTCTGAAGCGATAGCCACCGCGTGTTATTACCTGCAGGGTTTTTACTGGTTTGAGGATGGATCGGGTATTCATTTGCCTTACGCTCCGGCTGCCAGCTGGCCTGAGTTCGTTCAGCGCTACCGCAACAGCCTGCCAGAAGGGTTCGTTCAACAGTGTGAACCTGTCAGTAATACACCTTCCTGATATACTCCCGGCCTGATTTAACTGGCCGGGAATACCCCATGAACGCAAAATCGACTCTCAATGCCGCCGCCGTTGCCGGTTTCAGTGCGGTGGCACTGGGCGCGTTCGGAGCGCACGGACTGAAAGGTGTGCTGGATGACGCCATAATGACGGTGTACCACACCGCGGTGCTTTATCATCTGGTGCATTCTGCTGTGCTGCTGGCACTGGCTGTATGGCTGAAAGTGATGCCGGGAAACCGCTGGCTGAGCTGGTCTGCTAACCTGATGCTGGTGGGCATGATTCTGTTCTGTGGCAGTCTGTACGCCATGACGCTGACGGGGATTCGCCCGCTGGGCATTATCACTCCGTTCGGTGGCGTCAGCTGGCTGGCCGGCTGGGCATTACTGCTGGTAGCGGCCAGCAAACTGAAAACACAAGATTCTGAATAACAGGGCCGATACGTGGCAGACGAAAAAACAAATGGGCAATTGCCTGACAGCGAAGACGCACAGACTGAACAGCAGACCGATGCGTCCATGACTGACGACCTGACAACAGATGATCAGGCGCCGGAAGAAAGCAGCGACAAACCACAATATCGCCGTGGCATTAAAAGCTTTGTTATCCGCGCCGGGCGCTTAACCAAAGGTCAGCAGGGCGGACTTGAACGTCAGTGGCCGGTGATGGGTTTAACCCTGGAACAGGGGCCAATCAATCCGGTTGACGTCTTCGGACGTGATGGCCATGTGGTACTGGAAATCGGTTACGGCATGGGCACCTCGCTGGTGCAGATGGCCAAAGCTGCACCGGAGAAAGATTTTATTGGTGTCGAAGTGCACCTGCCTGGCGTTGGCTCGCTGCTGAATCTGGCAGAGGAAGCGGGTGTCACCAACCTGCGTACTTATAAAGACGATGCCATCGAAGTGCTGAAGCTGATTCCGGATAACAGCATCGATACCGTACAGCTGTTCTTCCCCGATCCCTGGCACAAGAAAAAGCACCACAAGCGCCGTATCGTGCAGAGCGAATTCGCCCAGACCCTGCGCCGTATTTTAAAACCCGGCGGCATTTTCCATATGGCCACCGACTGGGAAAACTATATGGAGCATATGCTGGAAGTGATGGATGCCGAAGAAGGCTATGAAAACATCGCCGGCAGAGGTAACTGCGTACCACGCCCGGAACATCGTCCGCTGACTAAGTTTGAAAACCGCGGAACGAATAAAGGTCACGGGGTGTGGGATATGATGTTTAAAAAGATAAGCTAACGCGGATCGCTACCTGCGTTGCCTCTGCTTTGTTAAATGCCAGTTCGAAATGCTCATGTATGGCTTATACACTCCGCTTTCTCACTGGCATTTGCCGCGCATAGCCTGCCTCGGCAACGCGATCATGATCCAAATTGCAGGTTTGGTGCGCATGGAGCACCAATTGGTTAGAACACCTGAACGGGCGGCCCGAAGGGCGAGCGAAGCGAGTATCTATGGCTTATACACTCCGCTTTCTCACTGGCATTTGCCGCGCATAGTCTGCCTCGGTAACGCGATTATGATCCAAATTACATGTATGGTGCGCATGGAGCACCAATTGGGTAGCAGGTAGAGTGCGCACTGCGCACCAAATCAATAAAATTCAGCAGAAAGAAACAGCGATTTGTAGGGTGGGCTCTGCCCACCACGCAAGGTGAAGAAGGCATCCATTACACTGCCAACGAGACCGGGCAGAATGAACAGAAGCACAGTTAACAGGTACAGAATTATGCAGAAGAAAGACAAAGAAAAAGTATTCGGCGGCGAGTGGACTGAAGACATGCTGCGCGAATTCCTGAGCGCCAACAGCTACGACGGCAGCGACGCCGATTACATCGCCGCGATCCGTGCTTACCGCCACATGGTGCCAGAAACGTTCGCCGATTACGTCGAACTGTTCAAAAAAGAAGGTCACGACCTGAACGCTAAAAACGCTGATGGCGTTACCCTGCTGCAGACCATTGCTTCGCACAGCAAAGGTGTTGAATACGCAGAAGCACTGAAGAGTGCCGGCGCAGCCTGAGGCGCGTTCTGACTGATGTTGACGGCAGCGGGTGCTCCGCTGCCGCCATTACCTCCCGCCATGCACTGCACCGTCGTGCTCTGTTGAAATCATGCCCAATGGTCACAGTTGTTTAAACTTCCCGACCAGAGTTGACTGCTATAAGCTGACGCCATTGTTGAAAAACTGTCATTGATGGCGGCTAACATAGGCCAATACGCTGGCCTGACGGCATGGGTATCGTCCTGTGCTGCGCACTGCCATCCAGATGACGCCCTGACACCGAAGGATACCCGCAATGATCATCACGCCTAAAATCCGTGGATTTATCTGTACCACCACGCATCCGACCGGCTGCGAAGCCAATGTTAAAGAACAGATTGAGATCACCCAAAAGCAGGGTGAAGTTGCCAACGGCCCGAAAAAGGTTCTGGTGATTGGTTCTTCCAGTGGTTATGGCCTGGCATCCCGCATCACTGCGGCGTTCGGCTCTGGTGCGGCGACCATCGGCGTGTTCTTCGAAAAACCAGCCACTGAAAAGAAAGCCGGTACTGCGGGCTGGCACAACTCAGCTGCTTTTGATCAGCTGGCCCATGAAGCCGGTCTGTACGCGAAAAGCCTGAACGGCGATGCCTTCAGTCACGAAGCCAAAGCCAAAACCATCGAACTGATCAAAGACGATCTCGGTCAGGTGGATATGGTGGTTTACTCGCTGGCCTCTCCGGTCCGTAAACTGCCGGACACTGGCGAAGTGGTGCGTTCCGCACTGAAGCCAATCGGTGAGGTGTATAAAGCCACCGCCGTGGACACCAACAAAGACGTGCTGTTTGAAGCCGAAGTCGAGCCTGCAACCGAGCAGGAAATCGCTGACACTGTTACTGTAATGGGCGGTCAGGACTGGGAACTGTGGATGTCTGCTCTGGCCGAAGCCGGTGTGCTGGCCGAAGGCTGCAAAACCGTTGCTTACTCTTACATCGGTACTGAAATTACCTGGCCTATCTACTGGAACGGTGCATTAGGCGAAGCGAAAAAAGACCTCGACCGTGCTGCACATGCAATTGATGCCCAGATGAAAGCACTCAATGGCAGCGCTAACGTCGCTGTGCTGAAGAGCGTTGTGACCCAGGCCAGTTCAGCCATCCCTGTGATGCCGCTGTACATCGCCATGGCGTTCAAGAAAATGCGCGAGCTGGGTATTCATGAAGGCTGTATCGAACAGATCAACCGTATGTTCCGTGAGCGTCTGTACCGTGAAGACGGTCAGGCTGCAGAAGTGGACGGCGAAAACCGTCTGCGTCTGGATGACTGGGAACTGCGTGAAGACGTACAGGAACACTGTAAAGCTCTGTGGCCAACCCTGACCAACGACAACCTGCGCGAACTGACCGACTATCAGGAATACAAAGATGAATTCCTGAAACTGTTTGGCTTCGGCGTTGCCGGTGTGGATTACGATGCCGATGTGAATCCGGTTGTGCCGTTTGATGTAATCGATATCTGAGGCTTCTGTAACAGAAGGCTCCGGGCAGGGACTGCCCAAACAAAAAAGCCCCGCTCTGAACCGATGTTTCAGGCGGGGCTTCTTTATGTCTGCTTCTTTTTATTCTTTTTACATCTGGTTAAGGGCGGCGGCACTTGTGATCTTATGTCCGGTGTCGTCCGGATATCTTTTGCATACCTGTGCCGTTAAAAAACATCGCTTAAAACACATCGATCGCCGCTGTATGCCCCTGCTGTTGCCGACAGGAGTTAATGCGGGAGTTACTGAATAGCACTAAGTAACTGAATAAATTACGGCTGCTCCAGACCTGAGGCGTGCAGCATAAGAATGACATCGGCGAGCGCTGGTTTTACCACAAACCCCAGGCAGGCCTGATCGCGGCAGGCGCTGTAAATAATGCGCTGTGGTGTGCCACTGGCGGGCAGTTGATCAATGCGCAGGCTGCTGAGGTCGTAGCTGATTCCGGCTTCTGTGCGTGATGCCAGAAAACGTTCCTGCAGATCGCTGCTCAGCTCACTGGTCAGTTCGTCCTGTGGATGCTCGCTGAGCAACAGCAGCGGATAGTTGTGTAAATCGAAACTGGTCGGCAAAGACTCAAGCGTATGGGTAACAGCTGAGCCTGCCAGCCAGCGACCGTCGCTGTTTTTAACCGCCAGCTCGCCGGAATTAAATACCGTGGGCGCGTTAAAGCCGGTGTCGGCTAGCGCCAGCCGAAACTGTGGCGCAAACGCCAGTTGCGCCGGTACAGACACCGCGTTCTTCTCAACGGATGCGCTGGCTGTAGTGGCGGATGGTTCCGGGGTGGATGGTTCCGAACAGGCGGTCAGTACGGGAGCACCCGCGAGCGAAACCAGGGCGGTGCGCAACAGAGACTTCAGCGGCTGCAGCATTGAGGAATTAAACGGCGGGATGACCCGGTAACAAGGGCGGTGGATATTTCCGTTGCGCATAACATACATCCTTATATGCAGAGACTGGTGCAAAAGAACAGCGAGCCTACGTAACCCCGGGGCTGGTGTAAATCCGTTGCGTGCTGTTCAGGGTAAAAAACCTGCACGCGCACAAAGCCGGCAGATAAAATGCGCCGCTGGTGAACCTCCCGGCAGAAAAAGAAGCTTGCCGCAAACGCCACACAAGCGGGTAAACTGAATGTCTGAACAATTGTCAGGTCAACTGGATCAGATTCACTATGCTGGTTGCAGCGATATTGGGACCTGTTCTGCTCATACCGGCCTGCTCCTTTAATCGTTCCATAATTTCACGGTTAATGACTTCCTGCTCTTCCGGCGGTAATGTACGGAATTCCTCTTCGGTTAAATCCATTTCCTGCAGCATGGATTCACGGATTTTTTCTGCATCGCTTTTATTCATATACGCCTGAAATTTTTCCGAAGCAGTTTCCCCCGTGACTGCCTGTTCAGTAGCCACTGGGTTTTGCGACTGCTTATCAGCAGCAGTGTCTGATTGCATCGTCTGTTGGCGGACATCGGTGGCAGCGGCAACCGCCGGCACCTGATTCAGCGCCTGGCGTTCTGTGGTCAACAGAGCAGCGAAGTTACCACCGGGTTCGCCATCGGTACCGGACGTGGTGTTGGTTGTGCGCTTCTCCGTCGCAGGCAGGCGCGCCAGACTGCTTTCATGTGGCAGTGGGGTATTGGCTGGATTAAACATTGGTATTCTCCCTGTTCAGTAGCCCTGAAGAATGGCAATTGTTCAGGTAAACGCAGGAAAAGTGCCAGCTGTGCATAGCGGCCGGAAGGTCAGATATAAGTACCAAATAAGCGGACAATAATGTCCGCCTGTTTTGCCGCTTCGCTCACTGGCGGCATAAAACTGCCGCTCTGACTATTTTCTGTGTTTCAGCCTTGCCAATTCATGCGTCCTATCGCGCGGTATACGCCCAGATGCTTTTCACCCTGTTGCTGCTGCAGGCGCATCTGTTTCAGCTCTTCAATTGCGGCGCGTAAATCAGAGAGTTTATTTTTCTCAGTTTTATTCTGCGCGCCAATTTCGTCACTGAGATTAAACGAACGGGGTTTAACTTCCTCCGGCATTTGGCGCATAACAAATTCAGGCTTGTTATCGCGTTGCTGTAATAGTGCGGTGTTCTGCATCACATTAATGACCCAGTCGCGCAGCTTTGTGCGCTGTGAATTGTCTGGCTGGCTGTTTGTTGAAGGCGATTGGCTTTGCAGGTTCTGCTGCCTGCCTTCCTGGTTATGAGTGACCTGATTCCAGAGCGTCTGGTCTGCGGAGGCTGTTGGCAGCTGCTGTTGCGCACGCAGCCGTGCCAGAACTTCGGCTGTTTCCTCCTCGGTGGCGCGCATAATAGCTGCGTCGGAGGTCGGGTCATCTTCGCGCTTGAGGCTGGCGTGAGTCTCAGCATTGCGGCTGTTTAACAAGGTGTTATCAAACTGGAAAAAGCTGAGCGCCGATTCAATCCGGATGCCTTCAGCGCCGTCATTATTTTCCGTTGGAATAACGGCGCTGAAATCTGTGCCGGTAAAATCTCTGGCGCTGTCATAAAAAGGATCGCTAAGCTGCGGGAATTTTTGCAGATGCACTTCCTGCAGTAACAGCGTATTACCACTTTCGCTGAGCGCGACACCACTGCCTTTAATCACACCCTGAACATCGCCATCGTCATTCAGAATTTCATACTCAGAACCAACCGAGCCGAGGTACAGGGCGCCCAGTCCTGCTTCTGTCGCCGACTGAACGTATGAGCCGTCTTCGTTAAACTGCATCACACCGAGCTGGCTGAAAATGGCATCGTTTTCGTCAATCCAGCCGTTGCCATCGTCATCGTACTGCGCCAGCTCGTCGAAACCGTAGCCGCTTTGCGGGCCGAACATTTCACTGCCGTCGTCAATTTCGCCATTGCCGTTTCTATCAAATACCAGATAACCACTGCCGGCGGCGGTCTGCGCGACCTGGTCATTGTGTCCATCAGCATCAAGATCAAAACTGAAATACTGATTGGTTAACTCCACTGCGCCGCCGTTAAGATTAATCATCAGCGGGTCGATCAGGTTGAGCTGGCCGCGGAAGCTGTTGGTCTGCTCCACCTGCGTGTTGCGGCTGAACTCCAGCGCCATCATAAAATCGATCTGGCGGCCGTCTTCGGTGGTGACCTGACCAAGGGCTTCGAAATTTAATGCTGAGCTTTCTTCCAGTTTGAAAATGCTCTGCACTTCGACTTCAATTCCCAGCCCCATGCTGCTTCCTCTGGGGTTAACGGCGAACACGCTGAGGCGCGTTTGGTCGGTGAGTTCCAGCAGGCGCTCGCTGATCAACTGTGAAGCGTAATTCTGCACAGTACCGTTATTGTCAGTCACCTGACTGCTGTGCGTGACCTGTTGTTGTTCATGAATGCGGCGGCTTAATGACAGCTGAATGCCGGCTTCGGCAGACGATGCCCCGTTGCCACCGGACTGACCGGAGGTCACGCGTACGGACTGACCGGTGAAAAAGGCTGACAACAGAGTATCCTGTTGACGGCCGCTGAGCTGAACCTGAGATTGAGTAATTTTCATGGCATTATCCCTATGGCATGGCATGCTCAGTTACATCGGCGCCAATGCTACATCCATTAAGATGATTGTTTTATTAATGAAAGAGTGTTCATAGATAAAAGATCTATAACATTTCCCGGAGAATGCTGTGTCCAACACAACTCATACATCAGACGTCGCTGACGACCTGCGCACCTACTTCCCGCCCATCGAACCCTACGCTTCCGGCATGCTGGATGTGGGTGATGGCCATCAGATTTATTGGGAACGTGTTGGTACTCCCGGCGCCAAGCCGGCGGTGTTTTTACACGGTGGCCCGGGTGGTGGTTGTAACGAATCGCACCGGCGCGTATTTGATCCGGCAAAATACGATGTGCTGTTGTTCGATCAGCGCGGTTGCGGGCGCTCCACACCTCATGCCTGCTTAGAGGCCAATACCACCTGGCATCTGGTNGATGATATCGAGCGCCTGCGTGAGATGTGNGGCATTGAAAAATGGCTGGTGTTTGGCGGCAGCTGGGGTTCGACGCTGTCACTGGCGTATGCGGAAACCCATCCTGANCGGGTCACCGANCTGGTNCTGCGCGGTATTTATACTCTNACCCAGGCGGAGCTTAACTGGTANTACCAGTTCGGTGTGTCGGAAATGCATCCGGAAAAATGGGAACGTTTTATTGCCCCTATTCCGGAGAATGAGCGCTGCCATATGATGGCCGCTTACCATAAGCGTTTAACCGGTGATAACGAAGCTGAGAAGCTGGCCTGCGCCAAAGCCTGGAGCCAGTGGGAAGGNGGCACAGTGACACTGCTGCCGGATGAAGCCATGGTNGATGACTTTGGCGGCGATCAGTTCGCGCTGGCCTTTGCCCGTATCGAAAANCACTTCTTTATGAACGCCGGCTGGATGGACGAAGGTCAGCTGCAGCGTGATGCGCACAAATTAANAGGGATTCCCGGNGTGATTGTGCATGGCCGTNTTGATATGCCNTGCCCNCTGAAATACGCNTGGAATCTGGCCAAAGCCTGGCCGGANNCCGAATTACATATTATTGAAGCCGCCGGACACGCCATGTCTGAGCCTGGCATTCTGGATCAGCTGATCCGGGCAACAGATAAATTTGCGGAGTAACTCATGGCCGATCAGAACGACCCAAAATTACTGAAGCAGGCGCTGCGTGAGTTTCACGCTTTTGTNGCGTCTTTCGACAGCGTGATGCTGGCAACCATCAATGATGAAGGCGATANCCCNGTGCCGGAAGCCAGCTANGCACCTGTGCTGGTACGTGATGGCAAATACTANATTTTCGTCTCTGAACTGGCGTTGCANACNCGCAACCTGCTGCGNAATAAAAGCGCCAGNCTGTTGTTTATCGAAGACGANAGTAACAGCANCAACATCTTTGCCCGCCAGCGCGCCAGCGTACAGATCACGGCTGCTGAGGTGGCGCGGGAAACGGCTGAATGGACAGAAACGCTCAATCAGATGGAAATCAAATTCCCNAAGATGATGCCTTTGCTGCGCACACTCAACGACTTNCACCTGATGGAATTAACAGCCCACAGCGGCAGCTATACCGCAGGCTTTGGNAAAGCGTACGAGCTGAGCGGTGACGGTCTGCAGGATATCCGTCATATCAGCCGGCGCTGACCCGGCTGCAGCCTTTACTTCCCCGGGTTCTGTACAGAGGCGAATGGTCGCAGCGGGTGCCGGTCGTTCCGGCCTTCTGCTAGTATCTGTGCGGCTATAATCTGCGCTGCTGAACAGATGCCGCACAGGTGTACGACCGNTGGTCATACACAGCACTACACAGCAAAACAGTAGATACNTAGCAAANCAGCCCAGACCGATATTCAGCTAACCCAACCGACACCTGAGCCGGAGGCCGAAGTTTTGACCGAGAACGCGTCAGTGCGTGAGCAGGATGCTACGCCGCAGTTTGCCAAAGCCACGGAACTGCTGAAATATTTTGGCCGTCACGCCCGTACTGAGAACAGTATTTCCACTCTGCTCGGGCTGGTACAGGTGGCAATGACCATTGCCCTGGCCTTTCTGGTTGCCCGTTATCTGAATANCGCGGTNTATCTGGATGACCATATTCTGCCTGCCAGCGATGAATGGCTGGCGCTGGCGGTCGTNCTGGTGGTGCGTGAAATCGCNGCCTGGGNACAGGGACGGATCGGTAACCGCGGCAGNANTAAAATTCGCGCNGNCTTGCGTGAATACGCTCTGCAACGNTGCTTTGGGCTGAATATCCGNTTATTCCCGCAGTTTAATCCGGCGGAAGTCAGCAANCTGCTGACCACAGAAATCGACAAGCAACGCGGTTATTTTGCCGATTTTATTCCGCANAAAAATCTNGCNGTNCTGATGCCGCTGGCGATCATTATTGCCTCGGCTTTTTATAGCTGGCTGGTGCCGCTGATTTTTATTTTTACTGCGCCACTGGTACCGATTTTTATGATTCTGGTGGGCTTTAANGCCGCCGATGCCAGCCGCGCAAATATTGAACAGCTGAACCGTCTTGGNGACTTACTGGCTGACCGGCTGAAAAANCTGCAGGCGCTGCAGCTGGCAGGCACCACNGAGCAGGAAGGTGANCGCCTGTTTGAGCAGTCGGAAAGCTACCGTNCNTCCACTATGAGCGTGCTGCGTTTATCGTTTTTATCCGGCACTTTGCTGGAGTTTTTCAGCGCCATCAGTGTGGCCATTATTGCTGTNTATCTGGGGCTGTTCTTTCTCGATAAATACAGCTTCGGCAGNTATGCCGNNGGNTATGCATTATTCCANGGTGTTTTCCTGCTGATGCTGGCGCCGGAGTTTTATAAACCGCTGCGTAAAATGGGGGCGCTGTATCACGATCGCTCCGATGCGGTGAGCGTGGCTGAGCANTTAATGAAACTGGATGCCTGCTATCAGCAGCACTTACAACANAACCCACAACAANCTACNGCTGATATTCCTGGTTTGCAGCANNTGAGTGTGGATAACCTGCAGAGTGGTGACGCGCAGCATGCNGTGCATGCGCCAGTGAGTTTTACGCTGNATNCGGGGGAGCGCCTGTTGCTGAACGGCCCTTCGGGNTCNGGCAAAACCACCTTGCTGGATACCCTGGCNGGCCTGCGTTTGCCNGCTCANGGCGAAATNTGCATCAATGGTANCGCCCAGACTGTGTTTCAGNGCAGCGGNTGGTTTGCCCAGATCGGCTATATGTCGCAGAAGCCGGAACTGCTGTTTGCCAGTATCCGCGATAANCTGACGCTGGGGCAATCATTCACTGACGAGCAACTGTACNCGGCGTTAAAAGAAGCNCAGATAGACGAGCTGGTGAAATCTCTGCCACGTAGTCTGGACTACATGATCAGTGACAGCGGCGGCTANTTATCCGGCGGTCAGGCTCAGCGTATCGCGCTGGCGCGGGTGTTCCTGCACAAGCCNGCATTGNTACTGCTGGATGAACCGACAGCCAANCTGGATGAAGATACGGCAGCGGCTTTTATCGAACGTCTCAACCATTACGCGCAGCAGGGTGGCATGCTGATCATGGCCAGCCATCGTTTGGCTGAGCAGAATTTCTTCGATGGTGAAATCACGNTGAGCCGGCACAGCNCAGAATCCAGTGAGGGGGAGCAATAATATGAATCCTCTTAAACAACATTATTTTNAGCTGTTATCGCAACAGAAAAANATGGCCCTGCTGGGGATTTTTCTGGCGGTGTTAACAGCCTTTTCNGGTATCGCTCTGCTGGCGGTATCCGGCTGGTTTATCAGTGCGGCNGCGTTGGCCGGAGCGTTAAGTTCGCTGGCNGCNCTGGAATTTAATTTCTTTACGCCCGGTGCCATGGTGCGTGGNTTTTCCATATCGCGCACCNTNGGTCGNTATGGCGAACGCATTACCAGCCATGANGCGACGTTCCGNATTATTTCNCATCTGCGGGCCGATTTATTCCGTTTTATCGCCCGTCGTCCNTGGCAGGAAACTCAGCTCAACCGGCATGAATCCTCCAGCCGGTTNATGCAGGATATNCAATATATNGAGTCGATTTATCTGTCGGCGATATTNCCGGCTGCGGTTTCGCTGGCGGTGGTGCTGGGNTACNTGCTGACACTGGCACTGGTNTTNCCTCAGACGCTGGTTTGGGCCATTGTGCCGCTGTNGCTGGCGGCAGTGGTGATGCCGGTGCTGTACAGCCGTCAGGTTCTGNAGACTCAGGATAACGTCCATCAGCTGCGCACAGAGCAGTGGCGTGAATCCAGCTCGCTGTTAAGCAATATGCGCACGCTGGCGCTGCATGGTCGTCTGCAAAGCAGCGGCGAACAGCTGACCGCGATTGCCCGGGNCGGGGACGANCAGGAAAATGCCTCGGTGGATAAACAGCAGGGCATTTTGTTAATCGCTCAGCTGTGTCTGATNGCNATGACNCTGCTGGTGTTCTGGCAGGGCTTTGTTGCTTACGGTGCGGGTGAGCTGGCCGGGGCCAANGTGTTTATGCTGCTGCTGTTGTCGCTGGGGGTTGGNGAAGTGCTGATTAATGCCAGCCCGGTGATGGCCTCTTACCGTTTGGGCATGCAGGCGCTNGNNCGTNTNCAGGAGATAAATCCACAGGCCGGTGAACAGTCCGCTGAGGCGGATAAGCAGGACAGCTGTCAGTTTATTCAGGCAGAGCAGCCGCAATTGGTTGTGGATAATTTAACTTACCGCTACCCGACTCANCCGCAGCCGGTGTTNGCTGATTTCAGNTATCGCTTTGGCTNNAANCAGGAAGGCNATNAACATCAGANTGGCTGGCACTGGATCTGTGGTGCCAGTGGNCGCGGCAAAAGTACGTTNATTGCTTTGCTGTCGGGTCAGTTGCAGGCCAATTCCGGTGTTATTCAGGTGGGTTTTATTCCGGTGGGTTTTATTCCGGAGAGTGCTGATCAGTCTGCAAATCGCGCTTCGGATAGCATATCGGATAGCACAGCAGGGCAGCCTTTGGCCCTGATGCCACAGCGTATTGATATTATTAAAGCGCCGCTGCGCGATAACCTTTGTCTGAATCACAGTCACAGCGACGCTGCCTTAATGGCGGCGCTGGCGCTGGTGGANCTGGATCANTGGGCAGAGAATCTGCCTCAGGGGCTGGATACCTGGCTCGGTGATGGNGAATGGCAGCCGTCCGGNGGTGAATGCAAACGNCTGGGGCTGGCGCGCATTATTCTGATGAATCCGCNGATTATTCTGTTGGATGAACCGGCTGCAGGCATGGACGCGGCCCTGGCGCGGCGTATTTTTGCCCGNCTGGCAGAGCACTGGCAGCATAANCTGGTGGTTGCCAATACTCACGATCGTGGTTTGATTCTNGATGGGCAGCAGGTGCTGGAACTGGACCGGATCTGATTCACTGCAGTTCACTTCATTGCAGTGCATCCAGTGCAGTGCATTCCAATTCTTAGNCGGACAGTGGGAGCTGATATGAACATTGGTGAAGCAGCGAAACAGGCGGGGGTAACCGCCAAAATGATCCGNCACTATGAAGCCACTGGCCTGCTGCCGGAAGCGGCGCGAACGGATTCCGGCTACCGCCAATATGGCGAGCAGGATATTGCCCGGCTGGGTTTTATCCGCCGTTGCCGGATGCTGGGCTTTTCCATTGATGAAATCCGCAACCTGCTCAACCTGTGGGATGATCCACAGCGCAGTGCNCGNGAAGTAAAAACGNTGGCNCAGCAGCATCTGCAGGAAGTGGAAAATAAAATTGCCGAACTCCGGTCGATGCAGCAGACACTGCAATCCATGATCAGCGCCTGCAGCGGCGATGACTGCCCNCAGTGCTCCATCCTTGATCATCTGTCGACGCCNGAGCCANGTATNTACGGCAAGGATAAGGGCTGTTCANCCTGCTGATACACTGCTTTTCCTT
Source organism: Oceanospirillaceae bacterium (assembly GCA_002706025.1). Lineage (GTDB taxonomy): Bacteria > Pseudomonadota > Gammaproteobacteria > Pseudomonadales > Oceanobacteraceae > Venatoribacter. The sequence continues at coordinate 31,558 of PAJK01000046.1, forward strand.
TCCCTTGTTGACCTTCCTCTTTTTGCCCTTCCTCTTTTTGCCCTTCCTCTTGTTGACCTTCCCATGGTGGTAAGCTTTATCCTTAATCCATNAACAAAGAATGGATAAGGAGGTTTGCCATGAGCTCTGACAATACTGTGCATCTGCAAATGCCGGTAACNGATATGCACTGTGCATCCTGTGTTGGCCGGGTCGAAAAAGCGCTTAACAAGGTCGCCGGGGTGCAGCAGGTGAGTGTCAATCTGGCCAGNGAAAAAGCCGATATCACCACAGATTCCGGCATTGAGGCCAGCGTGTTGCAGCAGGCGGTTGTGGANGCCGGNTATGGCGTNCCAACNGAAAAATTNGAACTGCGCGTCACCGGTATGCATTGCGCATCCTGTGTTAACCACACGGAGAAAGCACTGAAAAAACTGCCGGGAGTGGTCAGCGTGAGCGTNAACCTGGCGGCAGAGAAAGCCTTTNTNGAAGCGTTGAGCGGCAATGTGGATAACGCTCAGTTAATCGCTGCCGTGGAAGACGCCGGCTATGAGGCGACGCCGTTAAGCGAAGACAAGGAGGATGACAGCGAACGCCGGGGAAAGANCAGCGCCAGCTGAAAAAGGATTTTTGGCTGGCAGTNATACTGACGCTCCCGGTATTTGTCTTGTCTATGGGCTCGCACATGGGNCTGCATAACTGGATTCAGAATNCNCTGGGGGAAACCGTTAACGGCCTGATTCAGTTTGTGCTGACATCCGTTGTGCTGATGTTTCCGGGGCGGCGTTTTTTTGCCATCGGNATNCCCGCNTTGCTGCGCCGTGCACCGGAAATGAATTCGCTGGTGGCGCTGGGCAGTCTGGCTGCCTGGGGATATTCCACTGTAGTGGTCTTTGCCGGAAATCTGTTACCGGAAAACAGCCGCCATCTGTATTTTGAAGCGGCTGCGGTGATCGTCACACTGATTCTGCTTGGCCGTTATCTTGAAGCCAGAGCCANAGGGCGCACCGGCGCTGCGGTACAGCATCTGATCGGACTGCAGGTAAAAACCGCCCGGCGTTTAACCTTAGATGGAAGCACAGAGGACATTAATGTCGATCAGTTGCGCCGTGGCGACCGCTTAATCATCCGCCCGGGTGAACGTATTGCGGCAGATGGCATTGTGACCGAAGGCGAATCCTCAGTGGATGAGTCTATGCTGACTGGCGAGCCTGTGCCGGTGGTTAAATCCACTGGTATGGACGTGACCGGCGGCACAGTAAACGGCCATGGCGTATTAACCACAGAAGTCACTCATACCGGAAAAGAAACCCGTCTGGCACAGATTATTCAGATGGTCGAACAGGCGCAGGCGGCCAAGCTGCCGATCCAGTCGGCTGTGGATAAAGTGACCGGAATTTTTGTCCCGGCGGTGATGGCGGCGGCAATACTGACCTTTATTGTCTGGCTGGTATCCGGGCCTGATCAGGGCATCAGCTTCGCGTTAATTAACGCCGTTGCGGTACTGATTATTGCCTGTCCCTGCGCCATGGGGCTGGCAACGCCAACCTCGATCATGGTCGGCACCGGACGCGGTGCGGAGCTGGGTATTTTATTTCATAAAGGTCAGGCACTGCAGACTCTGAACAACAGCAAAGTCATCGCCTTTGATAAAACCGGTACGCTGACGCTGGGTAAACCTGTTGTTACCGATATCCTGCCCCAGGGAAATTATTCACAGGATAATCTGCTGCGCTGGGCCGCAGCGGCTGAACGTCAGTCGGAACACCCGTTGGCGGGCGCCATTGTGCAGGCTGCAGACGATAAAAAACTGCCTCTGTGCAGCGCCTCGGATGTGCAGGTAAAAGCCGGTATCGGCCTGCAGGCAAATGTCGAAGGGCATCAGATAGCCATTGGGGGTGATGCCTTACTGAGCAGTCTGGATATCGATACATCTGCTGTTCAGCAAGTGTCTGATGCACTGGCGGCAGAAGGAAAGACCCGCCTGTTTGTTGTTATCGACCATCAGCTGGCGGCCATTATTGCCGTGGCTGATCCCGTGCGTGACAGCGCCGCACAAGCAATCCGTACCTTGCGCCAGCAGGGCATTAAAACCGCGATGATTACCGGTGATAACCAGCGCACTGCCGATGCGATTGCGCGTCAGCTGGGTATTGATGAGGTTGTTGCTGGCGTATTACCGGACGGCAAGGTGAATGCGCTGCAGGCGTTACGCGAACGCTATGGAGCAGTGGCATTTGTTGGTGATGGTCTGAATGACGCCCCGGCACTGGCTGACGCCGATGTGGGGATTGCCGTTGGTTCAGGTACTGACGTGGCCATAGAAGCCGCTGACGTGGTGTTGATGAATGCCGACCTGAGTTCAGTTCCACGCGCCCAGGCTCTGAGTCATGCCGTATTACGTAATATTCAGCAGAACCTGTTCTGGGCATTTGGCTATAACGTACTTTTGATTCCACTGGCCGCCGGTGTGCTTTATCCCTTCTTTGGCATCCTGCTGTCGCCCATGATCGCTGCTGCTGCTATGGCGATGTCCAGCGTGTTTGTTTTGGGTAATGCATTGCGCCTGCGCCGGGCCTGAACATAAAGCCAATGACTGATGAAAGAGTGACTGATAACAGAATAACTAAAAAAGTTACTGAATCAGCTCATTGGCTTTGACTGAAATGATTTCTATATAAATAACTACGCGGAATTATCATTTGTGTATTGCCGCGTATGGCAATGCTACTTTGGGCCTGATATTCAAAAATTTAATTTTTTCTGAATTTTTTATGGAGTCGAAAATAGCAACATTCTGACACTCCTTGTCAGCGACGTTACTTAATTTGTCAGCGTTAATTATAGATGTCGTATTTACTGAATATTTTTTAACGTCTGCAGAATTAAATCTCACTGATGTCATATTCATTTTGTTAAATTCCCTGCTTACAAATAAAAACAACCTGATACCAGGTTTTACATTTGCTGGGGGATTTATGGCGAGAAAATTATCACTAATTTTAGGTGCGTCCGTGTTGAGCGGCTGCTATGTCGATGGCGGTGACAGAACCTATTTGACTGACCTTGAAAGCGCGACAGAAATTCAGCGTCAGGCTTATATGTCAGGTGCACCCGGATCGATGTCAGCGGCTATGGTAGGGTGTGTGGCCTTACCAGAAGACTTTTCCGGACAGATCTCAGTTTTTGGTGAAGGTACTTACGAAGATGAAGCAACCGGGCAGACTGAATTTTTAGTTGTGCCACCTGAATCGTCAGAAAAGACTGGCAGTATAGAACTGGCTTTACCTATTGGTGGCTACGAATGGACGTGTTATGTCGATATTTCCAGAAACTATACGTCGGATACTGATGGGGTATTTACCTATAGCATTATTCCGGATCGGGATAATCTGATGGTGTTTACCGCATTTGGCAACAGTGAACCTCCATCACCTGGACCAGAAGCCTTCTATTATTTATATAGTCTGGCAAGTCACCAGTTAATCGCGGATGAATCTGACGCCGGCCACTGGGAACTGGTCAGTCAGGGTCTTAATTCAGATAATTATCTGCATTTAGCCACTGAAAACGGATTGTACCTGCTACAGAGCAAACAAAGTGCATCGGGTGAATCGGCAGAATTTTATCGGTTGGATGAAAACGGTGTAACCACGCTGGCGAATGCACCTGTAGTGGATGCCATATTCTTTATCAATAATATGTTTGTCAGCGTTAGTACAGAATACTCGCCTGAGATGCACACGGATATCCGTTACTCAGCCGATCTGACCGTCTGGAGTGATGCCGTCAGTGTGGCTGGCCAGATCCGGAAAATTCACTTTGACACTGCCCGTAATGTTTATGTCGCTTATGGTTATGATGATGAATCCGGTGACGCACTGGGCTATGTTTCCGCCGATCTGTTGAACTGGGAAAGTGAAGAGCTGATTCATCCTGCTATGAACCCGGATGACTACCCCCTGTATTTTTTCGCCAATGATGCTGCTGTGGCATACGCCAGCACGAATAATTTCCCACTGATCTATCGTGCCTCCTCAACTGCATCCTGGCAGGCGGTGAGCGATCTTCCTGAAATTTCAGGTGGTTTTAATGTTATCGCCAGTGCGATGGGAGAGGATGGACAACTCCGGCTGTTAGTCACAGGTCTTGACCTCGGGTCTTCCCCGGCCTTTTTTATTGGCACCAGCGACGATGGGGCTGACTGGACCTGGAATCAGATCCCTCTGCCAGCAGAGGAGATTTATCTGAATAACATGGTGCTCAGCACTGATAAAACCGTTGTCTGGAATTCCGCTAGCGAATCAACCATCATCTGGACGGAAGACAACGGACTGAACTGGAACAGCGTAAATACGGATGTAATTGAAGAGCAGCTGATTCCGTATCCGGACGATATTGATATTGCCGTACAGGGCATGATGTATCGGGATGGGGTTTATTTGTTGAGTATTGGTTCATCAATGTATGGCATGATGAATTTTCTGCAGGGTATGGTGGTTGCCACAACCGATTTTGAATCTTTCAATGTCGTATCTGTTTATCGTCGTGACAGCCTGTATGCGCAGCAGGCAGATGGTGTTTATCTGTTTGTGCAGCAGGACCGTGTGAACGGAAATACCACGGATATTTATCGTTACGTTCCTCAGGTTGTGGAAACAGAAACACCTGCAGAAGATAATTCGGAAAATGAAGAAGAATCTCCTGTCAATCAGGACCCGGTTAATGACCCCGTTAATAATCCAGATGTTGAACCGGCTGAAAAGGTGCTCAATGGTTCTTCTAAGTCCGGCGGCAGTCTGTTCTGGCTGAGTCTGATACTGTTGCCATTGGCTGGGCTGCGTCGTAAGAGCGCATGAACGCTGAAGCGTCAGAACCACAGAATCAGGAATTCCGAAGAGCAGCTAAAGCTGCTCTTTTTATATGCATCAACACTTGTTCATTCGTATCGGCCCAGACCTTTCTTATACTTTGATTTCTGTTTACTGAATCATTCATGTCTGCTTAAAACAGATTGCTGACATGTATTTCTTTATGGGCATATACTGATTGTTGTTATTCTGATGTTAATTGATTTTTATTATACATATTTAAGTTGTACTGATGTTTTGTATGTGACAACAAAAGTAATTGTCTGACGCATCGTTTCACCCATGATTTCTCTATTGTAAGTTATGTCAATAAGTTGCCAGTAAACTTCAATTAAGTCGTTTTAAGTATTTTTACCGCTGGTAAAATCCCCGCGTTTTAATTTTTGCCGCCCATCGAGGCGGTTTATAGCATTGGGGAAATACATGAGTCTGAATTTACTGCTTATGACCAGCCTGGCGACCTTTTCAGGCTATAAATTTTATGACGGGCAGCGAACCGTTATACAGAATCCAGAGGGACAGGCCTCTGTTGTAAGAACAATGGAGTCCGGAGATCAAGCTAATGAACTGATGTTGTCAGGATGTATCGCTCTGCCATCTGGCTTCTCAGGAGAACTCTCGGTCTCTTTCAGTGGAACATCTCACGATTTGTATGAAGATACTGATATTGAATTCATATCAGTTGCCGAAAGTTTCGATAGTGCTGAACTAACAACAGCTTTACCATTGACAGGATATGAGTGGCATTGCTACGAAGATTCCGAAAGACATTATGCTGCAACAAACAGAAGCTCTGTTGAATTTGCGTTTACTCCTGAATCAGATGATCAGTTGATATTCACCAGTCTTGGATTTAAAGATGCTGACTTAGACGATTCTTTTAAGCCATTTAGCTATCTTGAAAATCTACAGAGTCACCAGCTGATAGCACCGGGTATTGATGCAGCGCATTGGGATACTGAGGAGTTGGATACTGCTTTGGGTAGGCAAGGCATCAATACCAATGAAGCGGTCTACTATCTTGTCGACAGCGGCCATGACGGTGAAGGTAATATTATTAAACTTGATGAAAATGGTTTTAATATCATAGGTAATACACCTGTTACAGGTGATTTTTACTATCTCAATGATCGATTTTTTATTCTGACATATGATTCTTATTACTATACCGAGAATCCTGAATCCTGGATTGGCCCTATTCAAAGACCGATCACTAGTAATATCTATGACAGCTTTAAGTATGATGAGTTGCGGAATAAGTATTTAATGCTTGGGCATGGAAATCGGGGATATGAGTCGGAAGATCTGGTTAATTGGCAGGAAATGGAAGATATACCGCAGAATGTATATCCCCGATTTATTGAATATTTTACCCTTGATAATGGAGTATCACTCTCCTGTGGTATTCAGCAAGGTGGCATAATATCCGTCCGAAGTTCAGCAGAAGCAAACTGGAATCCACTCACAGATTTACCAGAATCCATTCTTAACACCGGAGGTAATTATGCCGGAGTCTCTGCATTTCAGGATAAAGATGATTCGGTAGAAGTAATAATATCGGGGAATGACAATAGCGGGAATAATTCATATTGGTACGGAACTACATCTACTGGATCTGATTGGCGTTGGAGTTTGACACCTGTCCAGTTTGACTACTCGTTGAGTTCAATTGAAAAAAATCAAAACTATGTAGTACTTTGGGGAAATTATCCTGGAGCTGACATCGTATATTCAGACGATGATGGAATGAGTTGGCAGTCAAAGAACACAAATGATCTTCTTGCTGATTTTATTGGTAGTGATATCTCTCAGTATGCTTACTTAACTGATGTCGTTTCAGTGGGCGATATGTTCTATCTGAATATCCGGTTGTATGACATCTCAGGCGTTTCTTACCCAGATCTGGTAATTTCGACCAGTGATTTTTCATCATTTTCCTTGATCGCAGCAGAAAAAAATGGGGTTCTTGTCAGTATTCAGGATAAGTATTTGTATTGGTATAAGGAATCGTCACTATATGATTTATTTGAGACCACAAAAGCTTATCAATATTATACGCCACCTCAGACTGATTCATTGGAAGAGCAACCGGCAGAAGATCAGAACCCCGACAGTGATGACAGTCAGCAACCTGATGAGCAGGCTTCCGGCCACTCGTCTCACTCCGGCGGCAGTCTGTTCTGGCTGAGTCTGGTTTTACTGCCACTGGCGGGTGTACGTAAAAAAGCAGCCTGATAATAATGCCACCCTCATCAGGGTGGCTTTATGAATGACTCTGATAAGGCCTGTATAACAGAAAAGCTATAAGCCAGACCAAGGCTAAGTACAGGCTGAAAGCCGTTAGTTAAAGGACAGAGTGATCTGTCCTTTTTATTGCCTGTCGTCTGTTACCTGGACGTGTTCGGGATTGCCGGGGATTCGGGTTTCTTCGGTCGTCATTGGGCTTTTAAATCACCAGGCGGATTCTGATTCCGTATATCAATTCTCAGTGTGTCAGACGGCATTCTGTTCCACGACTTTCTGTGCAGTGCTACTCTCCCGTTAAATGGGTGCGATGTTTATGCAACTACGATTATGTGGGCGGGAAGCAGATAATGAAAAATCTTATTCTGGTCGTGATAGTGATTGCCGTGGTCTGGTGGCTGCAATCATCGCCGTCGGTTGATGATGTGCGGGATACTGGCGGCCAGCTGAGTATTGGTGAATATCGCATTACACCCTTACAGGAGCAGTTTGAAATATCTGCCCGGGTGCTTGGCCGTAAGGATTATACGTTTGGCCGCGAAGCCGATCTGTCGCCAATGGATCTGGCTTTAGGCTGGGGGCCGATGGCAGACCCAGAGGTAATAGCAGCTTTCGACATCAGCCAATCCGGGCGCTGGTATCGCTGGCGGGCACAGCAGTTACCGATTCCGCTGCGCAGCGTGCAAACGCACAGCGCCAATATGCACATGGTTCCGGCCAATCAGTTGATAGCCGATCGTCTGAATGATATCCGTGAGGGCGATTTGATTGAGTTGAGCGGTCAGCTGATCCGCGCTGATGCGCCGGATGGGTGGCGCTGGATCAGTTCACTGACCCGTAACGATACCGGTGATGGCTCCTGTGAGCTGGTGCTGGTCGAGGATGTGCGTGTGGTCAGTGATCAGTAGTGGCTTCTCTCCGCCACCACTGATCAATAAATGCGGGCCCCTGACTCTGGCGGGAAACGAAAAAAGCGCAGCGGAGGAAGCCTCTGCTGCGCTTTCTGTATCAGCCCTGGATAAAGGGTTAATCAGGCGTTAATCAGTTGAAATCCGGGCTGCCCATCACTTCCGCCAGCTGTCCTGGCTGTGGCATGCCGCCAACAAAACCAATGCTGTCGTCTGCTTTCGGATAGTAAATGGACGGTGTGCCCCCGACGTTAAGGGCACTCATCAGATCTTCATTTTTACTGACCTGTTGTCTGGCTTTATCCGTCACTGTGCTGATATCCAGCGGTGTAGGCTTGCCGCTGTTGGTGCTGTTCATATGATCGGCCAGAGCTTTAGCCGGATCTTTCGCGGCCAGGATTGCAGCGGACTCATCCGGACTTTTGGCAGAAATAACGCCCACCAGAACATGGCGGATCTGCACCTGACCGGAGTCTACCCAGGAGCGGGTTGCCTGCCAGAAGCGGTGGCAATAAGGGCACTCAGGGTCATCGAACATATAGACAATATGTTTGGCTTTGTCGCTGCCGTCGGCGACCCAGGCGCTTTCACTTTCCAGCAGTGACCAGGCTTTTTTGTTCTGCGGGCCCATGATCAGCTTTTCCACAGGCTCAGCACTGAGGTTTTCGCCGTCTTTATCGACCATAGTGCCGATGATGGCGTGTTCACCGTCAGCGGTGACATACAGAATTAACGGCCGGCCATTGGCGCTGGCCGCGTAGCCAGTAAGACCGCCGGGGGCAGAGAAGGAGTCGATGACTTTGAGGCCCTGTGCCTGCAGAGCCTGTACCGGCGCCGGTAGTTTATCGTCTGCCATAACACTGACAGATGTGATGGCCGACATGATGGCAACGGAGGCCACCGCCAGCTTTTGCCATTCAGTTTTGACTAACGTTTTCATAAATATCCATAAGGTTGCATGTGTTTGGGTGCCGGTCGCTTTATGGCAAGAGCCTGCCTGTATGGTTCCGTCGTAACGGCGGCTTTGGCCGTTTTTTGTATCCTGGTCAGGAACTTTACCGCCATTCAGAAATACGCATCAGGCGTTTCAATCTTTTGCAGGATACTAAGCCTGCGGATAGTCCGTTCAAATACCGGTTTATAACAGGCTGAGCTGTATAGCGTTATAAGCCCGGAAGGAACGATGAAATTCAGACTGCTGGCGGCGGTTGTCGCAACACTGGCTGCTGGTCAATCTTACGCTGCCCATACCTATTATCAGGATGAGGATGGCCTTGCTACCATCGATCGCGACTGGCGTGCCGGTGCAGATGGAGACGATCAGTTATCTGTCTGTATAGCTTTGCCTGACGTATGGGAAGGCGATCTGCAGGTGAGTGTGGCCGGCAGTGCAGGCGGTGAGTCCTTTTCGGCAGCATTAAGTGATGATGCAGAAAACGCTACAACGTTGAATACTTCGTGGGGCTATGACGGTTTCAGCTGGCAGTGTTTTGCTGACGTCGTGCGCACTTTTGATGACGAAGACAGCGCTGAGATAAGCCTGACCTTCGCACCGGGTAGCGCTGATATGACAGTGCTCACCGCTACGGGTGTCTCTGCGGTTTACGGCATTGATTCGCCCGACAGTATGCAAACGCAGCGCCTGTTAGTGAACGCTGAATACACCGATCACTGGATGCCGGTGGGAGAAGGCTCTGGATGGGATTATGTCAGCAGGGCTTATGAGGCAAACGGTGCTTTGTTCTACGTGAGCCCTGTCAATCCATTGATAAAAATTGATGAAGATGGTGTGCAGGTCTTATCCGGATCTCCGCACGCATCTTCTATCGATTATCTTAATGGTCATTATGTTCTCGCTTTAGATGGCTATTACGCTGACGAGGATGATGAGACCTTTTTCATACAATCCTCCACGGATCTGCAGAACTGGCAGGACAGTGGCCAAATAGAGTTGCTTGATGGACTTTATTACAACGAAGCTCTGAATCAGTACCTGGCCTCCGCTGGCGGTTTCGACGCAAAAGAGTTGTACGTTTCTTCCGATTTACAAAGCTGGACCTATAACGGCGAGAGACCGGAAAATGATCCAACGCCTTATAGCACCTTTTTCTTTTTTAATAACGGTGACACTCTGTATCTGGTCGACGGCGAAGCATACGACACTGAATTCTATTTCCGCTCCGCCGGGGAAAGCAGCTGGACTGAACTTTCACCTTTCCCGGAAGGCACACCTGATGATGGCGATGTGGCCGGTTTCTACGTCCTGGATTATGTTCAGGATGAAGATGGCAGTGTCAGTGTCATCGGCTACTACGGATACGGCGGTGAATATGACTACGATTGGGATGAGGTGATGTACGGCCACACTGACAATGGTACAGACTGGACATGGCATAGTGTTGGTGACTGGACTGATCCGTATGAGGACGTGGGTGATGTGTATTTTGCCGAAGATATGCTCATTATTGCCGACGATTACACGGACGATATTTACTACTCTTTCGATCAGGGCGAAACACTGCAACAGCTGAATATTGATTCTCTCTCCGGTAATCTTATAAACATACCTGAAGGCGTATCCGCGGATATTGAGGGCGTGTGGATTTCAGATGGACGTTTTTATGTGGCGCTGACTTTATCTATACGAGATCCAGAGGCGTATTACAGATATTCGGTCATTGCTAAAATTCTGGTTTCAACCTCTGACTTTTCAGATACAAGAATTGAAATGATGGCTGATCAGGACTTCTATCTGCGGACAACCAGTAATGGCAAACAATATCTTCAGCTGGATGGATTCTGGAGCAACAGTGGCGATATTTTTTACCTTTATGGTACACCTTCCCCTGAAGAAGAAATCACGGATGATATTCCACAGGAGGACGGTAACGATAATAACGATGATTCTCAGAATGGCTCGCCGGCGGACAGCGGTTCTTCCGGTGGTTCATCAGGCGGTGCTCTGTGGATGCTCAGCCTTATTATGTTGCCTCTTGTTCTTTGTCGCCGATCAGAAAAAGCAAACGTCAAAAACGCCGCCTTATTGATTACGCGGTAATAGAAAAGCAGACCATAAGGTCTGCTTTTCTATTTAATCTGATTTCTCTTATATGACATTTACTGACGGATTCATTCTCTGTTCTTACTGCTTTCAATCTTTTGCAGGATATTATTAATGGCGATGCTCCTGTCAAATACCCGGTTTATAAAAACTGCACTCAACAGGTGTAAAAACCGGGAGAGATCATGAAGCTTAAAATAATTTTACTGGCCACTGCGGGGCTGCTGACTGCCTGTCAGCATAAAAATGCTGATATCAGTATTTATCATGATGAAAATGGTGAAGTCACCGTTACCCGTACGATGACCGCGTCGTCAGGAGCTGCCGGTCTGGACTATCAAATAGTGAGCTGTATTGCCTTGCCTGAAGACTGGAGCGGAGAGATAGCTGTCAGTGGAGCGGCAACATCCGAGGGAACGGCATACTCGGTAACCGGAGTGGAAGACAGCGCCCGTACTGAACTGATGAACCGTATCCGTACACTGCCCGGTTTCGACTGGAATTGTTTCTCCGATGAAATGCGCACTTATGATGAAGATGACAGCGGCACAGTGACCTATGTGTTTGCTCCAGACAGAGAAAACATGACAGTTCTGACAACACTGGGTGTAGCTGACGCTGATGGGGATGACGACAACTACCAGAATCAGATCGTCAGTCATCAGCTTCTGGCGACAGAAACGATCGCAGCACATTGGCAATTGCGTACAGAAGGTATGGATCTGTACCTTAGTTCAATGATCGCTGCCGGCGATTCTTATTTTATTTTTGAATCTGACTACAGCCCATACGGTGAAACAATTACCACCACCCGTATAAATAAAGATGGCAGTTCATTAATCGAAACTCTGCCTTATACCGATGGCATTTACTTCCTCAACAATACCTATATCAGCATGGGGTTCGGGTACAGCGAAGGTCAACCGGGCAGTTTTTTACAATATTCAACCGATCTGGAAAACTGGACAGAAGCGGGGTGGTTACCCTCCGTACAACAGCTGATGTATAACCCGGCCACTGCGCTTTATGTTGCAAATGTTGAGACCGCTTCCGGTCCTACCGCGATTTACACCTCTCCGGATCTGGTTACATGGACCTCTCAGGTGAGCGCCCAACCTTATAACAGCCGCTATTACTTTATGGCCAATGGCAATATGGTTGCTTTTGCCAACTCAGGGTCGCACAGGCTGTTTCTTGCTGCACCTGGTGACGACAGCTGGAGTGAAATCTCTTACGGCGAAAACATAACGCTGCGGGACAGCTATCAGACGACTGACGGAAGAGTGCATATGATCAGCAGCGGGACCAGTGACAGCGGGGTCCGCGGCGTATTTTATGGCTACACGGATGACGGTGAAAACTGGATCTGGAAAAATACCGGAGACTGGGATAATCCAAGCGAGCTTTCTCATCTTGCGATCAATGAGCAGGCGATATTGGCCTGGTCGTACAGGAGCCTGCTGCTTTCTCTGGACGGCGGTGAAACCTGGGTGCTGACCGACGCAGATGATATTGCTCCGGCTATTGATACTATCGATATAGCGGATATGGATGTTTCTCTGGGAAGTGTAAAAGCATACGGGGATCAGTTCCTGTTCAGCACAGAAGTCTCAGCTTCTGGTGAAACCGTTGCTGGCCTGGTGCTCGCCACCTCCGATTTCAGTGACTATCAGGTCATGGCTTCACATCAGGGGGCAGAGGTTTTAACGGATATACCGGATGAGCTGTTTTTGTTCTTATCATCATACGAGTCCTCAGATGTCTATGTTTACTGGCAGCCTGACGTCGTGCCGGAGGAACCTGTCCCAGAAGAACCCGGTACAGAAGATCCAACAGAGGAAGCACCAGAGCAAAACCCGGGAGAGAATGACGATGCGGATAACGCCTCAGGTGGCAGTTCTTCCGGCGGTAGCCTGTGGTTACTGAACCTGCTGTTGTTGCCGCTTGTTGTGCGCCGTCTGAAAATAGTCTCCGGCGAATCAAAAGCAGCGGCCTGATTGATTGCATGGCGACAAAAAAGCAGACCTCAGAGTCTGCTTTTTTCTCTGCAGCCAGGTGTGTTCAGGCTGCGCTGAAGGCCTGCAGGTGATTCAGAATATGCAGGCAATGGGCAGCTTCATACTGCGCCATGGACAGATCGCCAAAGGCGAAGAGTGGTCGTGGCTGCTGGCGGAAGGCGAGGAAATTCCGGGCGCTTTGTTGCAGCAGAGCGAAGCCATCTTCGTTGCTTATCTCAGCAGGCAGCTCCGGCGCACCGGGAATGGCTTCATTTAACGGGTGGCGCATCTGACCAGCGGCACCAAACAAATGAAAGGCAACATTACCGGCAGTGGCACGGAACAGTTCCGACTTCATCTGTGGATAACCTGTCATTGAGTAATCAATACTCTGAGCCATGTGGGCAAATACCTGACCCACGGACCATTCACCGGCATTGCTCAGTTGTGCCACGGGCATAGCGCCAATCTTTGCCACAAGTGCCGCAAGATCATGACTGCGGCTTTGTGCAATCTGGCGCACGCTGACAATACCGACACCACCAACAATCCCACCACCAATCCCACTAACAACGGCCAGCTTCGCGGCACCGGTGAGAGAGGTTTTGAGTAAGCGCCGGCGGGTGATCATTACTCCGCATCCTCAAGCTGTTCGGTCAATTCCATCCATTCCATTTCGATGTCTTCCAGTGCGGATTTAACCTTGCCCTGTTGCAACAGCAGGTCGTTCAGTTCGTTTTTGCGGTCGGCATCATAGAGACCGGCATCGGATAACTTTTCTTCGATACCACTCAGCTGTGACTGCAGCTTTTCCATTTCTTTTTCTGCAGCCTGCTGTTTTTTACGCAGGGGAGCCAGACGCTGACGGCGTTCGGCTTCCAGACGTTTCTGTTCTTTACGGTCGATTACCGGCTTGTCTTCTTTTGCGCTTGCGGTGCTGCCGGCAGGTGCAGCGGATTCTGTATCGCGCTGATTAAGATATTGATGGTAATCGTCGAGATCACCGTCAAACTCCTGCACGCGGCTGTTATCAACCAGCCAGTATTCATCCACCGTGGCTTTCAGCAGGTGACGGTCGTGGCTGACCACCAGAATGGCGCCGGGGAAATTCTGCAAGGCGAGGGTCAGCGCTTCGCGCATCTCGATGTCGAGATGGTTGGTCGGTTCGTCGAGAATCAGCAGGTTAGGTTTCATCCAGGCAACGCAGGCCAGTGCCAGACGGGCTTTTTCGCCACCGGAAAATGGCTCGATGACTTCCAGAGCCCGATCGCCATGGAAGCCAAAGCCGCCGAGGAAATTACGGATCTCCTGCTCAGACGCTTTCGGTTTCAGACGCTGCAGAATCAACAGACCAGTGGCTTTTACATCCAGCGATTCCAGCTGGTGCTGAGCATAATAACCAATACGCAGGTGTTCGCCTTCGGAGCGTTCACCGCTGACCATACTGATTTCATTGCACAGGGTTTTCAGCAGAGTGGATTTACCGGCGCCGTTAGGGCCAAGCAGACCAACGCGGTGGCCGGGCACGATACTGAGCTTAACGTCGGGCAGAATGGTTTTATCGTCATAACCTAACGCGGCGTGATCAATGGCCAGCAGCGGCGTGGACATTTTTTCATAACAGGGGAATTCAAAGCGGAACGGCGAATCCACATGGGCCGGAGCGATCAGTTCCATGCGCTGCAGTTCTTTTAAACGGCTCTGGGCCTGCTTGGCTTTACTGGCTTTGGCTTTAAAGCGGGTTACGAATTTTTCGATTTCAGCAACGCGCTCCTGCTGTTTCTCGTAGACGCTCTGCTGTTGTGCCAGCTTTTCTGCACGGATACGTTCATAAGCGCTGTAGTTGCCCGGATACTGCGTCAGGCTCTGGTTGTGCAGATGGACGATATGATCAGCAACGCCGTCGATAAAATCGCGGTCATGGGAAATAAACAGCAGGGTGCCGGGGTAATTTTTCAGATACTGTTCCAGCCACATGGTGGCTTCCAGATCCAGGTGGTTGGTAGGTTCGTCGAGCAGCATCAGATCGGATGGCATCATCAGTGCCTGGGCCAGGTTCAGGCGGATACGCCAGCCACCGGAGAAGCTTTTTACCGGACGTTTCAGTTCATCTTTGCTGAAGCCCAGGCCGTGCAATAACTGCTCGGCTTTCACCGGCACCTGATAGCCCTGATGCTGGTCCATTTTATCCAGCCAGTCAGCCAGCTCATTATCGCTTTGTGCGTTGGCGATACCGGCTTCAATCTGACGGTAGACACTGTCACCGTCCATCGCGTAATCAACAGCGCTGCGCTCACTGGCTTCCACTTCCTGCTTCATGTGCGCAATGCGCCATTTGGACGGAATATACAGGTCACCACCATCGACACCGAGTTCGCCGTTCAGCAGGGCAAACAGGCTGGACTTACCGGCGCCGTTGGGGCCGATCAGTGCCAGCTTCTGGCCATCATGAATGCGCAGGCTGGCGTCTTTCAGCAGCATTTGCGTTCCGCGCTGCATGGAAACCTGATTAAATTCGATCATTGCTTAAATACTGGCTCAGTTACAGAAAGTGGAGATGTCTATGGCCGCGCAGTTTGCCACAGAAAACGGTGATAACCCACTATGGCACCATGCAATCGACCTGTATGGCAGGCCGGGGGTGAAGGAATGTGTGTTGCAGCTGCAGAATGACTTTGGTGTCGATGTGGTGATGCTGCTGGCGNACCAGTGGTTGTCTNCNCAGGGNGCCAGCTGGCCTGCTGANTCTGANCTCATTGATTATCTCAGCTGGCGTGAACAGATGGTGGTGCCGCTCAGGAGCGTGCGCCAGCAACTGACGAAAGATTCGGAGCCTTTGCGCTCACAACTGTTGAAAGCGGAACTGAGNGCTGAGCAGGAAGCCATTCGCCGCCTGTATCTGGNGTTGGCCGAAGANCGCAGGGATGCATCCTCTGCTGCTGTTGATTCGGTTCTGGAACTGTCTGCGTTGTTTTTCAGCGATAAGCGCATGAGCGGTACTGCTGATATTTCTGCGGCACAAAAAAAAGAGGCCATCAGGCCTCTTTTTCAACGCTTTGCGGCGCTTACATCAGACTGATCAGTCGAACAGGCTGGACGTTGTGCCNGCTGCTGGTTGATCNTCGTCTTTCTTTTCTTCTTTCTCTTCTGTGCTGGCNGGTGCGGCTGGCTCAGAAGCAGGTGTTACCGGAGTTACTTCCTCAGCAACCGGAGTCGGAACCACGGCNGGCTCTGGCGCAGTCACTGGAGCTGCTTCAGGCTGAGTGACGATGGTTTCTTCTTTCACTNNTTCCGGTGCAACGACTGGNTCCGCTGGCTTTTCTGCAACTGGCGCAGGCGCAGGTGCTGGCGCTGCAGGTTTTTTCGCCNGTGCTTTTTTAGCGGCTGGNGCTTTCTTCACTGCTGGCGCTTTTTTGGCNGCCGGAGCTTTTTTTGCAGCAGGCGCTTTTTCAGCAACAGCTTTCTTCGCTGCCGGTGCTTTTTTAGCAGCGGGAGNCTTCTTAGCAGGTGCTTTTTTAGCGGCAGGAGCTTTCTTCGCTGCTGGTGCTTTTGCTACCGGCGNCTCAGCTGCTGCTTTTGGCGCGGCGGTTTTTTTGGCGGCCGGTGCTTTTTTCGCTTTGGNTTTCTTTTTNGCGGTTGCTGCTTTGGCTTTTTTCGCCTGTTCTTTTTCGAACGCAGTTACCGCTTTNGCCAGNGCTTCACGGGCTTTCTGTTCTGTGCTCAGTACAGTCAGAGCGGCTTTGGCTTCGGCCAGAGTTTCAGTTGCTGCAGCTGCATCTGCCTTCGCGGCTTCAACACGTGCACGGGCAGTTTCCAGTGCTTTTACTGCAGCGGCGGTTTTCTTCGCTTTTACACGTTCCTGAGATTTCTTACGGGCTTCGTTGGCCTTGGCNAGCTTAACGGCTGCTTTTTCTTTATCAGAGGCTGCTTTGGCTGCTGCTTTCTCTGCTACGGTCAGTTCTTTCAGACGCGCAGCTTCCAGTTTCACCTGCAGCTTGGCAATTTCCTGCTCGAGCATCTGAGTCGCGCTGACAACGGCTTTGGCTGGCGCTTTACGGGCTACTGCTTTTTTGGCAGGTGCCTTTTTCGCTACGGTTTTCTTCGCAACGGTCTTTTTGGCAACTGTTTTTTTAGCTACCGGTTTTTTAGCGGCCGCAGTACGGGTTTTTGCCGGAGCTTTTGCAGCTTTGGCAGTCACCTTGGTCTTGCGGGCTACGGTTTTCTTGGCAGGAGCTTTTTTGCGGGCGGCCATACTCAGATCCTCGTTAGGGTTTGGATTCAGGCATTATACGAATTGAAGTGGCTTCATCCACGGATTTTAGATGAAATTTTCAGAGTGTGTTTATAGTAAATCGTTCTTTTCTGAGTACAAGCTTATCAGGTCAATTATCCCGATATGTCCTTTGGTGATTTTTAATTACTGCGACGAAAGCGACATTCGCCGGGTGATTGCGTNGGGAGGGCTCAGTTGTCTGGCTGGCCGGAGGCTGTATTCTGCAGGCTGGTTATATGGTCGATCTGATCATTCAGCCAGTTGGTGAGCTTGTGCCATTCTCTCATATCCTTAGCGTCACGTTCNCGCTGTTCGAAATCCACCAGGCCNAGACCGTGTTCACTGGCGCGGATATAAAACTGTGTATCGCGGAAAGAAGCGATGAATGGAATCTGCAGGCTGGTCAGGAATTTTTCCAGTTTGCCGTAAATCAGTGTGTTTTTACGTACGCGGTTTGCGACTACGGCAATGGGTTTGGGGTTGATACGGAATGCGCGGGACANCATCACATCGCGGATAAAACCCGTAGCAGCACGAATATCAATAGCGGATGGAACAACGGGAATGATGATGACATCGGATTGCTGAATCAGGTCTGACAGCTCATTGCCGGATAAGCCTGCGGGTGTATCAATGACAACCCTGGAGGTGCCCATGGGAACGCGCAGACTCCAGGTGCGGGTTGTGGCTTTGGGTGCATGGCGCTGGAACGCGGCGACACCGGTAATCTGCGGCAGATGATCGTCACGGGCCTGCAGCCAGTCCATGGACGAGCCCTGCGGATCATAATCAATCAGCGCGGTGATCTTGCCATGGCGGGTATAGTGACTGGCGATGTTGGTCGCCATCGTTGTTTTACCGCAACCACCTTTGGCATTTGCTATCATTATCCGTATCGGTGCTGTTCTGTTAACAACACGTACAGATGTTGATGCTGGTTGTGATGTTTCGGTATCAGTCACTGATATGGTCCTGTAGATCTTTCCCTGTCAGGGCGCTTTTATTAATTATTAACGCCTTTTTAGCATAGGTGATATTTGACCGCCGTGGAACCAATCACAAGGAAGAAATAAAAATGAAGTATCGCCTGGCTCTGAAGCTGTTACCGCTGTTTGTTGTGCTCGCCATCATGGTTGCAACGCCTTATGTAATGAAAGGTGGATTCAGTATGGATTCCGTTCCGGAAATTATACCGGACGTTCTTTCGACAACGCAGACCCGTCAGACCTATTACAAGTGGCAGGATGCCAGCGGTCAGTGGCATATGGGCGATGAAGTTCCGGAAGGTGTGAATGCCGTGCCGGTTGAAATTGATACCGCCGCCAATATTCTCAAATCCGTTGGCCTGCCTGAGCCAGCAGAACAGAGCAAACCTGAGGTTGCAGCAGAAGAACCGGCGCCTATCCCTGGTGTTCCGATGACGGTGAATCCGGCCGATATTCCGAAATTACTGCAGGATACGGATAAGCTGAAAGCTATGATGGAACAACGTAACAAGCAGATCGATCAGGGCTACTGAGCGCTGATTTTTACTCAGCGCAGAAAATAAATCAGACCATTGGTGCCTGCTGCCCGCCATTCTGAAGAGGCAAAAGCCACATCCTCAATCAGGACATTACTGCTGACCCAGGCGTCTCTGGCTTTCGCTTTCCATTCATGGATTGCTTTGCCAGTGCTGACATTCCACAGGGTGATCTGACCGGCGGAATTGCCGGTCAGCAACTGTCCGTCATTGGCGGAGAATTTCGCTGCGCTGAAATGACCACGACTGCCAGGAATTTCGATCAGTAAGGTACCGGACGCTGTATCCCAGATTTTTCCGTTTTCGTTCAGGGCTGAAGTAAACAGCAGACGACCGTCATCTGATAACTGAGCTGTCTTCACCTGATTACCATGTCGGAAGGTTTGCAGCAGTTCGCCATTCTGCAGATTCCACAGACGGGCATTCAGGTCATCACTGCCGGTGGCAGCGAGCATACCGTCATAAGAAACACTGACGTCGTAGACGATACCGTCGTGGGCCAGACGCTGACGTATGCCGCCGTTCTTTATATCGAATAAGGTGGCGGTGAAGTCGCGCATGCCGAGTAAGGCGAGACCGCCATCACTGGTCAGTTCGATGTCTTCGATATCACCGGGAGCATTCCAGAACCAGATGGCTTCGCCACTGTCACGCTGCCACAGAACAATGGTGCGGTTGTCGGTGGTGGCAACAAAGCGGCCATCGGCAGAGAAAGCACCGTGGGTGAGATTGCTGAAGCCTTCGGCGCTGTGATTCCAGTCGTACAGACGTTCAAGGGGAGACATGGTCCACAGGCTGCCGCCATGATGGATGCTGCCAACCAGCAGGCTGTTGCCATCGTTGGAGAAAGTTGCTGAATATACCCCCTGAGTTGCTACCTCATGGGTCTCAGCGGGTTCTTTTCCGCTGCTGCAGGCGATCAGGCCCGTTACGCTGGCAAGGGCCAGTAACAGCAGTCGGCTGAGTCCTGTGGTCATGAATAGAATATTTCCTGCACCTGAAATTCTTAATTAAGTGTAGCTGTAATTATGATTGGCGGGCAGGAATACGTGTAAAGAAACGCCCTGCTCAGAATCGCAGGGCGTTGTGATGGGGATCTTCAGACTGCTTCAGCAGGTTGCTGATGAATGTTGTGCAGTTTGGCGATCAACTGATCTTCCAGTTCAAAGCGCTCTTCCAGCAGCTCACCGATACCGGACAGGTCTTCAGGGAGTTTGGCCAGCATATCGAAGGTGCAGTGCTCGTCGTAGGTGTCGTTGAAATCCACACAGCGGGAAGTCAGTTCATCCAGTTTCGGCACAATGCTGTTGGCCAGTTCAATGCCGTTGTCGTCACCGTATTCACGGGCTTCGGCAATCAGCTGATCGTAGACTTCAAAATGGCCGTGGGAGCAGTAGTCCATCAGGCTTTCGCAGAAACGGCTGAGGGTATCGGCCAGTGGGGATTCGGCGCTCAGGGGTTTGCCGGAACTGAGGTTGCAGTACTGTACGATCAGGGCCTGACGGGAGCCGAGCCAGCAGTCGATCAGTCGGTGTACGCCACCCCAGCGTTCCTGGGCTGTTTTGCAGGTTGTCAGCATAGTGTTCTCCTCCGCCGCCAGTGGGGAGAAACTTCCCTTCTGGCTGATATTCTTTTAGTTGGTTAAGAACACTTTAGCCCGGTCAAAATCGGCGAGGCAAGCAGCTTTTTTGCCTTTTTTTTCTTGAAAATGCCGGGCTTTATGCTTCTGCAGTCCTGTCAGGCGTTGTTTTTACGGCTGCTGCGGAACAGGGCGAAGACCGCCGCCAGGGTGTAAACCGCGAAGGCTACGCGGGTCCACCAGGGCATACTTTTACCCATCATGGTCCAGGATACCTCGGCGCAGTTACCGTCGCCGTGCAGCATAACCTTCAGCAGATCGGCCAGCGGCATGGTGTCGAGCATATAGTCGAAGCTTGGTCCGCAGGCCGGTACGTCTTCCGGTGGCAGGCCCTGCAGCCACAGTTGGTGGTCAGCGGCCCAGATGCCAAATATGCCCCAGGCGATGGTAAACAGCAGTGCGGCTTTCAGTGGCGTGCCGGTTTTGCGGGTAAAGAACGCCAGCAGGAAGCCAACGCCGATCATCAGCGTAATCAGACGCTGCAGCATGCACAGTGGGCATGGATCGAGAAACATCACGTATTCGAAGTAGTAGGCCATGCCCAGCAGTCCGGCACAGGACAGTGCGGCTGCGAGATAACCATGATGCAGGGACAGAGAACCGAAAAAGGACTTCATGGGAGGGTTTCCATTACAGCTGAGTCTGAGGTCTGGGTTAATGCTCCGGAGTCTAACACCGAACGCTATCTGGTCTAAGCTTAATAAGCCTGTGGATCAGACTGTGTCGTTGTCTGTATGTCTGCTCCACGCTGGCCGCAGAATCAGAGTGTTAAGGAGGGGCTATGTTCCGCAGTTTGGTAAAAATTTCAGCCGCAGTAATGGTGCTGTTGCTGGCTCTTACGGTGAAGGCTGAAGACGAGGTTCCGGTGCCGTCCGCGGTGGAGTACGTAAAGATTGAACCCGCAATCGTGGTGAATTACGGCAGCAGCGGGCGGATGAAATATCTGCGTACCGAGGTGGCGCTGAAAGTGAGTGGTGGCGAAGCCGCGTCGGAGGTTAATCATCACAAACCTTACATCCGCAATAAGCTGGTGTTGTTGCTCAGCGCTCAGGATACCGAAACCATGAACAGTTCTGCCGGGCGCGAGTCGCTGCGTAAAGTCGCGCTGGATGAAACCCGGGCGTTGATGGTGCAGCTGGAAGGTATGCCGTATATCGACGATCTGTATTTCAGCAGCTTTGTCGTTCAGAACTGACCGGCGTGATTGACGGTCGTTATTGATGAGACGCGCTCTCTGGCCTGAGTACGATCAGCAGCTCTGACCGGCTATTAAAATCACAGGCATAAAAAACGCAGGCATAGCCTGCGTTTTTTTATTGATGCTGTGTGCTTCAGCGTGCCAGATACTGCTGCAGATATTCGTCAAAGCTGATGTTGTCAGCGTCTTCGATATCTTTCTGTTGCTGCAGGGAGTCGCTGGCCATTTTCTGCCATTCCGCCAGCACTGTGCTGCTGAGGTTTTCTGACAGCGTCTTTCTGTGCTGCTCCGCCAGGTTCAGCGTCATGATGGCAAACTCTTCACCTGTGTCGCGCAGGTGGCGCACGATGCGCGCAGATGGCGTCAGTTCAGGATCGGCCAGTTTCAGTTGCTGCTGATTCAGGGCGTCGGTGTGGAATACGGTGCCGCTGGCTTCGTCCATGGCTTTGGCCAGCGGACGCATCAGTTCAATCAGATCCAGACCCCACTGCTGCAGGGTTTCTTCTTTATCGCCGCGCTCCAGCATCAGCCCCGGACGACGGCCTTCCATAACGGCTTTGTGCAGGTTGCGTTTGTTACGCAGGTATTCTTCATCTTCAATGCCGTCGCTCGGTTCCAGCAAACACCAGGTGAGGAACAGATCCATAAAGTGCATCTGCGGCACGTCGATGCCTTCCGGCAGGAAAGGGTTCACATCGGTACAGCGTACTTCGATGTATTCAACACCGTACTGCGCCAGAGCCTGCAGTGGTTTTTCACCGTTACGGGCAACGCGTTTCGGACGGATGTCACTGTAATATTCGTTTTCAATCTGCAGCAGGTTGGTGTTCAGCTGCATGTACTCGCCTTTGTCATTACGTACGCCGATTTCGTCGTAGGCCGGAATCACCTGATGCATGGCATCGCCCAGGGTCTCGACGTAGGAGCTCACTGAGTTATGGCAGATGCGCAGACCATCCTGAGCATTGTTCTGGTAACCCAAATCACTCATGCGCAGCGAGGTGGCGTAAGGCGCGTACAGCGTGTGGTTGTTGATGCGGTCGAGTTTGTGCTCGCGGCCGGCGAGGAAGGTCTCGCACACTGCCGGGGAGGCGCCGAACAGATACATCAGTAACCAGGAATAGCGGCGGAAATTACGGATCTGCGCAAAATAGCGGGCAGAAATGTAGTTCTGCATCTGGCGCGGATTTTCGCTGTCGATTTCCATGCCATCGGCTTTGGCCAGCACCGGCCAGATGTCATCCGGCATGGAGAAATTATAATGAATGCCGGAAATGGTCTGCATGATGCGGCCATAGCGGTGCCACAGGCCATGACGGTAAACATGCTTCAGGCGGCCAACGTTAGAGCTGCCGTAGTCGGCGATCGGCACACTCATCTCACCGTTAACGATACACGGCATAGACGCCGGCCAGATCAGTTCACCATCCAGCTGCTTGTAGGCAAAGCGGTGGGCAATATTCAGATAGGCCTGGGCTTCGTGGGCGCTGGCAAAAACCGGGGTAATAAATTCCAGCAGGGCTTCCGAGTAGTCGGTGGTGATGGATGGGTGCGTCAGGGTTGAGCCCAGACCTTTCGGGTGTGGCTTCTGACTGATCATCCCTTTTGACGTGCAGCGCAGACCTTCTTTTTCGATACCCCGTTGAATACGGTTCAGCAGCCGGGTGTTGTCAGGCTGAGTGAACAGGGCCAGAGCATTCTGGTAACTGATTTGGGAAAGTGTGGTCAAGGCTGCCTCGGAGCGTGTCTCTTGGTCGCAACCTTCAGGTTGCTGCGAATTATTGGGTTGCGACGAATTATAGGAGGAAATACAGCAGGAACGATACCACCGGAGAATAACGCCTGCAGTACGGAGTGTTCGCCAGACAAGGCAAACAAGGTCGCTGGCAGGCAACTCTGGCAGTGCGGGTGAGCTCAGGCCGCGTCAGTCCTTAATCAGCGCTTTTGTGCACACTGCATCAGCTGTCGTTTTTTCGCAGTAATAAAGTGTATTGGCGTCAAAATCCGCCATCACGCCAGAGTCTTTTACGTACAGCCAGGCCTGTTTTTCGTTGGAAACCGGCACGACATTCGACGCACAGCCAGTCAGCAACGTTACAGAAATTGCCAGAGAAATGACCAGAGATAAGGGAATAACCCGCACAATGAATCCTTACAGATGATGAATGTGCGGGGATACTGGCACCTGATGATTGATATATCAATTGTCAGGTGGCCAGTATCTGCAGGCAGCCGCTAAGAAAAGTAGTTACTTTTTCGCTTTAGCGAATGCAGCTGCCAGTGCGCCAGCCATCGCGCCCTGAGGCTGTGAGCCTTTGTCGCCAAAGCTGGTGCGGGCTTTACCACCACCGCGGTTGTTGCGGTTATTTTTCTCGCCCGGTGTTTTTTCCGCGGCGCGTTCGTTGGCGTCATCGCTCATGCGCATGGACAGGCCGATACGTTTACGCGCCACATCCACTTCCATCACTTTGACTTTAACGATGTCGCCGGCTTTCACCACGTCACGAGGGTCTTTCACGAAAGTGTCAGACAGCGCAGAGATGTGCACTAAGCCATCCTGATGCACGCCGATATCGACGAAGGCACCGAAGGCTGCCACGTTGGTGATTACGCCTTCTAACACCATGTTTGGTTTCAGGTCGCTGATTTCTTCCACACCGTCTTTAAATTCAGCAAATTTAAATTCCGGACGTGGATCGCGGCCAGGCTTCTGCAGTTCGCTGACGATGTCTTTTACCGTGATTTCACCTGTGTGCTCATCGCTGAATTTCGCCGCATTCACAGACTTCAGCAGCGCAGAATCACCGATCAGGCTTGCGACATCGCGGGAGAATTCGTGGGCAATTTTTTCCACTACGGTATAGGACTCCGGGTGCACCGCAGACGCATCCAGCGGGTTGCGGCCGTTCATAATGCGCAGGAAGCCGGCGGCCTGTTCAAAGGTTTTATCACCTAAGCGCGGTACTTTTTTCAGATCGTCGCGGCTGTTGAAGGCACCGTTGGCATCACGGAAGGCGACGATGTTGCTGGCCAGGGTTGGGTTCAGACCGGAAACACGGGTCAGCAGCGGCGCAGAAGCAGTGTTCAGATCAACACCCACGGAGTTCACACAGTCTTCCACCACGGCATCCAGCGTGCGTGCTAACTGGGTCTGGTTCACGTCGTGCTGGTACTGGCCGACACCGATGGATTTCGGTTCGATTTTCACCAGCTCGGCCAGTGGGTCCTGCAGACGGCGGGCGATGGATACCGCACCACGAATCGTCACGTCGAGATCCGGGAATTCTTTTGCTGCCAGTTCAGAGGCGGAATAAACCGATGCACCGGCCTCATTCACCATCACTTTCTGCACGTTTTTCAGCGCCGGCTGGGCTTTGATCATATCGCCGACGAATTTGTCGGTTTCACGGGAGCCGGTACCGTTACCGATGGAGATCAGCTCAACATTGTGTTTGGCGATCAGTGCCATCAGTACGGCGGCGGATTCCGCCAGTTTGTTCTGTGGCGGGGTCGGATAGATGGTGGCGTAGTCGACCACTTTGCCGGTGTTATCCACCACNGCAACCTTCACCCCGGTACGCAGGCCCGGGTCGAGGCCGATGGTGNCTTTACGGCCCGCNGGNGCAGCCAGAAGCAGGTCTTTCAGGTTATCGGCGAACACTTTGATCGCGGATTCTTCTGCCTGTTCACGCACGTCGCCCATCAGCTCGGTTTCCAGGTGCGTCAGCAGTTTGATGCGCCAGGTCCACTTCACCACTTCCGCCAGCCAGCGGTCGGCGGCGCGGCCTTTGTTTTCGATACCCACGTGCTCGGCGATCATCGCCTCACATGGGCTGGCCGCCAGTTTGTCTTCCGGGTCACCGGTCACCAGCGAGAAGCTCAGAATGCCTTCGTTACGGCCGCGCAGAATCGCCAGCGCGCGGTGGCTTGGGACACTTTTCAGCGCTTCATCGTGTTCAAAGTAATCGGCGAACTTCGCCCCCGGGCCTTCCTGACCAGGGACCACGCGCACAGACAGTGTGGCTTCCTGCTTCATAAAGCCGCGCAGTTTGGCCAGCAGGTTGGCGTCTTCAGCGAAGCGCTCCATCAGGATGTACTTGGCACCGTCCAGAGCCGCTTTGGCATCGGCCACTTCTTTTTCGCTGTTAACAAAGCTGGCGGCTTCCGCTTCCGGATTCAGATCCGGGTTGTTCATCAGCGCATCGGCTAATGGCTCCAGACCGGCTTCAATCGCGATCTGGCCTTTGGTGCGGCGCTTTTTCTTGTAGGGCAGGTAGAGGTCTTCGAGGCGGGTTTTGGTGTCGGCGGCAAGAATGTCTTTTTTCAGCTCGTCGGTCAGTTTGCCCTGTTCATCGATGCTTTTCAGAATGGATTCTCGACGGTCTTCCATTTCACGCAGATAACGCAGACGTTCTTCCAGCGTACGCAGCTGGCTGTCATCCAGCTCGCCGGTGACTTCTTTACGGTAACGGGCGATGAAAGGGACGGTGGCGCCTTCGTCCAGCAGGGCGACAGCAGCGGATACCTGTTGCGGGCGGATGCCCAGCTCTTCAGCAATACGAAAACCAATAGATTCCTGACTCATAACTCTCTCGGACAGATGGAACGGTAAAAATCGAAGGCGGAGTATAACCGAGAAGAGAGCCATGCTCACGGACGCGGGCATGGCGAAGATGTGACTTATTGCGGGTTATTGGCAAGCGGTGGATTCACCGCCGGCCAACAGAGATGAATCAATAGGCGTTGTACCAGATCTCCAGTTCGATCTGATTGTCGACAGAGCTGTCGCTGGTGGCACAGGCCATGTACCAGTAGTTGCCGCTGTCATCACTGGTGAGCAGATCTATCGGATCACAGCGACGCTCGTAATCGCCTGACTCCAGGCGGATGTAATCACCATCAACAATGCTGAAGGCATATTGGGTGGCGACACTGCCCTGGTCGATTGCGACGACATTGCTGGCGTCGCAGATTTCATCATTGACCGGCTCGCGGTATTCCAGAGTATCGGTCGTCATCTCCGGAATTTCTGCCACAGAAATCATCAGTATTTTGCACTTGCCGGTGATGGCATCGAATACTTTCAGGTTGCGTGCGGTCAGGTAGCTGGCAAGACCTGTCTGGAAATCCGGAATCATGGCGGATATCCCGTCACCACTGTCTGCTACCAGAGCACCACTGACAGCATCCTGCAGTTCAAAGGTGGTGTTAAAGTCATCACCGGCGCCGTCTGTGCCGGTAACGCTCAGACTGGTACCGGATGCGGACCAGCTGCTGAACTCGCCGGTATTGGATGGGTCACTGCCGGAGTTCAGATATTCATAGCCACCGCCCTGCTGATCGGCAGCAAACGTCAGCACAGAATAACTGGCGCCGCTGTTTTCCAGGTTGCGGTAACTTTGCGCAATAAGTGCTGGTGAAAGTTCCGTAATCTGGCGTTCAAAGCGCACGTACTCATCCGTCAGACAGGCGGCTTCAACCATATAAGGCGTTGAATTACGAATAGTGCAGCGGTCGGCAACGGTGTCGCCACTGCTGATGATGATGGTGTTGCCTGATAACTCCCAGCTGTAACTTTCACTTTCGCTGCTGCAGTTGCGCTGTGCTGATGCCAGAGTGGCGGCAATAAATTCGCTGTCTGCCGGGCAGTCGTCGAAACCTGTGGCGTTGAGCGTGCCGTTTTCACTAAAGCTCAGTACTGATTCAACTTCACCGCCGGCACTGCGCTCGGCCCAGCTGCCGACCAGTGACAGGGAGGACGCATCCAGTCCGGCCAGAGTCAGCTCAAAATGGTCGACGGCGTCTTCTTCACTGACCAGATCGAGCATCAGGCCATTATTGCTCAGGTGCGAGGACAAATCCTCGCTGAAGGTGGCCGAGGTTACATCAATACTGCTGAGGTCGATTTCAAATGCAGTACCCAGTTCGATGCCATTACTCGGGTCCTGATCGATATCAAAAGACTGCAGCAGGACCAACAGGTTACGGACAGTCTGATTATCAGTGCCGGATGCNCCGGCCAGCTGCAGTGGAGTAACGATGCTGTTTTCTGACGACATAGTGACTGAGCCTATGGTCAGACCGAGATAGGAGAAAGTTGTTGTTTCTTCTTCCGCATAATCAAAGCCACCTAATGGCGAGGTAACGCCAGAGAACGACGGAGAGGCATAGCTGAGATTATTGACCGCAGAATCGAGAAACACACCCACCAGGGTTTCTGTCTCTTCTTCCTCTGCAGAAGACGAGGATGATCCTCCACCACTGCAGGCTGCCAAAAAGCCACAACTAAGGGTCAGAACAATGGGTAATGCTTTCATGAGGGACATCCTTTTGGTACTGATTGCTTAGAATGGCTGCCCGGATATATTTTTTACGCCTTCAGAGGAAAGCGCTGATCAGTGACGGCCAGGGAGGGTAAAACAGTCCTTTAATCCTATGGTTGAGGGCTTCAGCCGACATCCCCCCGTTCAGGGGACGTCTGTCAGAAAACAGCTATATGCGATCAGGGGCATATCCTGTCCTCTATGGGCGGTTGTGGTCGCCGGTGGGGCTGGCTATCCTCAGGTAAGAAACAAGCCTTCCGGAACCGCTGGGCTATGCCGCAGAAGAAAAATAAAGCAATAAATCAATGCGCTGATACGACCGACTACAGTCAGAACTCAGCGAACGAAAGCGCGTCGCAAACCTTGCTCGATTTTATCGGCGACATTTATGAAGCCGCTCTGAACCCTGATAATTGGGATAACGTGATGGAGACTCTGTGTCAGCTGACCGGAAGTAAATCCTCCGTACTGGTTATTCAGGATCAGCAGACGGGCGTGAACCGTATTACCAGTATGCACGGTATCAGTCGCCTTATTACCCTGGCCTATAACGCCGGGCTGGGGAAATACGACAATACATTCTCGCTGATAAAAACGCCGCTGAATGATGTGATGGTATTGAATAAGGACGAACTTATCCGCAATACGCCGTCCTTTACTCAATTTATTATGAAGCCCGCAGATATTGGCCACATGTTAGCGGTGGAATTACACCGTGATGGAAAAGTGCGCATTGGTCTGGCCGTACACCGTGGATTTAATGCGGAGCCGTTTGACGCAGAAGCCTCCTTTGTTTTACGTCAGATCACTCCGCACATCTGTCGCGCTGCACTGATCAGTGAGGAGTTGCGCAGCGCAAGGCAACAGGCGCTGGATATCTCCTCACTGCTGGAGAATATGCCATTCGGTACGCTTATAACGGATGCTTCCGGGCATGTTAAATATCACAATGCCATTGCCCGGCACATGTTCGACAGCCATGAAGCTATTGCGCTGAAAGATGAGCGGATACAGTTGTTCAGTCGCAGTTACCAGCAGCAACTGATTGCTGCACTGGCAAAACAGGCCGCAGATCAACGGGCGGCGGAGGTTATTTCAGTTNCCCATCCGGCTTACAGTTACCCTCTGGTGCTGTTTGTCGGACGCAGTAATCAGACGGCTGACCCTGAGGCGGTAAGAACTGCGCCAGCAGAAGCTGGTGCAATCAGTATTTATCTCTGTGATCCGGGATCGACTCTGGTGCTTACCTCTGACCGGATTGCACTGGCTTTTAATCTGACAGCAGCAGAAGCTGAGGTTGCCCTGAGTCTGGTGAACGGTCTGAAACTGGCAGATATTGCAGAAAATAAATCAGTGGGCATTGAGACAGTGCGCAGCCAGGTGAAAAATATTTTTCACAAGCTGGGCGTCAATAAACAACAGGAAGTGGTGCGCATGATAGTGCAGACATTACTGCCGGTAGCGGATAGCGGCAGCAGTACTGATTTGTGACAGAAACTTTTCTTTGCTTAATTAGTGTCGCTGACGAGTGCAGCCTGCAGATCATTGAGTCCGGCCGACACCGAAATATTTCCGGCGGCATCAATAATCATCGCTTCGGTATCCGGCAGTGAATTGATCAGCGCCATACCCTGCTGCGCACCCAGAACAAAGACGCCGGTTGCCAGTGCATCTGCCAGATAAGCCCGCGGTGACAGAATGGTAACGCTCATGCAGTCCTGTGCCGGTTGCCCGGTGGCCGGGTCAATAATATGGTGATAGCGTTTACCGCCTTTCTCAAAATAACGCTCGTAATCTCCGGACGTAGCCACGGCCGCATTGGCAACCGGCAGCAGAGCAATTAACTGATCTTTTTCCCGTGGATGACGGATACCCACACGCCAGCGTTTTTGCTGAATATCGCCGGCGGCGTACAGGTCGCCGCCGGCGTTGACTGAATATTCACGGAAACCGTAATGGCCGATAATCTGTACCGCGCGATCGACTGCGTAACCTTTGGCGATACCGCCAAGGCCTATGCGGGTTCCGGGCTGAGTAAAACGTACAGAATAGTCTTCATCGTTAAGCACTACTTTGTGGTAATCAATGGCGCTAACGGCCTGCTGCAACTCAGCAGCGGAAGGAATAACTTTCTTACGGAAATCCCACAGCTTTCCCGCACTTTTAAAGGTGATGTCGAATTTTCCCTGAGTGGCTTTGGCGATATTCAGTGATTCATGCAGCAGACGGTAGGTTTCTCTGGATACTATGACAGGCTTTTCGGCGGCATATAAATTTATCTGGCTGATTTCACTGTCAGGCTGCCATTCGGACAGCAGAGCTTCGATCCGCTGTATTTCACCGATGGCTGAGTTAATCGCGTTGTGCGCCTTTTCTTCTTCGGCTTTTCTTTTTGTGCTGTCGACTTCATTAATCATCAGGGTAAAAGTGACATCGGTGGTCATCAGTATGGTGCTGACTTTTACCTGATGTTTTTCCTGCTGCTGATCTTCTGCATAGCTCAGACGCTCAATATCCGCTGCGTTAGTCAGATGTGAAAAGAAAATAAATATCAGCAGGAATATATTTTTCATTGTCCGGATTCCCGTTCAGTTTCGTCTGCCTGAGTCCGGGAAAGAGCCTGGCGGAATTTATCATCAGCACGACGGCCACGGAAAACGACGTCACCGGATTGGTTGATAATTAATAAACCGGGGGTGCCGCGCACAGAAAACTGATCGGCTATCTGCAGATCGGGATCGGCCAGTGATACCCAGGGCAGTTCCCGTTTTTGTTCAATTTCTAAGCCATCGGCAGGTTCTTTATTTACGTTGATGCCGAGCCAGCGTAATTCACTGAATTCATTGCTGAGTTCCTTCAGGTGCGGAATTTCCTGCATACAGTAGCCGCACCAGGAAGCCCAGAAAATCAGCACAGTATTCTGTTGCGGTTGTTCGCTGTTAAATTCGGAAGTGTCACCGGCAATGGTGGTATAACTGGCGGCGCTTGCCGGTAATGCCGGCATCAGCGTCAGTAACGATGCCAATAACAACGCTAATAACAACTGGGCAGAGGTCAGAATTTTATGGATCATATCCGCTGGTTCCTTTTTACCGGATTCAGGTTGCCTGTTTTTAATATTGTGTCAGCACTGCGATTTAAAGCGGGGCGTACCAGCCAACGGTCAGCCAATAAAAATCCAGATCATCGCTGCGGCGGTAATAATTAAAGCCCAGATCGTAACGGGTCAGCGAGTCGGTAAACCAGCCCGGCTGCCAGGCTGAAAATAGCAGTCCGGTACTGTGGCCATCAAAGTTACCGAGGTCAGAATCGCTGCTGCGCAGAGGTTCCGCGACGTCAAACTCAAAGGCAAAAAATTCCGCGCCTTTCTGTGTGTAATAGCGGTAGCTGGGTTCCAGCACCAGGCTGCCACCGACAAAATTGAGGATATAACGCACTTCGGCGACGTCGGCACGGATATCCCAGCTGTCTTCGTAATAGCTGTAGCCGAGCTGAATGGAATCTTCGTCGATGGCGTGTTTGTAGCGCAGTGACAGGGTGTCACGTACGCGTACGTCCGGCGTGATTTCGATGTCGCGTACATCGTTAATCAGCACGGAATTAAATGACGTCGCCAGCATGCCGTTCTGTTCTGAGTGCGACCAGCTGGCATTCATCAGCGAGCGTGGTGTCAGGGTCTGGGTCAGGTTCAGGCTGCCGCTGTAGGTTTTACGGGGCTCATCATGTTGTTTGCTGCCGTCAAAGCGGATCATGCGGACGGTGTCGTCATAGACCTGCACACTGGCGCTGAGCTGAGTCGCTTCCTCGGCGAATGACTGGGATACCGACATGCCATAACCGAAGGAACGGTAAGCGTATTCCTGGCCATAGCTGGCGTGCAGTTCAAGGCCAAAGCGTTCATAGCTGCGGTATTTCCAGCCGAAATCCAGATTAAAGCGGCCCGGGTTATAGCCGGTGGCACCGGATACGGTTTCGGCTTTTTCGCGGGCATCATCGTAGGATGCGGCGGTCACCAGATCGCCGGTAAATTTAAAGCGCGCTGCCTGAGTGTCGTTCAAACGATGCTGAAAGAGCCAGATGCCTTCGTAGATGGTGGCATATTCATCGACGCTGGGATTACCGCCTTTGCCGTTATCGTCTTCCTGTTTATAAACGATGCCGCGGAAGGCAAAGATGCTGTCGAGTTCGTCGGGAGTGGGGATGGCGCCTGCGGCCCGGGCTTCAGCAGGTTGCAGCAGCGCAGAGACAAGCGTGCAAAGGCAAAGGAAAGGCAGCAGGGAGAACCCCGGGCGGAATTTCAGTAGCATCCGCAGCCTCCGCCACCACCGCCGGAAAAGACTGCGGTCGCGCCTTCCCGGGCTGAATAGACGTCGCCTTCGACTTCACTCTGCAGCGGCGAAGAGTCGAATTGCATGTCCGGCTGGGCAAGCCGTTCCCTTTCGTTAAACCTTACTGGTGTACAGCCGCTGGCGATGAGCAGCAGCACAGATATCATTATCAGACGCACAACATGTCCTTTGCAGGCGGAATCTTTAAGAAGCTGATCACATGAACGAAGTCACATGAAAGTGTTAAGCCGAAGCTATCACAGGCGGAGGCATGGCCCCAGCGCCCCGATAAAAGCTGGCAGCAGTTTAAGAATATAGTGTGACAGGCAGGTAACAGTCAGATGTGCGGCGGGTATAAGACGGGCATAAAAAACGGGAGCCGAAGCTCCCGTTTTTACACGCAGTGATCGTTCAGCTTACAGCTGAGGACCTGCGTTTACGATGGCGTCAGAGACATCGTATTTCTTGAAGTTCTCAGTGAACTGGCCAGCCAGGTTTTTCGCCGCAGCTTCCCAGTCAGCGATGTTTGCCCAGGCTTTGGTTGGGTTCAGCAGCTGAGTCTCAACACCTTCCAGAGCAACCGGCATCTGCAGGCCGAAGATCGGCAGTTCTTCAGTTTCGGCATCACGCAGAGCGCCGGTCTGAATCGCTGCAATCACAGCACGGGTAGTCGGAATGCTGAAACGCTCACCGCCGCCACCGTTAGGACCACCGGTCCAGCCAGTGTTAACCAAGTATACCTGAGAACCGAATTCAGTCACACGCTTCATCAGCAGCTCAGCGTATTCGCCGGCCGGACGTGGGAAGAACGGCGCACCGAAGCAGGTAGAGAAAGTGGACTTCAGACCTTTGGTGCCGCCCATTTCCGTAGAACCAACCAGTGCGGTGTAACCGGACAGGAAGTGGTATGCAGCCTGTTCCTTGCTCAGGATAGACACTGGTGGCAGAACACCGGTCATATCACAGGTCAGGAAGATAACGGCTTTTGGTTCGCCGGCCATGTTCTCTTCAACACGTTTTTCAACGTGGGTCAGAGGGTATGCACAACGGCCGTTTTCAGTCAGTTCAGTGTTGTTGTAGTCAGCAACACGGGTGGTTTCATCGATGGTTACGTTTTCCACGATGGCGCCGAATTTGATCGCGTTCCAGATGATCGGCTCATTCTTCTGAGACAGATCGATGGTCTTCGCGTAGCAGCCGCCTTCGATGTTGAATACGGTGCCTTTGCCCCAGCCGTGCTCGTCGTCACCAATCAGGTAACGCTCAGGGTCAGCGGACAGAGTGGTTTTACCGGTACCGGACAGGCCGAAGAACAGACAGGTATCACCGTCTTCACCCACGTTGGCAGAACAGTGCATTGGCAGCACGTCTTTTTCCGGCAGCAGGAAGTTCTGCACGCCGAACATGGCTTTCTTCATTTCACCGGCGTAACGCATACCAGCGATCAGTACTTTGCGCTGGGCAAAGTTAACGATGACGGCGCCGTCAGAGTTAGTACCGTCGCGTTCAGGCACACATTCAAAACCGGCAACGTTCAGAATCTGCCACTCTTCCTTGGAAGATGGGTTGTAGCTTTCCGGCAGGATGAACAGGTTACGGCCAAACAGGTTCTGCCATGCAGTCTGAGTGGTCATTTTAACCGGCAGGTAATGCTGCGGATCAGAACCCACGTGCACGTGAGATACGAAGCTGTCGTGTTGAGCCAGATACTCTTCCACACGTTCCCACAGGGCATCAAACTTGTCCGCAGAGAATGGACGGTTGATGTTGCCCCAGTCGATAGCATCTTTACTGCTCGGCTCTTCGACAATGTATTTGTCCATTGGCGAGCGGCCGGTACGCTTACCGGTTATAACAACCAGCGCGCCATTGTCCTGCAGCTTGCCTTCGCCGCGTGCGATGGCTTGTTCTACCAGAAATGGTGTGGATAAGTCGGTGTAAACAGTGCTCATATCTGTGCCCGAAAGGGGTCCTCTTATAGTGTACGGCTTCTGGCCATACGCAGATGTCTCGTCACGCCCTGAGGGTGCTGGGGCGAACCCAATTGGTTGAAGGCGCGGAATTATGCCAGAAAATTGATCAAACGCTAAGCCCCTGTGGGTCAGTTGTTGAGAGTTGTTCTCTATTAACTCAATAGGGGCTGCTTAAATACTGATCAGTGCGGGCGTTGTTCCGGGAAGAGTTCGTCCACCTGACGCTGATCAAACGCGTAGTGCTGCGCGCAGAATTCGCAGGTGATTTCGATCTTGCCCTGTTCGGCAATCATATCATTCAGCTCCGCGTGACCCAGCTGGTGCAAAGCACTGGCGATGCGGTCTTTGGAGCAGGTGCAGAAGAAGCTCAGCGCTGACGCCGGATAGATGCGGGTCTGTTCTTCATGGAACAGACGGTGCAGCACATCATCGGCGTTCAGCTGCAGTATCTCTTCTTCTTTGACGGTGGAGGCCAGATGACCGATGCGGTCCCAGGCGTCCGGGTCATCGCTGGTCATGGCCGGCAGTTTCTGCAGCATCAGACCGGCGGCACGGGTGCCGTCACTGAACAGCCAGAAGCGGCTGCCGAGCTGTTCTGACTGTTCGAAATAATCCTGCAGCGCCTGAGCGATATTGCCACCACTGATGGCAGTAATGCCCTGATATTTCTGTCCCTGCTCCGGCTCAATGGTGATCACCATCTGGCCCTGTTCAAAGCTGAGTTCATCGGCGCGGGAGTTTTCGTCGTAACGGGCAATGGCGCGCAGCTGGCCCTGTTCGTTGGTCTCTGCCTGCAGCAGCGTCACATTGCCGCTGAGGCGCAGTTGCAGGGTCAGGCGACCTTTGAATTTCAGGTTGGCGCTGAGCAGCGCGGTGGCGGCCATCAATTCGCCGATTTCGCGGGCGATCAGTGGCGGGNAGTTGTGGCGCTTGATGACTTCGCGGAAAGCGCTGTCCAGCTGGGCAATTTCACCACGGATGTCGGTGCCGTCGAAGCTGAAGCGCTGCAGTTGGTCGCTGACTGGGTTGGTCATGGTTCAGTGATCCTGATTCTGTTCAAAACGACGCATATCGCGGCGTTCTTTTTTGTTAGGTTTATGATCCGGAGCCTGCATGGAGTGGCGCATGATGCGGCGGCGCTCGGTTTCGTCCATGCGCTTTTTAATGCTCTCGGTGGTTTCTTCGTACAGCAGCCGGGCTTCCGGCGCGCCACGGCGCTGATCGGACAGAGCTTTGATGACGATCTTTTTCTCGTCGAAACCCTGGCGCACGGTCAGGGTCGCGCCCAGCTCAGCAGTCTTGCTGACTTTGCAGCGCTGGCCTTCATAGTGCACTTTGCCGCCTTCAATGGCGGCCTTGGCCATGGCGCGGGTTTTGAAAAAACGCGCGGCCCAGAGCCATTTATCCAGACGGATTTTTTCGTTCTCTTCTGCCATATCGTCTCCGGTCTGAGGTCTGCCTGGGCAGCGGCTCAGAACTTGAGCTCATCAAAGTGGTTCACACCGGGGAAGCGGCCATCGGTTTTTGGTGGCTTCTGGCTGTCCGGATGATAGATCGCCAGCAACCAGCCGATGCCCCAGCGGGCGGCGGATTCTAACACAGCTTCACTGTCGTCAATCAGCAGGGTGCGGGCGGGATCGAATGTTTCATTACTGGCAAGATGATCCCAGAATGCCTGACTTTCTTTCGGTTCCTGATAATCGTGGGAGCTGATCACGCAGTCGACCAGCTGGTCGAGACCGGTATGCTCCATTTTCAGGTCAACGCTGTAGCGGTGGGCGTTGGTAACAATCACCGTGCGCTTGCCCATATCGCGCAGGCGTTGCAGAAAATCTTTTACGTGCGGGCGGAAGCCAATTTTATCCTGAACGTCGCGTTTCAGGTCGGCGATGGGCAGGCCGGTGAGTTCGGTCCAGTAATCCAGACAGTACCAGTTCAGGGTGCCACGCAGGCCGACAAAGCTCTTGTTCAGCTCGGCCAGTGCTTCTTCCTCGCTCAGTCCGTGGTGGGCGGCATACTGCGCCGGCACGTGGTCGAGCCAGAAGTAGTTGTCGAAGTGCAGATCCAGTAACGTACCGTCCATATCCAGAAGTACGGTATCAATTTGTTGCCAATCAGGTAGGCTCATAGGGTTATACTCGCAGTCATAGTGACTATTAAAACAGGGCTGTCATGCAGAAAAAACCACAGATTTTAGACCGTCATATCGTTGCCCAGAGCCGTCTGTTCCGGGTGGAATCCTTCGACCTGCGTTTCAGTAACGGTGTCGAGCGGACGTATGAGCGTCTGGTGCCGGGTGGTAACGGTGCTGTCATGCTGGTGGCCCTGATGGATGACGAAACCATTGCCCTGATCCGTGAATATGGGGGCGGAATTGAAGATTACAGCCTCAGTCTGCCCAAAGGCGCCATTGATATGGGCGAAACCCTGCGTGACGCCTGCAACCGTGAGCTGCAGGAAGAAATTGGTTTTGCTGCCCGTGAATTCGTTTTNNTGAAAAAACTCAGCCTGTCACCCAGCTATATGAGNGGCGGTATTCATGTNGTGNTCGCCCGCGATCTNTATGAATCNCGGCTGGAAGGCGATGAGCCNGAGCCGCTGGAACTGGTGCCGTGGAAGCTGNANAACCTGAGCGAACTGTATTGCCGTGAAGATTTCACCGAAGGGCGNGCACTGGCNGCNATNACTCTGGCNCAGGCTTATCTGTCCGGTGAGTTTGAAGGNGAAGTACTGAACGCCTGACGNCCGGGNGGNAGCACTTCNGTCAGCGCTGACGCCAGATCTTCCATNCGCAGCGGCTTCGCCACGAAGCCGTTCATGCCAGCCTCCAGACAGCGCTGNNTNTCCTGCAGCATGGCNTTGGCGGTGAGGGCAATGATNGGAATATCTTTCCTNGNGCTGCTCAGATCGCGGATNCGTTCAGTGGCGGCGATGCCATCCAGCACCGGCATNTTCACATCCATCAGCACCACATCGAAATCCCCTTCCATTACTGCCACGATGGCTTCTTCCCCGTTGCCGGCCACGGTGACTTTGACGCCCAGACGATCAAGCATTTTGCTGGTGATTTTCTGGTTGACCATATTGTCTTCGGCCAGCAGTACATGGCCGCGCAGGCCTGGCAGTGACGGTTTGTTTTTGCGCCGCTCCACTTTTGGCGCATCGGCCTGACGCAGCGGTAATGACAGGGTGAAGGTGCTGCCTTCACCAACCGTGGACTGCAGTAACAGATCGCCGCCCATGGCGCGCGCCAGATGCTGGCTGATGGTCAGCCCCAGTCCGGTGCCGCCATACTGACGCGAGGTGGTGCTGTCAGCCTGACGGAAGGCTTCAAAAATCTGTTTGTGTTTCTCTTCCGGAATACCGATTCCCTGGTCCTGAACCGCAATGCTGATGCGGAAGTTTCTCTGATCCGCTGAGTTGCCACTGACATGCAGCTCGATACAGCCGTCGTGGGTGAATTTCAGCGCATTGCTGAGCAGGTTGGTAATGATCTGACGGGTGCGTTTCGGGTCACCAAACCAGTACTGAGGCAGGTCGCCGTCGTAAATGTAGACCAGTGAAATCCCTTTACGCCGGGCCGGTTCCTTGAACAGCTGGTACAGACTGGTCAGCAGTTCATTGAGGTCGTAGCGGATTTTCTCGACTTCCAGTTTGCCGGATTCGATTTTCGACAGGTCGAGGATGTCGTTGATGATATCCAGCAGCACGTGGGAGGAGCTGTGGATAATCTGCAGATACTGGTTCTGATCTTCATCGACGCCAGTGTCCATCATCAGCTCAGTGGCACCGAGAATGCCATTCATCGGTGTACGGATTTCGTGGCTCATGCTGGCGAGAAATATGGATTTCGAACGGTTGGCTTTTTCT
Organism: Oceanospirillaceae bacterium; assembly: GCA_002706025.1. Classification (GTDB taxonomy): domain Bacteria; phylum Pseudomonadota; class Gammaproteobacteria; order Pseudomonadales; family Oceanobacteraceae; genus Venatoribacter. The sequence goes on from PAJK01000046.1 coordinate 69,744, forward strand.
GCTTCTTCCAGAGCCTCAAAAATCCGCGCGTTGGCTTTTTCCNGCGCTTCCCGGTTGGCCACTTCGACTGTGATATCAAGCCCGGCGAAGAGGATGTTCTCCTGGCTTTCACCGTCAGCGGACAGGCGGGTAATCTGCCAGCGCAGAATGTATTCACGGCCACTGGAGGCCAGCAGTGGAAAAGTGGCTGAGCTGCTGTCTCCAGGGGCGTCCGGGATCTGTTGCCAGCTGCGCTGGAAGGCTTCCCGGGCCGGCGGGGTCAGCAGATGTTGAAAAGGTTGGTTCAGTACCTGTTGTTCGGTCATCTGCAGCAGATGGAGCGCCGACTGGTTAACTCTGACGACATGGCCTTCATTGTTACAGGAAATCAGTGCCGTCTGCATGGCATTGAAGTAGGCATTCACCCGCGCCTGCTGACTGGCAAGATCAGCCTCGGATTCGCTGCGGCGGCTGATGTCCTGTGCATGCAGAACGATATAGTCGTGGTTCTGCTGGTGCCAGGGCGTTGCCTGCACTGACCAGACTGAGGTCTTGCCCTCCCGGTCGCGCAGGCGGCACTCAAAGCTGACCGGAATGCCATGCGTACTGACTTCCGTCAGGTGGGCCAGTACGTCTTTATCCGTCTGTCCGGCGAAAACATTAAGCAGCTGATCGCCGGTTTGCAGACCGAATTTCTGCGTCACTCCCGGACTCAGATCGGTCACCACGAAGTTATCAGACAGCAGCAGTGACATGCTGCTGATATCCGCCTTTTCCAGTGCATTAAGAGACGGATGATTGTTGCGCCTGCGGTTCTGCAGCAACTGATACAGCAGCAGAAAAACGCCGCTGACCAACAGGCTGATCAGGAATAACGACAGCGACATAACAAGGTGGCTGCGGTCGGCGTCTTCCATAGAGGTAACCGCTACCAGGGCATCGCGGTCGTTCAGTGGCTGATAAAAGGCGAGAATGTGTTTGCCGTCAGCCCGGTAATTAGCGAAGCCTTCGGCACCGCTCAGTGCGGCGCGGATGTCTTCCGCGCGAATGGTTTTGTGCTGACTGAAGTGTGAGACAACATTGTCGTTTTCCTGCCGGCTGACGATCTGGAAGTGAATATCACTGCGTTCGGCGTGTGGGGTATTGCTGCTGCCCGGACGCAGCGCCTGCTGCTGCCATTGGCGGGCTACCTGCGAGACGACGCTGGCCAGATCTTTCTGTGCGCTCTGCATGATCTGAAAATAGANGAACAGGCTGGTTGTCAGAGAAATAACAACAGCAACGATAAGCACAGGTAACCAGGTTTGTTTATGAAGACGAGCCATAGATTGCGCTTTACCTGCCACAAGTGAGCGAATGGAGTCAGAGGTGCCTATAACCCTAGCTGATAGTCACCTCATACGACAGGAAATACAGTTAATAAAGATGAATCAGCCAGGGAAGAACCAATGCATGCAGAGTTGCCGTCAACGTCATTGCCATGGCGGCATAGGCCGACTGCTGTGGGCCCAATTCCAGCGCCCGGCTGGTACCGATGGCGTGGGCGCAGATGCCCAGCGTCAGACCGACGGTCTGTTCGTCGTTCATCCGGGATGCCTTCAGCAGTGGCGGTATCATCAGGGCGCCGAGGATACCGGTCACGATCACGAATACCGACGCCAGCGCGCTGATACCACCCACCTGATCGTTGATGGCCACCGCCACAGGGGTGGTAATGGATTTACTGTGCATGGTGATAAAAATGGCTTCATCGCCGATCCACCACCAGGTCAGCAGTACGGCGCAGGCGACAGTCGTGCCGGAACCCAGACTAATGGCCAGTGCAATACGTAACCATTGTTTACGCATGGTGTGCAGATATTGATAGAGGGGAACCGCCAGCATAACCACCACTGGCCCCAGCATCATGTGCAGATAGCCGCCGCCCCGCATATACGTGTCATAGGACACACCGCTGATTTCCAGTGCTGTCACAACCAGTACGATGCCGGTCAGGATGGGAGGCAGAAAGGCGTTGTTACCGGTCAGGCGGTAAACCTGCTGACCGCCGAGGAAAGCAGCAATGGTCATGGCCGCCCAGAACAGCGGGGTGTGTAATAAGGTTGAGATCATCCTTTTTTCCCCCGGCTCATGATCAGGGCACAAACCAAGGCGCCCGGAATAATGCTGATGGCCAGAATCGCCAGCAGGGCCAGACCGTGTTCCTGTAACGCGTGCTTCTGTGTAACCACGCCGACACTGACCGGAATCAGAAACAGTGGCAGCAGGGGAGACAGAACAGAGGTGATTTTTTTCAGCGAGTCCGACGCAGAGCCGCGCACAATGAGCGCCACTAACAACAGCAGCATGCCGATAATTGAGGCAGGAACAGGGAGATCAAAAAATTGCTGTGTGACACCGCCGAGCAGCAGGAATATCAGCAGGATTAACAGGCCGGGCATGGCTGTCTCCATCTGTAAACAGTCAGGGCAACAGGCCGTAAGAGATTGGTGCGGAAGGAGAGACTCGAACTCTCACACCTTGCGGCACTGGAACCTAAATCCAGCGTGTCTACCAATTTCACCACTTCCGCGATCAGGGCGCGAATAGTATAGAAGTTCATTCAGGATGCCAAGCTCGCCGGTGAATAATTCAGCGGCGAAGCTAAGTGATCCTGAGATGATGAGTACGGGACTCGCGCACGCTGGTCTGAGTCGTGTATTCTCTTGGGCCTTCAGGGAGTACAGGGTACGGGAAATATGTCTGTCGATAAAAGTCTGGCCGGAAATATTCTGATGACGGCTGCCTCAGTGGTGATCGTCATCGCTGGTATTAAAAGTTCAGCCAGCATTCTGATTCCGTTTCTGCTCGCTATTTTTATCGCCATTCTCAGTGCGCCGCTGATGCACTGGCTGACCCGGCACCGGGTGCCGGAAGTGCTGGCGCTGTTGCTTATCCTGGTCGGCTTCCTGTTGTTTGGCAGCCTGCTGGCCACCTTTGTTGGCCGCACTATTAATGCCTTTTATCAGGACATGCCGCTGTACGAAGATAAACTGCAGGCGCTGGTCAGTACTTCTGTCAGCTGGTTACAGGGCAGAGGCATCGACGTTGCGGATAATATTCTGCGTGAATACGTGAACCCCGGCGCCGTTATGAAAATGGTCGCCAACGTTTTTAACGGCCTCGGCGGGGTGCTGGCGAATACCTTTCTGATTTTATTTACGGTGATTTTTATTCTGCTGGAGGCCGCCGGTTTCCCTAATAAAATGCGCCGGGCGCTGGGTGATAAAACCCTGGCGGTTGAACATTTCTCACGCTTTTCTCAGCTGGTACAGAAATACCTGGTGATCAAAACCCTGGTGAGTTTAATGACCGGTGCGACCATTGGTATTGCGCTGTGGATTATCGGCGTTGATTACGCTGCCATGTGGGCGCTGGTGGCATTTCTGTTGAATTATATTCCCAATATCGGATCTATTATTGCAGCCGTGCCAGCTGTGCTGGTGGCGCTGATTCAGCTGAGTGTTGGGGAAGCCATCCTGACGGCGATTGTCTACGTGGTGGCTAACACCTTTTATGGCAATATCGTTGAGCCAAAAATGATGGGGCGTACACTGGGTCTTTCCACCCTGGTGGTTTTCCTGTCTTTGGTTTTCTGGGGCTGGGTGTTAGGGCCTGTTGGCATGCTGTTGTCCATTCCGTTAACCATGGTGGTCAAGATTGCTTTCGAGGTAAATGACCGCACCCGCTGGCTGGCCACTCTGCTGGATCAGTAAATATTCCTGAACCAACATACCTTGGCAAAGAAGGGTAAAGTCCTGTCACGAAAACAGGCATCAGGGATACACTGTGGCCGCTACCGGAGGAGATTATGAAATCCATTTTACTCGTCGATGACGATTATGAACTCGGAGAGCTGCTGACAGAATATCTGTCAATGGAAGGCTTTGAACTGACTGTCGTCAACGACGGGAAAAGCGGTTTAAATGCTGCGCTCGAAGGGCAATTTGATCTGATGTTACTGGATGTGATGTTGCCTGAAATGAATGGATTTGAAGTGCTGCGCACCCTGCGTGAAAGCTCATCATTGCCTGTGATTATGCTGACGGCCCGCGGCGAAAGCGTCGACCGGGTGCTGGGCCTTGAGCACGGCGCCGATGATTATATTCCCAAGCCTTATCATCATCATGAACTGGTGGCGCGTATCAAGGCGCTGTTCCGTCGTATCGAACTGAGTTCTGATGGCATTCAGAACGCTGAGGCGGAAGAGCTCTCAGTCGATGACATTGTGCTGCATCTGGGCAAACGTCTGGTGACCAAAAGTGGTGAAGAGGTATCTCTCACCGGAGCTGAGTATGGCGTTCTGGAATGCCTGATCCGCAATATTGGTGAGCTGGTGGATAAAGATACTCTGTCGATGGCCGCTCTTGGCCGTCCGTTAATGGCGTACGATCGTTCCATCGATATGCACGTCAGCAACCTGCGTAAAAAGCTGGGTGAACGCCACGGCAATGCGGAGTGGATTAAGACGGTGCGCTCGCGCGGTTACATGCTGGTGCCTTGATGCGCTGGTACCACTCGCTGTTCCTGAAAATCTTCCTGTGGTTCTGGTGCGTGATCTTTCTCGCCATGGGGGCCGCAGTTTTCACCTACGAGTGGATTGGTAATGACTATCTGCGGCCAGCGACGCAGCGCGAAGTGGCCCTGCTGGTCGATCAGATGGAACACGAGCGGCCGGTGATTGCCGAAGGCCGCCGCCTGTGGCGCTCCCTGCGTCCGGGCTGGAATCTGGTGGCTGCGCCTGTCGATGCTGTCAGTCAGCTCCCCCACGATCTGGAAGAATTTGCCGATCAGGCTGCCAACCGCCGCGAAGTGCTGTGGGGGCAAAATGATGGTTGGGTGATGGTCGGGCCGTTGCAGTACGACGGCTATCTGTACCTGTCGGTTACCCGCACTGAACTGCACAATGTGCTCGATAATGAGCATCGCTGGCTGGTACCGCTGACGGTAATTCTGGTGGTGACTCTGCTGTGTTTCCTGCTGGTTTGGAACCTGACGCGGCCAATCCGCCGTCTGCGTTCTACCGTGCGCCAGCTGGGACGCGGAAACTTCGACGTATCCGGGCTGGAAGCGGACCTGCATCGCCATGATGAAATCGGCACGCTGGCCAATGATGTGGCGGACATGGCCGATGCCCTGCAGCGTCTGCTGCATTCCCATCAGCAGTTACTGCGTGATGTATCCCACGAATTACGCTCTCCCCTGACCCGTCTGCAGATCGCACTGGGGATTGCCCGTAAAAAAGATACCCATCAGACGCTGGCTGCGGAGCATCAGCGTATTGAGCGGGCGGTTGAGCAGGTCGACAGTCTGATCAGTGATATTCTCGATCTGGCGCGGCTGCGTCAGGCCAATAACAGCACACTGCAGACCGAAAAACTGTCGGTCAGCGCGCAGGTGGGTATCTGGCTGCAGGACGCGGCACTGGAGATTTCGCAGAAATCCCTGGTGCTGGAAACCTATCTGCCTGCAGCTGAGGTGAAAGCCTCCTGGGAATGGATGCTGGTGGAGCGGGCCTTCGATAACCTGCTGCGCAATGCCATCCGCTTCTCGCCCGCGGATTCCGTGCTGCGGGTCGGTGCCGCTCAGCGTGGTGATGAGATTGAACTATGGGTTGCGGATTCCGGGCCGGGGGTTGCGGAAGAGGATCTGCAGCGCATCTTTGATGCCTTTGTGCAGGTCGATACTGCCCGTTCTCACACGCATTCCCGCTCCCAGAGCTCCGGTGGTTATGGCATTGGACTGGCGCTGGTCAAGCGCATTGTTGAACTGCATGACGGAAAAATTACTGCGGAGAATATTCATCCCGGATTGCGTGTAACTATGCGTCTGCCAAAGCATATAAGGTCATGATTCAGAACAATTAAGTGCCTTTCCATGCCATATTTGCTGGAAAAGGGTATTGGATTTTGGTAGAAAGTACGCCCCTTGCGCCCCTGTGTCCTGGACGATGTTGCACAGTCGGCAATTATTACAACGCGACAAGACTGGATGAGCACTATGTCAGAAGATTTAAAACAAGCAGCTCTGGACTACCATCAGTTTCCTAAGCCAGGCAAGATCAGCATTGAACTGACCACCCCGGCTAAAACCTCCCGTGACCTGTCACTGGCCTACAGCCCTGGTGTGGCTGAGCCGGTTAAAGAAATTGCGGCAGATCCTGAAAATGCCTACAAATACACAGCGAAAGGCAACCTGGTAGCGGTTATCTCTGACGGTACTGCAATTCTGGGTCTGGGTAACCTGGGTCCTCTGGCTTCCAAGCCGGTAATGGAAGGTAAATCCCTGCTGTTCAAACGTTTCGCTGGCGTTGATTCCATCGATATCGAAGTGGAATCTGAAAGCCCACAGGCCTTCATCGACACCGTTCGCCGCATTGCGAACACCTTCGGTGGTATCAACCTGGAAGACATCAAAGCACCTGAGTGTTTTGAAATCGAACGTACTCTGATTGAACAGTGTGAAATCCCGGTATTCCACGATGACCAGCACGGTACTGCGATCGTAACCGTTGCCGGTGCACTGAATGCTCTGGAAATCGTTGGCAAGAAAGTAGAAGACGCAAAAATGTGTGTACTGGGTGCCGGTGCCGCTGCGATCTCCTGCTCCAAGCTGCTGATCCTGGCCGGTATGAAGCCAGAAAACATTTTCATGTGTGACCGTAACGGTGTGATTCACTCCGGTCGTACCGACCTGAACCAGTACAAGCAGGCATTCGCTGTTGATACTGACAAGCGTACCGTTGACGATGCGCTGGCTGGTGCTGACATCTTCCTGGGTCTGTCAGGTCCTAACATGGTGACTGGCGAACAGATCAAAGCGATGGCTGAAAACCCGATCATCTTCGCCTGTGCCAACCCGGTTCCGGAAATCATGCCGGAAGTGGTTGCTGAAGCACGTCCGGATGCCATCATGGCAACCGGCCGTTCTGACTACCCGAACCAGGTGAACAACGTACTGGGCTTCCCGTTCATCTTCCGTGGTGCTCTGGACGTTCGCGCCAAAGTGATCAACGAAGAAATGAAACTGGCTGCTGCCAAGGCTCTGGCTGGTCTGGCAAAAGAACCAGTTACTCAGGAAGTTCTGGACGCTTACGGTCTGGATTCTCTGGAGTTCGGCAAGGAATACATCATTCCTAAAGCCGTTGACAGCCGTCTGCTGGGTGCTGTGTCTACTGCTGTGGCTCAGGCTGCAATCGACACTGGCGTTGCCCGTCAGCCGCTGCCAGCCAACTACCCGCTGAAATCCATTTCTGATATCTGAGTCTGTGGATTAACGCGATAAAAAAACCCGGCCTGTGCCGGGTTTTTTTATGCCTGTTCGCTGAGTGTGCGGGTTCTCTATTGGAACAGATACTCTGACAGCAGGCGGTCGTATGCGGTGATGATCTGCTCTTTTTCACCGGATTCAGCCAGGCTCTTCATGCCGGCGTCAAAGGCATTGCGCAGCTCTGAGGAGTGGAAAGCGGTGAAGTATTCGGTGCTTGGAAACAGAGCGTGCAGCTCAACGTCAGAGCGCAGGTTGGCATCTTCCGGTGCTGCCCGGCGCAGACGGCTCATAAAGTAGCGGAAGATCATACGGTCGATGATGATGACGTCCTTTTCTTTGTTGAACAGCTGTTTTACCTGCAATTGCTGGTCAATGAATTCCGTATATTCGGGACTTTTGGCCACGGTGGCGGCAAACGGTACTGGCAGCAGTTTGCTGGCGAGACTGAAGGCTCCTATGCGGTATTGCTCCAGCTCGCTGACTGAGGCCAGCCGTATCTTATTTTCTTTCAGTGTCACCGCGTGATTGTGGAACACCAGCAGAGGCTCATGGGAGAAGTAGGCTCTGGGGGTAACGTCTTTGTTGGTGATACAGAGAATATCGAGCTCACCACGGTTGAAGCGTTCAGCCAGTTCCGAGTTGGAGCCGTAGTAAACTTCAACCCGGTAGCCCTGCAGGTGCATGGCGCGCTGCATCAGCTCCAGAGCAATCCCGCGGTTATTGTGCTGAATAACATACGGTGGCAACGAATTTCCGCAGCCCAGAGTGAGTTCGGTGGCTGCTGCCAGACCGGGCAGAAGCAGTATGGAAAGAAGGATAAGTAAGCGCATAGCAGCAGACTGTAGCAACCGGTTTGCAACTACTATAGACCGGCTTTCGTCTGACAGGAAAACGAATGTGGGCAACGCCCGGTACAGGAAATAAAAAAGCCGGCAATTGCCGGCTTTTTAAGAGAACAAAGGTCAGTCGTTAAACTCAGCCTTTCTTAGCGCGTTTACGCTCGTTCTCGGTCAGGAATTTCTTACGCAGACGGATGCTTACTGGCGTTACTTCTACCAGCTCGTCGTCTTCGATGAATTCCAGCGCCTGTTCCAGCGTGTGCTTAACCGGTGGTGTCAGCACGATGGCTTCGTCAGTACCGGAGGCACGCACGTTGGTCAGCTGCTTGGCTTTGGTTGGGTTAACCACCAGGTCGTTATCACGGGAGTGCAGACCGATGATCATACCTTCGTACACTTCAGTCTGAGGACCGATAAACAGACGGCCACGATCCTGCAGAGAGTACAGGGCATAACCCAGCGCTTTACCGGCAACCATGGAAACCAGTACACCATTGTGACGGGTAGAGCCGAGGCTGGTCTGTACCGGACCGTAGTGATCAAACACGTTGGTCAGAATACCGGAGCCGGAAGTCAGGGTCAGGAACAGACCGCGGAAACCGATCAGACCACGGGCCGGAGCGATAAACTCCAGACGTACACGACCTTTGCCGTCCGGAACCATGTTGGTCATTTCCGCACGACGGTTACCCATCTCTTCCATAATGGAACCCTGGTGCTCTTCTTCAACGTCGATCACCACCTGTTCGTACGGTTCCTGCATGACGCCGTCAATTTCTTTCTGCACAACTTCAGGCTTACCGATGGCCATTTCGAAGCCTTCGCGACGCATGGTTTCAATCAGAACCGACAGGTGCAGTTCACCANGGCCGGAAACCTTGAATTTNTCNGGGCTGTCGCCTGGCTCAACACGCAGNGCCACGTTGTGGATCAGTTCCTGATCCAGACGGTCCTTGATGTTACGNGAGGTCACGAACTTACCTTCTTTNCCGGCGAACGGAGAATCGTTCACCTGGAAGGTCATGGATACGGTTGGCTCGTCTACGCTCAGTGNTGGCAGAGCCTCAACATTGCCCACGGCACACAGGGTGTCGGAGATGTTCAGGCCATCNATACCGGANATACAGACGATGTCACCGGCGGTNGCTTCNGCTACGTCAACACGGTTCAGNCCNTGGAAGCCTTTNACCTGCTGAATACGGCCCTTNCGGACTTTGTCATTCAGNTCGATCAGCTGGATGTCNGTACCTGGCTTCAGGCGGCCACGGGTAATACGGCCAACACCGATAACGCCGACGAAGCTGTCGTAGTCCAGAGCGGAAACCTGCATCTGGAACGGACCGTCGATTTCAACTTCCGGTGGCTGTACGTGATCAACGATCATCTGGAACAGCGGGCTCATGTCTTCAGCCATATCGTCCGGATCNTTACCGGCAATACCGTTCAGAGCGGAAGCGTAAATAACCGGGAAGTCGAGCTGTTCTTCGGTTGCACCCAGGCGGTCGAACAGGTCGAAGATTTCGTCCATTACCCAGTCAGGGCGTGCACCCGGACGGTCGATTTTGTTGATNACAACAATCGGACGCAGGCCACGTTCGAAGGCTTTCTGAGTTACGAAACGGGTCTGNGGCATCGGGCCGTCAACGGCGTCTACCAGCAGACATACGGAATCCACCATNGACATTACACGTTCTACTTCACCACCGAAGTCGGCGTGTCCCGGTGTGTCCACGATGTTAATGCGGTAGTCGTTCCAGCGGATGGCGGTGTTCTTCGCCAGAATGGTAATGCCGCGCTCTTTCTCCTGGTCGTTGGAGTCCATCACGCGCTCGCCGCCCTGGTTGCGGTCCAGCGTACCGGATTGCTCCAGCAGCTTATCAACCAGGGTGGTTTTACCATGGTCAACGTGCGCAATGATGGCGATGTTTCTTAAGTTATTGATTTCGTTAGACATATTTCAAGTTTAGCCTGTGTGTGCGTCATCGTTCGCACACTTTCATGTACGCTCTCTGATGCGTGGATGCAGCTCGGTTNCCAGCGTAAATTCATGATCGCTGAGGCCGGTTTAGCCGCCACTGAAAAAAAAGGTACCGGATTGTACATTGTCTGACCGCGCGGATATACGCNGGGCGGAAAATAAGTCCGGATATCGGCGAGAATGGCAGACGCTTCTTACAGATTCGGGACAAACCATTTCGGGTTTATGTGTCAGCAGNGAGTCTTAAGANAGAGACGTAAATGCACAATCTTTTTGCCTGAATNCGACGCTGAACCAGCAATCTGTACAGTAAAGAAGCGTAATCTTGCCCTGAGGCGCACTTTTTGTGCTTTCCCCCATGTACCCGGAAGAGATGCTGAACCTATAATGGGCGAACATGTTCTGGCTGGTCAGTTCTGTTTAAATTTGTGCATCAATATGGTGCGAACACCATTGTTTTTGCATTTTTGCAGTGCGTTAGTGTTGTCGGGTGGGCATTGTAGCCCATTAAAACCGTGGGTTTCGGCATTGCCCAAAATGGCACACTAATTGCTCCAAGACCGAGCATGGAAAAACGGGGCAACCCGAATCAAAATGAACCAGCATCTGGAGACAACAAGATGTCAGAGAACACTCTGAATTTGATCAAAGAAAATGACGTGAAGTGGGTCGACCTGCGTTTCACCGACACCAAGGGTAAAGAACAGCACGTTACTATCCCTGCTTCATACGTTGATGAAGAATTCTTCGAAACCGGTCAGATGTTCGACGGTTCTTCTATTTCCGGTTGGAAAGGCATTAACGAATCCGACATGATTCTGATGCCAGACGATTCTACCTGCTTCCTGGATCCGTTCACTGAAGACGCAACTCTGGTTCTGCGTTGTGACATCATCGAGCCTTCCACTATGCAAGGCTACGAGCGTGACCCACGTTCCGTTGCAAAACGCGCTGAAGCTTACCTGCAGTCTACTGGTCTGGGTGACACTGCGTTCTTTGGTCCAGAGCCAGAATTCTTCATCTTTGACGACATCACCTGGGGTCAGGACATGCAGGGTTGTTTCGTTAAGATCAACTCTGACGAAGGTGCATGGGCAACTGCTTCTGTAGTAGAAGGCGGCAACCTGGGTCACCGTCCACGCGTTAAAGGCGGTTACTTCCCGGTTCCACCAGTGGACAGCATGCACGACATCCGTGCTGCAATGTGTAACACCATGATGGCTATTGGTCTGGACGTAGAAGTTCACCACCACGAAGTAGCTAACGCTGGTCAGAACGAAATCGGTGTTAAATTCAACACTCTGGTTAAGAAAGCTGACGAAGTACAGATGCTGAAATACGTTGTTCACAACGTTGCTGCTGCATACGGTAAAACTGCTACCTTCATGCCTAAGCCAGTTGTTGGTGACAACGGTTCCGGTATGCACGTTCACCAGTCTTTCTGGAAAGACGGTGAAAACCAGTTCGCTGGTGACGGCTATGCTGGCCTGTCTGAAACTGCTCTGTTCTACATCGGCGGTATCATCAAGCACGCTAAAGCACTGAACGCGTTNACNAACCCGTCCACTAACTCATACAAGCGTCTGATCCCAGGCTTCGAAGCACCAGTGATGCTGGCATACTCTGCCCGTAACCGTTCTGCTTCTATCCGTATTCCTTACGTTGCGTCTCCTAAAGGCAAGCGTATTGAAGCACGTTTCCCGGATCCTACTGCTAACCCATACCTGGCGTTCGCAGCAATGCTGATGGCTGGTATCGACGGTGTTAAAAACAAACTGCACCCTGGCGATGCAGCAGACAAAGACCTGTACGATCTGCCAGCTGAAGAAGCTGCTAAGATTCCTCAGGTTTGCGGTTCTCTGCGTGAAGCGCTGAGCAGCCTGGAAGCTGATAAAGAGTTCCTGACTGCCGGTGGCGTATTCACCGAAGACATGCTCGAAGCTTACATCGAACTGAAAATGGAAGAAGTGTACCGCGTTGAGCACACTACTCACCCAGTTGAGTTCGATATGTACTACTCTGTTTAATCTTCGGATTAGATCAGATAGAAAAGAGGCCGCTTATGCCACTGCTGTCCCACAGTTTGGGGCAGCAAATGAAAAAGCCTGGTTCCAAGTGTTATTCTGTTGTTACCACACAATAGAAAAACCA
>PAJK01000047.1 GCA_002706025.1 Oceanospirillaceae bacterium
GAATTTGTTTACAAACTGTGGGGTCAGCCCCAAATGGGCACACACAAGAACGCCCTGTGACGCCAGTGCTGCGGTGATCGGCAGCAGGCTGTCATCACCTTCCAGTTTGACCATGTGAGCGCCGGCCTGCATCACTTCGCGGGCACTCGAAAGACCCTGTTCCAAAGTGGCATAGCTCATAAACGGCAGATCGGTCATGATCAGCGCAGGGGTTTCTGAACGACGGTTTCCACGGGCAACACAAGAGGTGTGGTATGCCATATCGGCAACCGTGACCGGCAGAGTACTGTCGTGGCCCTGTAAAACATTGCCCAGTGAATCACCTACTAACAGGACGTCGACGCCGGCATCGGCTGCCAGATGGGCAAAGGTCGAATCGTAAGCCGTCAGTACAGCAAACTTCTCACCGGCGGCTTTTTTTGCCTGCAGTGAGCGGATACTGATAGGAGTCATGGTTCAGGGTCTCCGGTTTAGGCCCAAGAGGGCGTATGGTGCGGATTGACAGTTATAAGTCAACCGTCAATGCGCTTATACGCTGGATTTCGCCGCTGAATTCCGGCTCCAGAGCCGCGAGTTTCCTGCCGTCTGGCAGTATCAGCTGTGGCGCAATTTCCAGCAGAGGTAACACCACAAAACTGCGGTTACACATCTCCTTGTGTGGGATTGTCAGACGATCAGAGCTGTAGGTCTCATCGCCATAAAGCAGAATATCCAGGTCAATGGTGCGCTCACCCCAGTGACGGAGTTTGACCCGCCCCTGTGAATCTTCCTGTTGTTTGACTGCGTCCAGCAGAGCTTCCGGCGCCAGATCGGTATCGATCGCCGCCACCACATTCAGGTAGTCTGGCTGATCCTGCGGGCCCAGCGGTTTGCTGCCATACAATGAAGACCAGCTCAGTAAACGACAATGCGGCATTTTGTCCAAGGCCTGCAACGCCGTAACGATCTGTTCCGCCGGGTTATTTAAATTGGCTCCCAGCCCGATATAACAAACAGTCATAGTGTTACTCTTCGGGTGATCAGGAGCGGCGGTTGTTGCGCTTGCGTGGTGGGCGGCGACGTCTGCGCTCACCATCACCATCGGCTTCAGAACGGCCTCTGGCAGGCACCAGATCCGGGTTTTCCTGCTGCAGGCGGGTCCAGAATTTACCCAGACCGTTGAGGTTTTCACCGGACTGCTCGCGCAGCAGAACAAAATCGTACGCAGCGCGGAAACGCGGATGCGTCAGCAGTTCTGTGGTTTTACGGCTTTGGGTACGGGCCAGGCGTAACTGCAGTTCCCAGATCTCACGCATCGGAATGGAGAAACGCTTGGGAATCGAGGTGGCTTGCAGCTGCTGCGACATAATGCGGTCAGCGGCTTTCTGCATGGCCGGGTGTGCGGCCATTCCGGCGGCTTCAAATTCCTCTTTGACGCGCTGCAGTGGTGCCCACAGCAGCGAAGCCAGGAAGAAATACGGTGTTACCGATTTACCCGCACGGATGCGGTCATCGGTGTTACGCATGGTGTTCTCCGCCATGGCCAGCGCCATTGGATCATCGCGCAGGCACTGTTCGGTCGCCGGGAACAGGGCGCCAAACAGATTGTATTCACGTAACAGACGCAGGGTATCCAGTGCGTTACCGTGCAGGAAGAGTTTGAGCACTTCCTCGAACAGACGGGCGGCCGGGATCTGTTCCAGCAAGGGTGCCATCACCGGAATGGGCTCTGCGGTCTGAGCTTCAATGGTAAAGCCCAGTTTGGCAGCAAAGCGGATGGCGCGCAGCATGCGTACCGGGTCTTCGCGGTAACGGGTTTCCGGATCACCGATCAGACGCAGACGTTTGTTCTGCAGATCATCCCAGCCACCGGCATAGGCGTGTACGCTGAAGTCAGCAATATCGTAGTACAGAGCGTTGACGGTAAAGTCGCGACGCATGGCGTCTTCATCTTTATTGCCGTAAACGTTGTCACGCAGAATCATACCCTGATCGCCGGTGGCGGCGACTTTGGCAGAATGATCTTCAGTCGGTGGTGCACGGAAGGTGGCCACCTCGATCACTTCGCGGCCAAATACCACATGAACCAGCTTGAAGCGGCGGCCGATCAGGCGCGAGTTGCGGAACAGCTGATTAACCTGCTCTGGTGTGGCGTCAGTCGCCACGTCAAAATCCTTCGGATTCAGCCCCAGCAGGGTGTCACGCACGCCGCCGCCGACCAGTAACGCCTGATGACCGGCATTGTTGAGGCGATACAGCACCTTCAGCGCATTTTCGCTGATGTTGCTGCGGCTGATCTGGTGCTGGTCCCGGGGAATCACTGTCAGTGGCGCCGGGGTCTGGCTGCGGCTGCTGCCGGACAGGCGTTTGATGCCGGCTTTAACAGTGTCAGTAAAGGATTTTATCAAAATGCTTCGCTTGGCTTTCGCTTAAGTAGAGAGTTACAAAGGCCGGAAGTTTACCCCTAAGGCGGTAACAAATAAATGTTTACACCGTCAGCGGCCTGATGGGCAGGAAAAACCTGAGCTGCAGACAAACAAAAAGCCGCATATAGCGGCTCTGTGACAGTCCCTGTTGTTATTATTCTTCTACCGTGGGGCGAACCGACTGTTTTGAATGAACTGATGCGGCGGCTTTATTATTATTGTTACCGGCTCAGAACGGCACATTCAAAACAGTGTGTTCATAGTTATCCCGGGATTTTTATTATTGTTAGTCCGGGTCGTGCCCGGCCCGTTATTATTTTTATTGTGGGCCGGATGTGGTTCACAGCGTTTGTTATTTTTATTGTTCGCTGCTTGCCATATATCTTAGATAGAGCAGGCAGCGTGCCAAAAAATTAAAATCCTTTAAAATCAGATGCTTATGGTTTTTTCGTGGCCCGATGTAACCTAAACTTAGCCTAAAGTGTTACGGCAATCGGGGTCATAGGTAACAGTTCAGGACAAGGGGTAACAACCTGTAACAACCAGGCCTGTTCCGTCTTAGCCTGCTGTCGTTTTCAGTACATCAGGTCAGAAATCTTTCTGTCGCGGGCTCTTTTCTCTGCAGGGCTGATCTGCTCATGCAGGATCTGTGGTCTCTCCCTGGGGACATTCTCAGGTTTTCCAGCTCGCTTCTCTCAAACACACCTCTCTCAAGCACACATCTCTCTGGCTCACTTCTCGCTAGAACACTTCTCGCTAGAACACTTCTCTCCGGCGCATTTCTCCCAGGCTGGTATCGGTCTGGCTGACAGGAAAGTCACTTATCGACGATCTTCGCGGAAATCCGGAGGCTGTTCTGTTGAGCACAGATAGTGGCAGGCACGTAACACAGCAAGCTGAAAATATTTATTCTGGGAGGGCTGTCGGGTGAAGAATAGTACTGAGATGGTTGTGCGGTTATGGATCTGGTGCAGGCTGCCAGCCAACAGACATCTCTGGACGAACTGAAGAGGTACAGAAGTTGAAGGTCAGTGCGGAACAGGGGGGGAGGTAGATAAGAAAGAGGATTGCTTTGCTGGCGAACGCCGTCAGCAAAGCAATCATCTGTCAGTGAGTTGGGGCTTGTTATTTTTATTATGAACTCAGGCCGTTTTGTTATTTTTATTTTGTTGGCCACCGCACTCAGGTTTTTTATTTTTATTTTTCAGAGTGCTTTTTTTATTGGTTTGTATATCTATAGCTATCCTCGTGCCAATTACTGATAAACTCATATAAGTCCTTTAAAAACAATAACTTATGGGTTTCTATGGGGAGTCTTTCAGAGCCTGTGGCGCGATAAGTGTTACCCTTATTGGCATGATATGACCGATATTTGGGTAAGTGTAACCGCTGTGGTTACACTCGTGCTACTTCTCATGGTCTGCGTGATTCTACTTATGGGTTGCTCAGGGATGGGGGCAGGCCTTTTTCAGGGGCTGGCGGGCCACAGTGTGATGGGGGAGATGGAGCATGCCACGTTGCTGGTCGGTTGTTTATTCGTTGTAGATTGGTTGCTGTGTGGGGACTGATCGATTGCTGATCGTTGCTATGCTGATCGTCGCTATAAAGTGCCGTTGAAGAATACTGCCGCGAGCGGGCAACAGAGATAAAGCGCAGAGAAAGACCGGCCGCCGGCAGCGGCAGCCAGAAGAAAAGCCGGTTGGTGTTACTTGCCTTTGCGGCGCGGAATTCCCAGGCGCTGGCGACGTTCCCACAGNCTTTTGCGTGAGATACCCAGTTTGCGCGCGAGATCCGTCTCGGTCATGTTCTGCTCGTTTTCCAGCACAAAATGCACAAAGTAATCGTCCAGTGACAGATCCCCCTGTTGTGGCTGGTTGTCGGTCGCGCGGAACTGATCGTCTTCCGCCAGATGTTCTTTCATGCTCGGGCTGATATAGCGGTCCGGCGACAGATCGATGCCCAGAATACTGGCCGGAATCTCGTCTTCATCGGCCAGAATCACCGCCCGTTCCACCGCGTTCTCCAGTTCCCGCACGTTGCCGGGCCACTGGTACTGGCGGATGGCCTGAACGGCTTCTTCGGTGAAGTGCATCGGCTTCTGATGCATTTTTTCGCAGGCCCGGGAGAGCATGGCATCCGCGATTTCCACCACGTCGTCACCGCGTTCACGCAGGGGTGGCAGGTGCAGTTCGACCACGTTCAGGCGATAGTAAAGGTCTTCGCGGAATTCACCACGGGAAGCGAGATCTTTCAGATTACGGTGGGTTGCTGCGACCAGCCTGACATCCACCTGCCGGCTTTGCACGGAGCCAACGCGGCGGATTTCACCTTCCTGCAGTACACGCAGCAGGCGCGCCTGAGCTTCCAGTGGCAGTTCGCCGATTTCATCAAGGAACAGCGTACCGCCATCGGCGGCTTCAACCAGGCCCTGACGCATTGTGTTGGCACCGGTAAAAGCGCCTTTTTCATGACCGAACAATTCGGATTCGATCAGGGTTTCCGGAATGGCGGCGCAGTTGACGGAAATCAGTGGCGCGCTGGCGCGGCGGCTCTGTTCGTGCAGGGCCTTGGCGACCAGTTCTTTACCGGTACCGGATTCGCCCTGAATCAGTACGGTGGCGTCGGTGGGAGCGACTTTACTGATTTTTTTGAACAACAGCAGCATGGGTTCGCAGCTGCCGATAATGCCGTTGTGTGGGTATTCTTTGCTGACTTCATGGGTCAGCTTTTCTTCCTGAACCGGCTTCGCCGTCAGTTGAGATTCGGTCAGGATGCGTTTGACCGCCTTAACCATTTCTTCATGATCGAACGGCTTGGCGATGTAGTCCACGGCGCCCATTTTCATGGCATCCACAGCGGAACGCAGGCTGGCGTAACTGGTCATGATGAGTACCGGGGTGTTACCCGCCAGTTCAACCAGTTCAGTGCCCTGACCACCGGGCAGACGCAGATCTGAGATGATCAGATCGAAGGCATTAAGATCCTGCTCTTTGGCGGCATCCAGTGAATCAACATCTGTGACCTGGTAGTTATGACGCTGCAGCAGGCGGCGTACGGATTGACGGATAATGGCTTCGTCTTCAACGACCAGTATGTGACTCATACTATGGATTCCGATTCTTCTGTCAGGTTATAGCGTGGCAGGCTGACTTTAACACAGGTTCCCCGATCTTCCGCGACCGGGCTCTCTATTGATATATGACCATAGTGCTCTTCCACTATGTTATAAACCAGTGACAAGCCAAGACCCGTGCCCTTACCGACATCTTTGGTGGTGAAAAAAGGTTCAAAAATCCGGTCCAGTTTATCGGCCGGAATGCCGTGCCCCTGATCGGTGACACGGATGGTTACCTGATGCTCATCGGCCTCACTGGCAACCCTCACCTGCTGACCGCTGCCGCTGGCATCGCGGGCATTACTCAACAGATTAACAAATACCTGTACCAGCCGCTGATCATCGCCGAGCACGCTCAGTTCGTCATCACAGTCATTGACGAAGCTGATGGATTCGCTGCGTTTGCTCAGCCGCAGCAGCTGCATGGCGTCATCGACCACGTGGGCGATATTGACCGGTTCATGTTCTGCGGTCTGGTTACCGCCGTGGGCAAAGTTCATCAGTGACTGCACAATACGCGATACGCGCTTGGTCTGTTCCTGAATCTGGTTGGCCATCTCCAGCAGTTCCGGGTTATCGGTTTCATAGCGGATGGTCTGGGCAATGCAGTCGATACCGGTTACCGGGTTGCCGATCTCATGGGCAACACCGGCTGCCAGACGCCCGATGGAAGCCAGCCGCTCACTGTGCATCAGCTCTTCTTCCAGCATCTGGGTTTCGGTCTGATCTTCCATCAGAATAACGATACCGCCAGGCTGCCCGCCGGTGGGTTTGATCACCGACTTATGCAGGCTGAACCAACGCGGACGGGCACCGATTTCGACCCGTTTCTTGTACTGGTGCATGGCCTGACTGAGCACGAAGTCCTGCAGCAGTCCGCGCCATGGCGGCGGCAGGCGGGTCAGGTGCGAACCGGTAACTTCATCGGATTTGATGTGCGTCAGATCAGTCATGGCCTGGTTCCACATCAGTACTTCGCCGTCATCGGCCATGGAGCACACGCCCATGGGCAGACGCTCCAGCGTCTGGCGATGGTAGCGGCGCAGGTTATCCAGCTCGCCGGCAAGACCGCTGAGGCGATCGTGAAAGCCTTCCAGACGCTGCTCAATCTGATAGATGTCTTCGCTCAGCTCGGCATTTTCCTGGAAGGGCAGATAACGGCCGACGATATCGTGGGCCACGGTTGGTCCCATCAGGCCGGAAATATTGGCTTCCAGTCGCGCGCGCAGGCGGCGCAGGGCATACGGCCGGTCTTCATAGGACGGCAGATCCAGATCATGCAGTGCCTGATACACCTCACGTTCGGCGACATAGCGCCCCAGCGGTTTGCTCAGCGCGGTAATCACGTCGTTGGAGTTTCCTGCCATCAGTGGGCGGCGGCTGGGGCGCGACAGGGTATCGATAGAGCAGGCCTGGGCGGCGGAAATCTCTGACGCTTTCTGCTTGGTAACCAGACTGACCAGCACAAACAGCGCAGCGTTAACGCCGAAGGAAATCACCGCCGACAGATGCCAGTTGGCTTCGTTTACTACCGGCAGCGAGATGGGCAGTTTCCAGCCCAGCGCGGCCACGGAAAACGGCAGCAGCATAGTGTACAGCCACAGCAGAATGCCGCTGATCAGACCGGCGAGGAAGCCTTTGCGGTTGGATTTTGGCCAGTACAGCAGGCCAAGCACACCAGGCAGAAACTGCAGCGCGGCAACAAACGCCAGAATCCCCAGTCGTGACAGATCGAGATCGCCACCCATCATGCGGTAGAACACGTAAGACAGCAGCAGAATGCCGGCAATCAGGCTGCGCCGCATCCACAGCAGCCAGCGATAAAAGTCATGACGCGGGCTGGGCTTATGCACCGGCAGGACGATGTGGTTAAGCACCATGGCGGCGCTGGCCAGGGTAATCACAATCATCACCCCGGAGGCTGCTGCCAGACCGCCAACGAAGGTCATCAGCGTCAGGGCGGGGGATTCCAGTGCCAGACCTATGCCCAGGGCGTAGTATTCCGGCGGAGTATCCACCTGCAGATAAACACCGGCCCACAGAATTGGTGGTACTGCGATGGCCATCACCAGCAGCAGCAGAGGGAAGCCCCAGCTGGCAGGCTTAAGCGCATCGGTGTTGAGGTTTTCGGTGAACACCACATGGAACATGTGGGGCATCACGATGGCGGCGGCGAAGAACACCAGCAGCAGAGTGCGCCACGGCCCTTCCTGCAGCGGTTTATGCTGCTCGGTGAGTTGCTGGTGGTTGTCGATCAGCCATTGTTCAAGGCCGCCGGTTTCATGAAAGACACCGAACAGAGCGACACCGCCGAGCACCAGAATCACCAGCAGTTTGAGCAGGGATTCAAACGCCAGCGCGAATACCAGACCTTCGTGCTTTTCCCGCGGCGATACATGGCGGGCGCCGAACAGTACGGCGAAGATAATCATGATCACACAGAAACCAAAGGCCAGCGCACTGTCCGGCCATTCGCTGTTGAGCAATTGCAATGAATCTGTGATGGCTGTGATCTGCAGGGTCAGTGATGGTACCACCACGGCAAGGGTGAAAAGTGCGACCAGCATGCCTGCGAGGCGGCTGCGATAGCGGAAAGCCAGCAGGTCGGCGAGCGAGCTGAGCTGATAGATGCGGGTAATGTGCAGCAGCGGGCGTAACAGAATCGGCGACATCACAAAGGCGCCGGAAATGCCCAGATAATAGGCCAGATAGCCGTAACCATACTGGTTCGCCAGACCGACGGAACCATAAAAGGCCCAGGCGCTGGCGTAAACCCCAAGGGAGAATACGTACACCAGCGGATGGCGTACGATGCGTTTCGGCACCCAGCCACGTTCCACCGCATAGGCGGCAAAGAACAGGGTGAACAGATAGCCGAGAACAATCAGCCCCAGCTGATTGAGACTAAAGCTCATCATCACCCCGTTTATGATTCAGCCAGATATAAAATCCGATCAGCACAAACCAGATGGCAAAGGGCCGGTACCAGGCTCCGTGAGAGTCCAGCCACCAGTCCATGACGATGGGAGAGAGGAGATAAATCCCCACGAGAAACGCCATACCGAGGCGATAATCGTACATAGAATTCTGACAGTGCCCGCAATTCAAAGCAGCAAGAGTACCACAATACCCATCAGTGAACGCCAGCCACGCTGCATTATGCGCAATAAATGATCAATGACGGTGAACAGAAGACAGAGCCTCAGTCGCGGCAGAACGTATCCGGGGCGGCGATGCCCTGCAGACCTTTGAGTGCATCACTGCGCCAGTGGGCAATGGCCCAGCTGAGCAGTTCTCCGGCGGGTGCGCCGCGCAGCGTCTGCGGCGGCTGTTGTCGCAGCCATAGCAGCGCCGTAAACAGCGTGTCACTTATGCTGTCGGCGGCGATGGGGCGTGCCAGATTCTGTTTACTGAGCTTCTGGCCGTTGGCTTCCAGTGCCACCGGAATGTGCGACCACGCCGGCAATGGCTGATTCAGTGCCTGATACAGCAATGCCTGACGGGCGGTGGAGTCGATCAGATCTATGCCGCGCACAATATGGGTGATGCCCTGATCAATGTCGTCACTGATAACGGCCAGCTGATAAGACCAGGGGCCATCGCGGCGTTTCAGAACGAAATCGCCGATAGCACTGAAATCTTCGCACCAGCGTCCCTGTAAACCATCATCGAAGCAGAATTCGCCCTTCTCTGGTGCCAGAAAACGCCAGGCAATGTCCGCTGTTGCACAGCAGTGGCAGTTGCCGTGATGGGGTTTGCCATCCAGCTGTTTGCGTGAACACTGACAGGGAAACGCCTGTTGCTGGTGGATCAGACGATCGAGGTTTTGCTGATAAGCATCGTGGCGCTGACTCTGATAGCGGATTTCACCATCATGTTCAAAGCCATAAGCTTCCAGTGTACGCAGAATACTGTCGGCGGCAGTGGGGTCTTCCCGTGGCGGGTCAATATCTTCGATGCGGATCAGCCAGCGGCCATGGTGCGCCCGGGCGTCGAGATAACTGGCGAGTGCGGCAAGCAGTGAACCAAAATGCAGTGGGCCAGTGGGTGATGGCGCAAAACGGCCGGTATATAAAGAAGGAGTATCTGGGGATAAAGCTGAATCAGTCATGTCAGCAGGGTAACGGTGTCAGTAGAAGCGACCCGGATACAGAACGTATCCGGGTTGCAGCAGCGATTAAACGCCCAGCTGTTTTTCTTTGATTTCAGCCAGAGTTTTGCAGTCGATGCAAAGGTCAGCTGTAGGACGGGCTTCCAGACGACGGATACCAATCTCTACACCACAGGCTTCGCAGAAGCCGTAGTCACCTTTTTCGATCAGATCCAGAGTCTTCTCGATTTTTTTGATCAGCTTACGCTCACGGTCACGGGTGCGCAGTTCCAGGCTGAATTCTTCTTCCTGACTGGCGCGGTCGTTAGGGTCCGCGTAGTTGTTCAGCTCGGTCTGCATATGCTCTTTGGTGCGATCCACTTCTTCCATCAGCTCCTGTTTCCAGTTGCGCAGGATCATAGCGAAGTGCTCCAGCTGAGCATCGTTCATGTATTCTTCGTCTTTGCCCATTTCGTAGGGGGTGAAATTCGACAGGGCAAATTCTTTGTTTTCTTGTGGCATCATGTTCTGCCTCACCTTCTGACCGGAAATACCGGAGGTCTGGTCCATGCGCCCCGGATTGACAGGTGTCTACCCCGGGCCCCAAATAAACAAGGCCGGGAAACTATCAGATAACATCCCTTCCGCCAACTGTTTATCTCTTCATTTATTGATGCTTATCGCGCATCTGGCACAATAGAATGCCAATTCCGTGCCGAAACCTTATGAAAACCTCTGACAATCTTTCTAATTCTTCCGGACATCCGGGTCACTCGCGCCGTACCNCNGAGGTGCGGCCATTTCAGGTNATGGCCATTCTGGCCCGGGCTCAGGCCTTGCAGGCTCTGGGGCGTGACATTATTCATCTGGAAGTNGGTGAGCCGGATTTCCCCACGCCGGAGCCGTTAATTGATGCCTCGGTGACAGCGATGAAAGCCGGCAAAACCGGTTATACCCCGGCGCTCGGTCTNCCCCAGCTGCGCCAGAAAATCGCAGATTATTACGCCGAGCGATTTGGCGTTCGTGTCAGTTCACAACGCATTGTGCTGGCTCCGGGGGCATCCGGTGCCCTGTTATTGCTCACTGCGGCACGGCTGGATGAAGGCCGTCAGCTGATGCTGGCGGATCCGGGATATCCCTGTAACCGCCATTTCGCGCGGGTTTTCGAAGGCCACGGCCAACTGATTCCCTGTGGNGCAGAACAACGCTACCAGCTGACGCCGGCTGATATTGATCAACATTGGTGCGCCTCGACTCAGGCTGCTCTGGTGGCGTCACCGGCNAATCCGACCGGTACNGTTCTGAGTCTGGAGGAGCTGGCCGCNTTGGCGGATGCCGTGCGCCNGAATAATGGCGGTGCNGCAGGCGGNCTGTGGGTCGATGAAATTTATCAGGGGCTGAATTACACAGTTGAGCCGCAAACGGTGCTCTCCGTCGCCGATGATGCCGTGGTGCTGAACAGCTTCTCCAAGTNTTTCGGTATGACTGGCTGGCGTCTGGGNTGGGCNGTGGTGCCTGAAGCCTGGGTNCCGACGCTGGATACCCTGGCGCAGAATCTGTTTCTGGCGCCACCAACCCCGGCGCAATANGCCGCNCTGGCGGCGTTTGAGCCAGANACNATGGCNATTCTGGAAGCNCGCCGGCAGGANCTGGCTGAGCGCCGCGAGTATATGNTGNCTGCTTTGCCNGAACTGGGCTTTACCATTCCGGTNGCGCCGGATGGTGCCTTCTATATATACGCTGATGCCAGCCGCTTTACNNCTGACAGTCTGAGCTTCTGCGCTCAGGTGCTGGAAGANACCGGAGTCGCCATTACGCCTGGGGTGGATTTTGGTGAGTATCAGGCCNATACCCATGTGCGTTTCGCATTTACCACCCGTCTTGAACGGCTGCAGGAAGCTGTTGAGCGCCTGCGTAACTGGTTGTGAGGGNGNAATGAANTACGATGAAGCTCTGGTCAGTGGTCGCTTACTGCGCCGCTATAAGCGCTTTCTGGCGGATATCCGTCTGGATGATGGCCAGGAAGTAACCGCTCACTGTCCCAATACCGGTTCGATGAAGCACTGCGCNGACGCCGACAGCCGGGTGTGGCTGTGGGACAGCCATAACCCGAAGCGTAAGTATCAGCTGNCCTGGGAGTGGGTTGAGGTCGATGGTCAGTTCCGTGCCTGTGTGAACACAGCGCGGGCAAANCAGCTGGTTGAGGAGGCACTGAAAGACGGTGTTATCAGCGAACTGGCNGGTGATTATGACATCCGNCGCGAGCCCAAAGTNGCTGACGGGCGTCTGGATTTNCTGCTGTCTGCNCAGCAGAAGGGTGATGCCGATATNTATGTGGAAGTAAAAAGNGTCACCCTGCTCAGTGAAGAAACNGCGGGGTTGGGGACCTTTCCTGATGCGGTAACCGAGCGTGGACTGAAACATTTACGCCGTTTGCAGGCTCTGAAGGAAGAAGGTTACCGCGCGGTNCTGCTCTTTTGTGTNCCCCATGAAGGNATTGANCGGGTGCAGGCGGCAGCGGATATTGACCCCAAATACGCCGCAGCGCTGGCTGAAGTGGCCNCAGCTGGCGTGGAAGTACTCGCTTACCGGGTAACCTTCAGCGAGTGGGNCATGNCGCTGACGACACCGTTACCTGTGCTGATCTGAATACTGGCGGCCAGACGGCAACGGACAGAAAATAGCCACAGNCAAAAATAACGACNGTTAGAAANTNATCAGGAGAAGCGTATGAAAGGCCTGAAATTCAAGTTACTGATACTGATTGTGGGGATTGTGCTGGGTGCCTGGGTTGGCTCCAACTGGATTCGCGAACGGCCCCTGCTGTCCAANCCGTTTGCTCCGGGGACGCTGACCGAGCGTCTGAAAGATTCCGGTTCCGACCTGCTCGACAGTGGTAAAGGNCTGATTGAAGACGGTGTGAATAAACTGAAGAACTGAGTTCAGTTTATTCACCGGATNNGGTTATTCNGCGCTTTCTGCGANCCACAACTCCCCATCGCGTTCCTCGCACGGCAGCGCGCTGAGCGAGCGCCCGGTACAGGGGCCGGAAATGCATTCGCCGCTGTCGATCAGAAACAGCGCGCCGTGCATGGCACACTGGATCAGCGANCCCTCGCTGTCGAGAAACTGATCCGGCTGCCATTCCAGATTGATCCCCAGATGGGGGCAGTGATTGCGATAAACGTAAAAGCGCCCNTTCTTGCGNACGGCAAAAACCGGCTGNCCATCGACCTCGAAACCTTTGCTCTGGCCTTCCGCTATTTCACTGGTGTGGCACAATGCCCGCATTCTGTTTCCTCTGGTAATTCTTAATGAGCAATCTTCTGGGGCAAAAGCATATCCTGCCCCTGTGTCTGCTGCTACCTCTGCTGGTGATCATTCCCGGGCTGTTAAGCGGCAGTCAGCCACTCGAATGGCTGTTGCACNCCGACATCGGCCAGACTGTGTTGTGGCAGATCCGTTTACCGCGGGTGCTGATGGCCTTTNTCGTCGGTGCCTTACTGGCCTGGGCCGGGGTGCTGATTCAGGGCATGGTGCGTAACCCGCTGGCGGACCCGGGGCTGATTGGTGTGTCNGGTGGCGCTGCGGTCGGTGCCGCGCTGTTTGTGGTGCTGCTGGCATCCGGGCTGGCNTTACCTGCCTGGGGGCAAACACTGATGGCGTTTGGCGGTGGCGTACTGGCTCTGCTGGTGGTNCTGCGTCTGGGCTTGCNGGGCAATTCATTNCAGGCNATGAGTTTTCTGATTCTGGCCGGTATCGCCGTTAACGTGCTGGCCAGTGCTCTGATNGGNCTGCTGTCNTATATGGCGNCTGATGATGCNNTNCGCCAGATTACTTTCTGGTCGCTGGGCAGTCTGGCTGCCGCNGACTGGCAATGGGTGATGCTGATGGCACTGGCTCTGCTGGCCGGGCTGGCGTTCTGGCTGACGCGGCTGCGGCGTCTGGATGCGCTGTTGCTCGGTGAGGTGGAAGCCCGCTCTATGGGNATTCAGGTCAGNCAGCTGCAATGGCAGGTGGTGTTATGGGTGGCGCTNTTTGTCTCTCTGGCGGTATCGGCTTCCGGCATGATCGGCTTTATTGGTCTGATCAGTCCGCATCTGGCGCGGCTGCTNACCGGNGCCGCACACCGGCGNATGATGCCNNTGGCGGTNANNNTTGGNGGTTCNTTATTGGTNGCNGCCGANACTCTGGCGCGCACTCTGATCGCTCCGGCAGANCTGCCGATNGGTATCGTTACCACCCTGATCGGTGCGCCACTGTTTATTGCNCTGATGGTCCGTGAAAAAAGGCGTTTCCAATGGTAACTCATACCTCTCCATCCNTNCTGGAAGCGACCGGACTGACGGTCACNCGNAATGAGGCAGACATAGTCCATGACATCAGTTTCCGTTTACCTGCCGGGGAGNTGGTNATGCTGGTGGGNCCTAACGGCGCNGGCAAATCGACCCTGCTGAANCTGCTGGCCGGGTTGTCTCGCCCGGATGCCGGTTCATTGCTGGTTAACGGACAGCCGGCAGCGGATTTCTCGCGCACTGACTGGGCGCAGCGGGTGACNCTGGTNCCNCAGCTGAGCAGNGCCGGTTTCCCGNTGTCGGTGCAGGAAGTGGTGGAGCTTGGCGGTCTGGCTCACAGTCAGTCTGTGGTGGCNNTGCGCAAAGAGGTTCAGCAGGCACTGAACGACTGGGACATTAACTGGCTGGCGAAGCGGGACATCCGCCTGTTATCCGGTGGCGAGCAGCAGCGCTGTCANNTGGCCCGCAGCTGGNTGCAGATGCANCAGGCCGGTTCANTGCTGTGGNTANTGGATGAGCCGCTCAGNGCGCTGGANCTGCGCCATCAGCAGCAGTGTATGCACAAGGCAAAGGCATTAACGGCGCAGGGCAAGACCGTGGTGATGGTGGTGCATGATCTGAATCTGGCCCGTCACTTTGCTGATCGTGTGCTGCTGCTCAGTTGTGGCCGCTTAATGGCGGACGGCGCNGCNGCGGAAGTNCTGACGGCGGAGCGGGTGTCTGNGGTGTTTATGCTGGATGTCNGCCTGCAGGGGAATTATCTCGACTGGTCCTGAGACAGACTACAGCCTGTCTGGCNGGCAAAAAAATGCCCCTCATAAAGAGGGGCAAAGCAACCGTGATTAGCTTGATGAGAGAGATCACCATTCTGGCTGAGAGGGCCTGAATGCTGAACACCGGCGCTATCGCTAACGTCGATAAGCAAACGATAGTCATTCTCATTTNATGAGTCAAGAATAATTCTCATTTATTTTNACTTTTTTGTGTAAAGATTCCGGGNNCNNGNNTNNCTGCTGTGGTGCGGGCACAAAAAAAGCCGCATCAGCGGCTTTCTTCTGAGTAGTCCGTTCAGGACTCTTCTTTATCAATCAATTGTTGATTGANAATGGTGATACGACGGGCGAGGTTTTCGATCAGGTTTACTGCNGCTTTAGGCTGAGCTTCGATCAGCAGNACGAAGTCTTTCTGCGGTACTGCCATAATGGTACAGGCCGTTCTGGCNACTACGGTGGCTGAGCGCGGTTCACCGGTGAACACCGCCATAGCGCCGACCACTTCTTCTTCCGCNAGCTCACCGACTTTAACGCCATCGACAAACACGTCGGCTTCGCCNCTGATGATGGTGTANACCAGTTCCGCNGCATCACCCTGTTTNAGTATGACGTCNCCTGGCTGCAGGTTCTGGAAGCCAGCGGTTGGGCGTACCTGGTCTTTGAAGGTATCNGCCAGGTAGTTCATCATCTGGGCGTTCAGACANACCAGNANGTGACTCCAGTAGTGCTGCAGGCGCTTGTCGGAATAGATATGGCGCAGGAAGCGGTCACGCTCGATGGGGATCAGTTCAACATACTCATCAGTACGCAGCACCGGCATTGGCATATCAAACGCCTGNTGGATACCAATCAGGTCNCCCTCGTCAAAGCTCACCAGATTGATGTTGTTTTTGCTCAGATGCAGCATGCCATCATGAATCAGAAAGATCTGATCACGNTCAAACACTTCGTACAGGTCNTCNACAGACTCCAGCGAGATAGGCGCAGTTTCAATTTCAAAGTCCTGCAGCAGGGCTTTGGTCAGCTGAGAAGTACGGCTGATCAACTGTTCAATGGTTTCTGATGGCTTGCCATTCAGGTACATGAGGTTCCCTCGTTATCGCCCGGCGGACTGTCTTAATAATGTTGCGAATATCGTTGCGTGAAGAAATGTA
This sequence comes from Oceanospirillaceae bacterium, assembly GCA_002706025.1. Lineage (GTDB taxonomy): Bacteria > Pseudomonadota > Gammaproteobacteria > Pseudomonadales > Oceanobacteraceae > Venatoribacter. The sequence goes on from PAJK01000047.1 coordinate 15,833, forward strand.
CCTCAAATAACCGGCGCCTTAAATACAGAAAGTACAAGAAAAATAACAATGTAAGACCTTCAGGTCATAAAATATGAAAAATCATGCCAGAGCATCAGAGAATCAGCGGTTGTGACGCAAACGGATACCATGGGTNACNGACAGCAGAATTTCCTGTGCCGGGATTTCGGCCGGGAAATANCAGCCACTGATTTTGGCATCGGCCAGACTGACGCCATCCATNNTGCANCCACGGAAGTCGACGCCGCGCAGGTCNGAACCNCGGAAATAAGCATCAGTAAGATCGATGTCTTTCAGGTTAATATTACGCAGATCCAGACCGCGCAGGTCACAACCGCGCAGATTCACCGCCTGNCCCTGCTCTCTGGCATTATTAAAACCGGCAATGTCGTCGTGGCGCAGCATCTGNTANAGCGGATCCTGNCTGATTACGGGAGTNGTCATACTGTCTTNCCTGTCTGATAGCTTTAGACTGCACGTTTTTCTTAAAACGCACGCGACGCGCACCAGACACCGGTCCGGAACGCATTAACCTGAGTATAGAACGCCTGATGATTAACGCTTTTTTGTTGACCAGTAGCTGGCAGGACAGCACCGACAGCACAGAGCTGACCTTCTGGTGGCACACCCCAATTGGGCCGGTACGACAAAAAGTATTGCAGGACTCTGTATGTTTTATCGACAGAAAACATCTGCAGCGGGCGCAGGATTGCGCAGCAACGCTTAACTGGCCGGTTAAAATCCGGCCAGTGGCGTTGCAGTCTTTTGCTGCTGAACAGGCGGCGGCCTGTTATATGCCATCGGCCTATGTTTATCGTTGGCGCGATCTGATGGCTGAACAGAACATTGTGTGCCGGGAAGTGGACATAAGACCGACGGACCGTTATCTGATGGAGCGCTTTATTTATGGTTCGGCCGTACTTGAAGGCCAGCTGCAGCAGAATGCATCCGGCGGATCATTTTCTGAACTGACTGATGCCCGGATAAAAGCTATTCCACGGGTGGATGATCTGCCGCCCATGCGCGTTCTGTCGCTGGATATCGAGACCTCTTTTCCACGACGTGGGCAGCCTGATCGCTTATTTTCTGTCGGTTTTTATGCGCAGGACCTGCAACGGGTACTGATGATTGGTGATAGCGCAGAATCCACTCCACAGTTACAGTTTTTTGCTGACGAACTCAGCCTGTTGCAGGCTGCGCTGGCGCTGATTAATGACTACGACCCGGATGTCATCATCGGCTGGAATGTTGTGCAGTTTGACTTCGCTTTCCTGCGCAATAAATGTCGTGAGCATTCACTGCCTTTTAATATCGGCCGTGACGGCAGTGAACTCAGCTGGCGTCAGAGTAACAATAATCCTGACCGTATTTTTCTGCATATCGCCGGGCGTGTGGTGCTGGACGGTATTGATCTGCTGAAAAACGCCACCTGGAATTTTGAATCCTTTGCGCTGGATTATGTGGCTGGTGAATTATTAGGCGAAGGTAAACTTCTGCACGGCGAGCAACGCGGTGACGATATTGAATATTTGTTTGAGCACGATAAAAAAGCGCTGGCCGATTACAACCTGAAAGACTGTGAACTGGTACTGCGTATTTTCGCTAAAGCCGATCTGCTGAATTTCTCAGTTGAACGTTCGAACATGACCGGCCTGCTGATGGATCGTATGGGGGGCTCGGTAGCCGCCTTTGAAAATCTGTACCTGCCACGGCTGCATCGTGCTGGTTATATTGCCCCTAATATCGGTGAGGGTTATCACGAGCAGAAGAGCCCTGGTGGGCTTGTCATGGATTCACGCCCCGGGCTGTTTGAGCATGTTCTGGTGCTGGACTTTAAAAGTCTGTATCCGTCGATTATCCGTACTTTTAAAATTGACCCTCAGGGTCTGACCGAAGGTATGTTGCTGGGCGAAGAATCGGAACAGAATAAAACATCAGTGCCCGGTTTTTTTGGCGGGCGTTTTCATCAGCAGCATCATATTTTACCGGATCTGATCCGCATGCTCGGAGAAAAACGTGAGCAGGCGAAAAAGGCCGGCAATAAAGCGCTGAGTCAGGCCATTAAAGTCATTATGGCATCCTGCTATGGCGTGCTTGGCTCTGAGGGTTGCCGTTTCTACGATACCCGGTTGTCCAGCTCCATCACCAAACGTGGTCACCAGATTATTCAGCAGAGCTCGGCCTGGATTGAAGAGCATGGCTACGATGTGATTTATGGTGATACCGACTCGGTATTTGTCTGGCTGAAAAAAGACGTCAGTGCGGATGAGGCTGACAGCATAGGTAAATCGCTGGCTGCAGGTCTGAACCAATGGTGGCAGAAACGCCTGCGTCAGGAGTTTGCCATCGAAAGTTATCTGGAAATGGAATATGAAACCCATTACCGGCGCTTCTTTATGCCTTCTATCCGCGGCGAAGAAACCGGCAGTAAAAAGCGTTACGCTGGTCTTATTACCAATAGCGCAGGTGACGACGAAATGGTATTTAAAGGGCTCGAAGCGGTACGTACTGACTGGACACCGCTGGCCCGTCGTTTTCAGCGCGAACTGTACCGGAGGATTTTTATGCAGGAATCTTATGGTGACTGGTTACGAACGCAGGTGAACCAACTACTCAATGGTGAACTCGAACACGAACTGGTGTATCGCAAGCGTCTGCGGCGTCCTCTGGCTGAGTATCAGCGAAATATTCCGCCACATGCGCAGGCGGCCGCCAAACTGGAACAATGGCTGGCACTTAAAGGATTGCCTTCCAGATACAGCCGTCGTGGCGGCTGGATCGAATACCGTATTACCGCCGCCGGACCAGAACCCGTATGGCCGGATGGCAGTGACGGCACGCCGGCGGATTACAGTCACTATCTGGAAAAACAGTTAAGACCTCCGGCGGACTCGATCTTTCAGTTCACCGGTGATGATTTTAAAGCGCTGGCTGGTTTGCAGCTGTCGCTATTCTGATTAAATGGAGAAGGTATTTATGCGCACACTTTTGATTGATGGTGATAACGACGTCACCTATGGCGGCGCTGAACTGGTGGCCCGCTGGAAGGCCGACAGCAACGCACGCATCTGGGTCGATCTGTGTGAGCAGAATGATGATGCAGAACGCGCTTTGCTGGAAGATATGGGTTGTCATGCCCTGGCCGTCACTGATGCTCTGCGTGAGCGTCACCCGCCTAAAATTGAAGATTTCGATGACCATGTCTTTATTCTTTATCGGGGCATTAAAAGCTTTGATGATGGATTGAATCATGAAGGGCAGAACATAAGCTTCTTTATTGGCGAGCGCTTTCTGGTTACCCGTCACCCTCATGCCGCAATCAGCATTGACCGTATGATGAAAGATGGCGCTGCGCTACAGCTGAAGAAATCACCTGCCCATCTGGCGCTACGGATTATGCATACCTCGGCGGGTATTTATCTGGACACGGTCCTGGCCTTTGAAGAACGTCTGGTCGATCTGGAAGACGAGCTGATGGAGCAGGGTAATGATGAGCTGATGAAAGAAGTGATCGGTTACAAATCACGTCTGGTGAAATTACGCCGTACCTTCAATTATCACCAGAATATTACCGATGAGCTGAAAACCGGTGAATATTCGCTGTTCCCGGAAGGCAGTGCCATTGATCACGTCGTGATTGATCTGCATGACCGCTTCGAGCGGCTGCACAGTCTGATCAACATGTTCTATGAACTCTGTGGTGATCTGGTGGATGGCTATATTTCCATCACCTCACACCAGCTGAACAGCACCATGCGGGTTCTGACGGTGATTACTGCGATCTTTGTGCCACTGAGTTTTCTCGCCGGACTGTACGGTATGAACTTTGAGTACATACCCGAACTGAAAGTGCAGTACGGGTATTTTATTCTGCTGGCAGTGATGTTTATGCTGGCCGGCGGATTGCTGTGGGCATTCCGCCGGATGCGCTGGCTGTGATTCGGAAACTGTTTTAACGGCTCAGGCAAAGGCTGGCATCTGGTCGGTAAGAAAGACCAGTAATGCCAGCCAGAAAATAATCCCGGCAGCGAATACTGTGCGGGAAATATTGCGGAATTTTTCTTCCCGTGGCTGTATGCCTTTCAGGCGCATGGTCAGCTGAGTGGTGAAATTCACTGAGGCAATGTTCACCGCCAGCAGCGCCAGAGCACCAAAGGCCGAATGCCATTGTTGCATGGCGATCATAATCCCCAGTGTCACCGTCGGAGGCAGTAATGCCACGGCCACCATCACACCAACCAATACCGACGAAACGCCAGTGGTAATCGACAGTGCCGCTGCTGCACCGGAGGCCAGTGCCAGTGCCATGCTGCTCATGCCGACGTGCGTGCGGCTGTCGAGCTCATCAGTGATTACCAGATCCGGGTAGAGCAAGCCGATAATGATGGAAATAACCAGTGCCAATCCGATACCGGCCAGTAGTGTGGCCAGTGCGCGGCGCATTTCTTTCAGGTGACCTAAGGTTGTTGCCATCGACAGGGCAAGGTTGGGGCCCAGCAGTGGGGCGATCACCATGGCACCAATGATGACGGCCACGTTGTTTTCAATTAAACCGATGGCCGCCACAATCGTGGATAAGAACACCAGCATTATAAAATGCCAGTTCAGGCGGCTCTCGGCTGTGAGCCGGCTGGACAGGGATTCCCGCGTCATTGCGGTGGTTTTCAGGCTTTCATTGGGCAGCGCCAGCTCCAGTGGATAAACCAGTACCCGGAAGTTATTTTTCCCTTCCATCATGGTCTGCAGCTGATCGAGCACTTTCTGCGACTTTTCATTACCCAGCAGGATTTTAATCACCACCTGACTGTTATGCTGGCCACTGAGCCAGACATCGCTGACGTCGTTCTTTTTGGCCAGGCGTACGATTTCATCTTCGTTACTGGCGGGGGCTATGACTTCGATAATTAACATGATGGATGACCGCTATCTGCTTCCCTGAATGATATACGCTGACCAGAGTAGCAGAGCGCAATAAAAAAGGCTGCAAAAGCAGCCTTTTCAGTCATTGATACCTGTTCAGTCATCGCTGCCTGCGAATCAGAACTGATAACCCATGCCCAGATTAAAGCCATCAGCATTACCGGCATCATCATTCTGCAGCTGGTAGTCTGCTTTGAACACCACATCAGGATGTACAAAGTAGCTCAGGCCAAAATCCGTCTGTGCTGCATCCACATCTTTTTCCAGCGACCAGTTGCTCTGGCGCACGAAAACACCGAGCTGATCCATGGCTTTCCACGAGACTTCCAGATAGCCGCCGTCCTGTACATCTTTACCGGCGTCTTTGGCGTCATCGCCTTCGAGGTCCCAGCGCGCATACAGACCTTTAACGGTTACGTCAGCGACGGCATAAACAAAATGACCACCGAGCAGGGTGGCGGATTCGGCGTAAGAGGTTTCGGCGCTCTGATCCAGATCCGGCTGATACTGAGCATAGGCTGCCAGCTCCAGACCGGGAACGCCGGTGTATTTAATACGCGCTGTGGTAGCCAGATCGAAGACATCGGCATTGGATGTTTTCTGTTTACCGGCTTTGATATTAAAAGGTTCTGCGTCAGCGCTGGTGGTCGGATCTTCGGTTTTCAGGCCTTCTGACAACAGCAGATCATAGCTGATACCGGAGGCGAAGTTCTGACTGAACATAACGCCGCCCACATACCAGGTGGTGGGGATAACCGTGGTTTCAATCACCGGGCGTTCTGTGCCGTAGTAGTATACCGGCTCATGGGTTTCATTAATCAGGCCCACCGGCGTCAGCACGATACCTGTTTTTAACTGGCTGTTATCGTTCAGATCCATTTCAATATAGGCCTGTTCCAGCTCAACGGCGCCGTCACCATCCGAACCGGGGACGACTGTGTGTTCCACTTCAAATTCAGAGTGCAGGCGGATACGGTCGCTGAACTCGTAACCAACAAATAATACCCAGCGACGGAAATCGAGATTGCGCTGATCTTCACCATCAACGTCCAGATGGTTGTAGTTCAGTTCACCGTAACCACCGAAGTGTACTTTGCTGGTCGCTTCACTCTGGCCTTTTTCTTCTACCGCATCAGCAAGTATTTCCAGGCGGCTGTTGAGTTCCTGAATCTGTTGCTGCAGTTGTTCAACACTGACCTGATCGTCGGCGGCGTAAGCTGCATTGGCAAGAATCACACTGAGCAGCAGAGGTGTTTTTTTATTCATAATGTAGTCCTGTCGTCATTATCTTTGTTGGTTGTGGCTGCTGCTATCAGTCGCCATCGGAAAAATTAATACCCAGACTGACGTCCAGGCTGTCGGGAATTTCACGTTTAAAATTGCCGTCCAGTAACGCAGCGATAGCGTTAAATGAGGTGGCGTCCTGATCGGCAATGGCCTCTTCGGCGGCAGCGATATTAACTTCCACAGCATCAGCGTTGAGGCTGTTACCGGATGCTCGCATCAGGCTGTAAAGGGAGACGCTGGTATTGTCATTGCCGGCGAGTAACAGATTGATGGTATCGATACCGGCCTGAGCGTAAGCCCAGCTGTTGTCGGCCAGTTGCGCAACATTACTGACGGTGTCGCGGTTGCTCATGTAATCCAGATATTCCTGTGCAGAAGTAATGATGGCCGTCATGGCATCGGTACCGTCTTCCAGTGCGTTGCTGGTTAACATTTCAGTAAAGGATATTCCGGACTCGAGATACTCTGTGTGCCAGCCGTCGTAGACATGCTGAGCACGTTGTTGCAGCGCACCGCTTAAACCGACAATGGCGTCGCATTTGCGTGGCGTGGAAGATAATTCGGCAATAACATCTGCCGGCGTCTGACTGCTGCCATCCAGGGTCGAAAAGGCCGCAACTTCAATAGCCAGCAGACCGGTGCGGTTAAATGCCAGCGCAGTAAAATAATCAGTATTCAGCGTGCTGCTGCCAGTGATAGCGGTGGTCAGTGCTTCGCGCACCGTTGCCGTGTATTCATCACCGCGCAGACGGTATGAATCAATAAACAGGTAGGCTGGTGTGATCAGGTTGTCGGTTAAAGGGCCAAAACGGAAGGGAGACAAACTACCCCAGCTGCTGTGTGTGGTGCGCCACTGATTCTGTAAAGCAAGCAGATTTGCACTGTTAATATCACTGCATAAACTCTCAGCACGGCTGGTCAGAGTCTGTGTCTGAGCATAAAAGTCATCCACCGCAGGCACTATGGTTTGAGTGGTAATCTCTCCGAGCGCCAGTGTCAGTGAACCTTCACTGACGGCTACGGCGTCATTCTGCCGCTCGCCACCACAGGCTGATATCAGCATGGGTATCAGTATGGAGCTAAGAGTTACTGCGGATGATTTAAGGTAATTTTTTTTCATAAGAATCACGGTCAGTAAGGGTTAACTGATGAACAATCCGGTTGCCTGAGTTGTTATTGAAAACATATGGTTATCCCAGCGCATATTGTCGTAATTTTTTCGCAGGGATTTATTTTCACGCAGACTGATTGCAGATAACTGGCGTATTTCGCCAGCGGAATTAGACAGCACGAAATATTGCTCATCGCGGGTTTTGGTCAGACCGCAGACATCGTGAAAACTGTGGTATCCAACCAGCTCGCCGCTGTCGATATGCCAGAATCCGGCGATATCACCCCGTGGGCTGGTGAAGCCGGCGATACGTTCTTTATTATTGATAACCACGCTGCCCATATAATCATTAAAGTGACTGATCAGGGCATCCGGCGCCTGCAGCAGCTGCAACGAGGGTTCTCCGGGTTTATGAAGCGCGGCAAGAAAAACCAGATGATTATCTGACATGGCCGGACGCTGTACCTGGGTGGCAATGGCCACGGTACCATCATCGGCTACATCAAGATGGCGGATGCTGGCTTTGCTTTCGTTGAGCGTGTGCTGACTCAGTAATCTGCCGCTGGTGCTGTCGATATACACCAGTGAAGACTGCATGCTGTCGAGATTCAGAATTGTGCGGCCACTGTCAGGATGGGTGCGCAAACCACCATTGGCCACAACCAGCGTTTTTGCATCCGGCATTAAATGCACATCGTGCGGACCGATGCCGTGTGTTAAAAATTCAGCAATGATTTTATAGTTGCGAGTGTCGCGCAGTATCAGTTTTCCTTCGCCACTGCGGTAATCTGATTCGGTGGTAAACAGCACACTGCCATCAGTACTGAAGCAGCCATGCCCGTGCATATGATGTCCGGCAGGGGAGGAAAATCGCTGGATAATATTGCCGCTGCTGATATCGACCACGATGCCTTCAGTTCCCGGGCTGCGGGAAAACATCAGCATGATATTGGCCTGTTGCGGATGGTGTGCCGCGCCGTGGCCACGAAACCCGGATAAAACACTCGTTGGCTGCGCAGAGGTTGTCTGAGCATCAGCAGCGCTGATCCAGCTCATTGCGTAATGCTCTGCATCGCCTCCCTGAGCTGATACCCAGAGTTCATGTCCGGCGTTGTTCTCTTTTGACCCGGCAGTAAGCCCATGTACCAAAGGTGTGCCGGCAATGACCGGTGCTATGGCCGCACTGAACAGCGAGCCGGTAAAAGAACGGCGGCTCATCCTGTTTTGACCTGAACCCGGATTGGTCTTTTGCGATTTCATCATTGCCTCCATAACCTGTTTTGTGCTGTTTTTGCTGGAGATTTTTATAAAGATTCAACAAAGCGGATAAGCGCCATACGGCTGCTTTTATCCATCTGCAAAAAATTCTGCAGCGCGCCGCTGGCTTCACCACCGTGCCAGAGAATCGCTTCTTCAACGCTGCGCGCACGACCGTCATGCAGGAAGCTGTTACTGCCGTTCACCCGCTGAGAAAGGCCGGTTCCCCACAAGGGAGGTGTGCGCCATTCGTTGCCAGTGGCAAGAAAATCCGGGCGCTTATCCGCCAGACCGTCGCCCATGTCGTGTAATAAAAAGTCGCTGTAAGGCCAGATAGTCTGATTCAGCAGATGAGTATTGTTCTGGCTTGTTCCGGCTGTACTGTCACGGGTTATGAAGGATGGCTGATGACACAGGTGGCAGCCGCTCTGATAAAAAAGGTCACGGCCGTTTAATACTTCAGGATCATTGGCATCGCGTCGTTCCGGTACTGCAAGATTACGGCTGAATTCTGTCACCAGAGCTAACAGCTCAGCGGGTAATTCAAATTCGTTATTACTGGTACCATGAATCTGCTGATTGCATACCGCTTGAGCGGCAGTGCAGGGCTGCGATGGAAACAGTGGGTTACTGATGCCGATGTCGTTGGCAAACGCAGACGCTACGACCATGTCCATATTCGGACGATTGGCTTTTAAACCAAAACGGCCGGGAACAGTCTTCCCGCTCACCGCATCCCAGACTCTATTGACGCGCCCGGAAATACCGTCCTGATTGCTGTCGTCAGGGTCTGCCAGGCGGTCAATAGCCTGCTGTGGAATTGCTTCGATTAATCCCATGCCGTGAATTGCCGGGGCATTGCGCAGACTGATCTGCGTGTTTTCGTGCAGTGGCCCGTAACTTAAATAGCGGATATCGGCTTCGGGCCAGCGGATTTCCGTCTGGCTGCCATCCGCGTAGGTGATGGTTTTACTGTGCCAGTTGACATAAACGTAGGCCTCTGGTGAGACATCGCCTTTGGCATGAATCTGTTGTGGGTCTGAGGCGCGTAACTGGTGGTGCAGCGCAATGGACTGCCCCTGTAATTGTTCACCGTAAACCGGCTCTGGAATAACGCCAATGCGCGGATCAATATCATCAGGGCTTTCTGCCGGGATGCTCAGACGCAGAAAAGCATTAAAAACAGCCGAATTGCTGTCGTCCGGCAGGCGTCCTTTACCGCCACGAATGTGGCAGGCGAGACAGGCGCGGGCATTGTATAAAGGGCCTAAACCATCGCGTGCCGTGGTAATTGTCGGTGCTTTAACCCAGGGCTGTTCAGCCAGGGCTTTACCAGCAAAAAAATCAGCTTTTAAATCGTCCGGCAGGTTTTCTGCCACCTTATCAAAAGCCGGAAAAGGTTGAATAGATGTGGTGGTATCGCCACCGGGTTTCAGTTCTGATGCACTGACCGGCGGGCTTTTAATTTCTGCTGAACTGAGCTCTGTGTTATTGCTGTTTTCAGCATGGTTGTTTGCAACCTTATTGTTGTCATCATGACTCTCTGCAGAACAGGCGCTGAGCAGCAGTATACTGCTCAGCGCTGTAACGCGGGCGAATAGGTTCAGCTGCGTACCGGATAAATAATCAGATAAATAACCGTAAAACATGGCAGCCATTCGCCTCCCGGTTTATTCGCAGCTCAGTGATGAAACATCACAGCCGGTTGCGTCGTCCTGAGTAATGTCTGAGGTGATAGCAAGAGCATCCGCCAGATCTTCCAGCGCTTCACTTTCGGAGTACAGGGCCAGAATGGTGTTCTGCACTTCGCTGTTGCTGCTGTCCATTATCAGTACATCGAACGGTTCACCGTTACGCGCTTTGGCGTCAATAGCCTGATAGCGGCTTGCTGTTTCGGTCAGGGTTGCTTCGACTTCGGCTTTAATATCGCTCAGGCCTGCGTCGTTCAGATAATCATCGATACCGTAGCCTTCATAGGCGCGGCCGGTTTCATCGCCGGAACCTACGAGTCCATCCAGCGTACTGTCGTAACCGGCGTAATCGCCGTAGTAGCTGTTGGAAATACCTTCGGCGTTCAGCCAGATATCACGGTTGGTGTTATCGGAGAAACAGGAGTGCTCGTCTTCCTGCGAATTAGCCAGCAGAGCAATCAGCATACGTTCACCGGCCAGCTCGCCCTGAGCCAGAGTGCCCATACCGGTCAGAATTTCTGCCAGTTTGGTTTTGGCATCGGCTTCGTCTGCCACTGTGGTAAAGGTATCGTAAAAATTACCGTCGCCAGCCGGGTCCCAGGCATCACGGACTGTAGTGAGATCGGCAATCAGTTTGTCGACCACAACTTCGAGGAATTTATGACGGCGGTTAGAGGCCTCTGTGTTGTCAAATACAACGGAGCTGCCGTCGTATCCAGGCTGGAAATCACTAACAGGGCGCTGACCGCCGGAGGCAAAAGCATTTTCCGGTGATGCAGAATCTTTAACCGCTTCGGTTTTTACCGCTTCGTCACGGTCGGTGCCGTCAGTAATAGCAGCGGAATCATTCAGGTCCTGCCCCCACAGCATAAATTCGATGGCGTGGTAGCCGGAAATAACATCGTGGCCGTCACCGGCTTCGGAATTGTCTTCCAGTAAGGCGGTATTAATTTCGATACTGGTGTCACCGATGATGTTATCGGACGGATTGGCATCGGCGTAAGCCGCGGTAATTTCATTGGTGCCGGATTGTGCGTCGGCTTCACCTATGCCGTCGATGGTGGTAAATGCACCGACCTGATCGTCGCCAAAATCACCGTAAGCACTGGTATCGACAGTAACGTAGTCAATCAGAGCTTCGCCCAGAGGCCAGGCGTTAATCGCGCCTTCCGGACCTTCTTCGTTGTCATCCGGATAGGTCGTGGAATCCACCGGGGTAGCGCGGAAACGATACACCTCGGTCTGACCATAAGGTTCGCGGGCGACCAGCCAGGCTTTGCGGGCAGCTTCCAGATTGGCTTGTGAAGGATCTGTGCGCAGGGCAGTAAGAGCTGTTTTCAGCGCCTGAGCGGCATCAACGGCATCGGCGTAAGCGCGGTAAGCGATGGTGGCATTGCTTTGCAGAATTTTGCCGACATTTTCGACATTGATCTGATGGCTGCCGCTGCCGGTATCGTCAGAAGACGAGGATGAACCACCGCCGCCACCACCACAGGCAGTCAGGAGGGTTGCAGTAAAAACGGCCGTAGCCAGGTGCGTCAGTTTCATCGGAATCTCCTTGTCAGATACCAGTTTTTCGTTGTTGTTCGGGTGAGCGTGCATCCGTAGCGATAAAAAATTGATCTGGGGAGCTATACCCCTAGTTCGTTTGCGGATAATATTCGTGTTACGAACGATTATCAACAATAACTAGATTCTCAAATAATTAATAAAAATATCGATAAAGATCGGGCAAAGAGAATGAGAGTTTGCTGAGAGGGATGAGCTGTGAAGAAATATTATGCGAATAAAACTGCGCTGCTGACGGCCGTGGCGCTGTTGTTAACGGCCTGCGGCGGAGGTTCTTCCGGCGGGTCAGCATCATCTGCCGAACCTGTGTTCAGTTCCCAGACGGAGCTGGGTAAAGCGCTGTTCAATGATGCCAATCTGTCGGCTAACCGCACCCAGTCCTGTGCCACCTGCCACGATCCGGATCATGCCTTCAGTGATGCACGAACCGGTGCCGATGGTCATGTGCGTGCAGTGTCTCTGGGGGATGACGGTGTGTCATTGGGGGACCGTAATGCACCGACGGCAACGTATGCCATGTTCAGTCCGCAGTTTAATGCTGATACCACACGCCAGCGTTTTAACAGTGAACAGCCGGATTACAGCGGACCTGTTGGCGGTCAGTTTCATGATGGCCGGGCGGCAACGCTGGCAGATCAGGCGGGTGGGCCGCCATTAAATCCAGTTGAAATGGGCATGGCCGATAAAGCAGCGGTGGTTGATCGTCTGCGCGCTGATGCCAATTACAGCACGGCGTTTGAATCCTTTTATGGCGCCGATATTTTTGCCGATACCGATGCTGCTTACACGGCCATGACCAGAGCCATTGCGGCGTTTGAACGCACGGATGAACTGGCAACCTTTGATTCTGCCTATGATCGTTTTTTACAGGCACAGGACAGTGGCGATAACGTCGCCAGTGCCGAATATCTGTTTTCCCGTGCTGGTGCCGGGCGGGTATTGTTCTTTTCGGTGCAGTTTACCAACTGCGCCACCTGTCACCAGTTGAATGCGCAGGGCAGCAGTACAGAAACCTTCAGTGGTTACGAATATCACAATATCGGTGTGCCGGTTAATTCTGCAGTGCGGGCCGCTAATGGCTCGGATGCAGAATTTATCGATACTGGTTTGCAGAATAATAACGAAGCGGTCAGCGCCGATATTCACAAAGGCAAATTCAAAGTACCGACGTTGCGCAATGTCGCGGTTACCGCGCCTTATATGCACAACGGCGTATTCCGCGATCTCGAAACTGTGATTCATTTTTACGATCACTATCTGACCGGTTCAGAGCGTCAGACNAACCCGGAAACCGGTCTGNCCTGGGCTGATCCGGAAGTNGCCNCTACCGTCAGNCTGACTGAANTACAGCGANGGATCGANNCGTTANNTGATGANGANGTNGGTGACCTGATCTGTTTCCTGCGCTCGTTAACCGATGCCCGTTACGAAAGTCTGCTGCCGGATGATGGTCTCTGTGATTAAGCNGTTTNTATNTTTGCTGACCGCGTTTTCTGCCGGCANCGCGTTTTCTGCCGGCATCGCGTTTTCTNCCGGCATAGCACAGGCCGAAGAATATCTGAGCCNGGCGGATTTTTATGCTCAGGCATTTTCTGCAGAGGCTGTGGATAACGCGGAAATTAAAACGCTGTGGCTGAAAAAAGAAGATAAGGCCGAGGCNGAAAAAATCTTTGCCCATCCCTATGCCGGTTTNCGTGTGCGTTANCGTATACAGGGCNAAACCACNGCCTGGGTTATGGATGAAATTGGCAAAGAAAAACCGATTACTATTGGTGTGATCATNGATGGNCATNAGATCCGTCAGGTGTCCGTNCTGGCGTTTAATGAATCCCGNGGCTGGGAAATTAAATATCCGTTTTTTACTGACCAGTTCCGCGGTCTGTCANTGCAGGATGATAANCATCTGAGCGACNACATTGACGGTATTACCGGTGCAACTCTGTCGGTGAATGCNGTANGGGCGGTGTCGCGCTGGGCACTGTATCTGAACCGTCAGGTGAATACNTCTGCCACCANAAANCTTGCCCACGAATAACGGGAGTTGCTGAATTATGTCGCCGTTGATCAGTGCCTTTTCACGNTTGGCTGGCTGGATTAAATGGCATCGCCGCGCCGGGCTGCTGGTCGCTCCGGTTCTGGTGATGGTAGCCGTCACCGGTTTANTGATTAATCACAGTGANGATTTNGACTGGCATTCTGAGCCNGTGTATTCNCCGTTTATTGGNTGGCTTTACGGTATACCGCCACAGCGGATTCAGCAGGGTGTCCGTGTNAATAATGACTGGCTGGTCCAGGTTGGCNANGATATTTATCTCACTTCAGAGGCGCNCCGCACGGGTCTGCAGGAGAGTGCNTTNCTGCAATGNCGCAAAACTGCCTTCAGTGCNGCGTTGTGGCAAATGGGATTTTTCGTGCTCTGTGACCACGGNCTGAATCTGTANCTGANCGATGGTCANCTGGTGGAAAAAATCACNGAGTTACCGCCTCAGGCNANGGTTGCCGGTCANCTNACNGNNGNAANCGGCGGCAGNTCTGTTGCTCTGCGTTCCGAAACCTCNGCCTGGTATCTGGATGAANACAGCTGGCAGTGGCAGCCATTGAATGTTGATGATGCCAGTGAGCGGGTGCAGTGGTCAGAGTCNGTNGNCTTACCGGATATACTGCTTAACCAGGTGAATGCGGCTATGCCGTTGCCGGGCTTATCACTGGAGCGGGTGCTGCTGGATTTACACAGCGGGCGTTTGTTTGGTCAGTGGGGAATCTGGGTGGTGGATGCCAGTGCGGTGCTGATGTTGTTTCTGGCATTCAGTGGCACGCTGACCTGGGCGATCCGTCAGCGACGTAAACGGCGCTGATACAATTGGCAAATTGATCGGCTTACAGTGGCGGGCTACACTGGCGGCGTTTTCATACAGCCTTTGTTATTTCTCAAGCCAGTTAACGCCAGACTTCTTTTATGTGCCCCATTCCTGTTCCTCCGGTGCCGTCCGCTGACGAAACCTCGGTTACCCGTCTGCGCCGTGAGCAGCTGGCTAAATCGACCCGTGAATTTCTCGCCCGTGGTGGTCGTGTTGCACGTTGCGACACCTGCCTGCTGGCACAGGCGCATTGTATCTGCGATCAGCGTCCGGCGGTTAATAAAGAGCTGCCTCTCGCGTTTCTGTTTCTGATGTATCAGGGGGAAGTGTACAAGCCGAGTAATACCGGGCGTCTGATTGCCGATGTCATCGCAGATAATCATGCCTTTCAATGGCAGCGTACGGTGCATGAACCGGCCTTACTGGCCTTATTAAAAGCCCCGCAGTATCAGCCGATTGTGGTGTTCCCACATGAATACGCTGACGAGCGCCCGTGCATTCATTCACCCACTGAATTACCGCAAGTTGCCAGCGGTGAGAAAAAGCCATTATTCGTCATGCTCGACGGTACCTGGCGGGAAGCGCGGAAAATGTTCCGCAGCCCCCATCTGAATGACTTGCCGGTATTGGGTATTCAGCCGACAACCATTTCTCAGTATCAGTTGCGTGAAGCCTTTCATGAGCATCAGCTGTGTACTGCGGAAGTCGGCATTGAAGTGATTCGTCTGGCCGGGGAAGACGCTGTAGCCGATGAACTGGCGCGTTACTTCACCGTGTTTCGCCGCAATTATCTGGCCGGTAAAGCCAATATCCGCACTAAGCTCTGAACGGCTGCGCGCTCAGCAGCATTCCTGCTCAAGATCCCACAGCAGGTTGTACAGGGCGTCATCTTCCAGGGTTTCCAGATAGGCGTAGAGATTGTTCATCTGTGCGCCGACAAAATACAGGTTGTCCTGATTCAGTTTTGCCTGTTGCTCACGTTTCTGGCGGAAGTATTCCTGCCAGCGCGGGTCGCCGTGTCCCTGAGTGATGTGATTTTCCAGTTTCTGCATAAATTCATTGGCGTTGCGGTCACATTCGATACCGCAGAAGGATACGTAACGGTCCGTCTGGCTTTTGGACTGGGGCTGGGTACTCATGGTGTTCTCTGAACTTGTCTCCACACTCGTCTCCACGCTTGTCTGTCTGCATTAGTTATATGCAGGAATTCGCTGTGCCGGGTTATTGAATTTTCCTTATGGGCGACACTCTAGCGGTAGCGGATTCTGGCGTCTGTCAGCTGGCTGACAGTTGTTGCAGGTGGGGGACATTAAGCAGTTGCAGATGAAGGCGGTCCGGGCGGGCAAGAACCTGTTCTTTGATCAGACGGTTGAGCAGGGTCGACAGCGTCTGGCGCGAGGTGCCGAGCAAACTGGCGAGCAACTCGGTGTGGCCGGTGAGCTGAATGATGTCGTTATTATCCGCCGCGTTCTGGTCGCTGTGTTCCAGCAGTAAGTAGCGGGCAAGCCGCGACTCCACCGGGCGGAAAGCCAGATCTTCAATCAGATTGGTGGCCTGGTGCAGCATCATGCCGACTTCGCGTAATGCAATCAGCGCCAGTTGTGGGCGCGAGCTGATCAGTTCATGCAGCTGCTCGATAGGCCAGCTGCTGATGTCACAGGGGCTTAGCGCCTCGACCCAGGCGCGGGTGTGGGTAACGTAAATACTGCCGGGTTTGAGCCAGCCCAGTGTCAGTTCCTTCTGCTCGCCGGACAGGCAGATACGGGCACTGCCTGCCTTAAGCAGAAACACCTGATTATTGCCACTGTCAGGGCGCGAGATCATTTCACCGCTGGCAAAGTGCCGGTCGTTACCGGCCGGCAGCTGCTGAATCCAGTGCAGGCTGTTGTTTTCGCCAGTGTCGTCGCCGGTGCTGTTGCCGCCGGGCGACCCCATACTGACGGAGGAAGGGTGAGGCATGGCAAATATCCATACATGATGTCTGGATACAGAGTGACTGAGTTCGCCTCAGCTGCGAAGTAAAAGTGTTGTGACGGGCTAACAGAGCGAACAATCCGCGCAGTTTTTTTCCTGCTGTTAAGGCGTACTGAGCAAAGCTGGGGAGGGCTTAACAGTCGCGGTTAAAAATCGCGCACTTTACCGCGCATACTTTTGATGCTGCCGCGCTGGGTTTTCTGATCCATGCGTTTCTTTTTTGCTGAGCGGGTGGGCTTGGTGGCAATGCGTTTGGCCTGCACCTTGCCTACGCCCTGAATCAGCTGCTGCAGACGCTCAAGGGCATCCTGACGGTTCTGCTCCTGGGTGCGGAACTGCTGTGCCTTGATAATCAGTACACCGTCGCGGGTCAGGCGCTGATCGTTCAGCTGCAGCAGTTTTTCTTTGTAAAACTCCGGCAGGGATGAGGCTTTGATGTCGAAGCGCAGGTGGATGGCAGAGGAAACCTTATTGACGTTCTGGCCACCGGCNCCCTGAGCCCGGATCGCGCTCATATCGATTTCGCTGAAGGGGATGTGNACGGCGCGGCTGATAAAAAGGGGATCGCTGATNTCGTTCATAGTGGTTCAGAGTCAAAGCGGACAGCAAGGCTAACGCGTTACTGTGCGCTTTTCAAAAGTCTCTGCTCAGCCTACCGGTACATCGGCCAGATGATAGGCNATGGCCCANAAGTGNCAGAAGCCACCGGCAATAACAAATAAATGCCAGATTTCATGGAAGCCAAACCATTTCGGCCAGGGNTCCGGCCATTTGGTGGCGTACACCACGGCGCCCACGGTGTAACAGATACCGCCATANGCAATCCAGCGCAAAGCATCNGCGGGAATCTGATCGANCACNGGCCAGACAAACACAACCAGCCAGCCCATCAGAATGTAAATCACGGTNGAGAACCAGCGCGGTGCACTGATCCACACCACTTTCAGTACCACGCCAATAATGGCCAGCGCCCAGACCACNCCAAACAGCCACCAACCGGTGGGGCCATNTAACGGTACCAGACAAACCGGGGTGTAAGTCCCGGCAATCAGCAGAAAGATGGCCATNTGNTCCACGCGTTTGAGCCAGCGGATGACATCATCGGAAGCATGAATCAGGTGGTAAACCGTGCTGCTGGCAAACATGGCCAGCAGGGTTGCACCAAAAATCATAAAGGAAACCATGTGCCACACACCGCCGTGAACGGCAGCCTGAGCAGCAAGGATACAAAGGGCGACGATGGCGAAAATNGCGCCGGCCAGATGAGTGAGGCCGCTTATGGGTTCGCGGAATACTGAGTGCATGTGGAGTGCCTGACTGCTTTCAATAATGACTTTGCAANGCGTCTGCCGGCAAATAAAACCGTTGGAACTGGCTAACGAAAAACAACGCAACGGATTCTGTTTCTTTAAGTTTGTCGCCGGGAGCGTACCATACGGCTTCATCTGACAATCAACAAGGTCGATTGTGCCCGAAATAAAATCATCCGCTGGCCCNAAAGCACTCTCACAATGGAGCCTGTATCTGGTCCGTACTGCATCNGGCTCACTTTATTGTGGCATCACCACNGACACTGANCGGCGCTTTGCTGAGCACTGTGCCAGCGGGGCAAAATGCGCCCGNGCCCTGCGTGGACGCGGGCCNCTGCAGCTGGTTTTCCAGCAGCCGGTNGGCGATAAAAGCANGGCGCTGAAGCTGGAATACCGGGTTAAACANTTATCNAAAATTCAGAAAGAACGTCTGGTGCGCGGCGAGCGCAGTCTGCCGGACAGTGACTGACNGCAAGGCAGTTATTCTCNGGCAGGTATTNNTATNGGTGNNGNAGNCNNNATTGCCGGTCAGGCCAGNGTNCTGCTGAATTTGTCCTGAGCGGACAGGTGAAACACAAATAAAACCATGGTACAAGAAGNGTGATTCATCCGCTGCTTTNCCGGACAGGGTGAGTGTTTCCGTGTTNCCGGNTGCTNCTGCAGNCNGAACAATANNANTCAGAATNAANAAAAANCAGAATAATAAGAAAAGGTACCACCATGCTTCTCTCCTCCTGCATCAGNGCTGGTCTCTGGCGTGTTGCCCTGCTGTTGCTCAGTGGCCTGTTACTTACATCTNTGACCGCGTGCGCGACCAGTAAAAATATCGTCGTGCAACAGCCCCGGGTGTTTGCACCTGTGTTGAGCAATGACAGCCAGCAGNCAACCGCCTGGGCTGTTTCTGTGGATATTACGCCGCCNCCGGGCATGCCCATGGGCGGTTATTCGGTGATGGCNAATCGCGGCCAGGGATTCCGTACCCGCATCAAAGCTCGGGTGGTNTATCTGAATGATGGCAAAGGCCAGTCGCTGGCGCTGGTGCAAACGGATCTGACCGCCGCTTCGCTGTTGCTGCAGCANGAGGTGGCCAGCCGGGTTGCTGCACAGACTGGGCTGCGCCCGGCGGATATTGCNATNACCGCNTCCCACAGCCATTCNGCGCCGGTCAATTTCTTCGACAACGATTTCTACAATAAGCACACGTCCAGCGGTCAGTGGCTGGAGCCTGANTTTCTGGAATTTGCNGCGTCACGCATTGCAGCGGGANTTATTGAGGCGCACGGCAAACGCCGGCCGGCAAAAATCGCCACCGGCAAAAAAGATATCTACGGCTATAACCGCAACCGGGCGCTGGATTCNTACGTGCTGAACGCTGACGCCGGTGATATTGACCTGAACGATGAGCAGGCAAAATTCCGCNCGGTGAATCCTTCGCTTTATATGGTGCGCATCGATGTGGCGGCGGATTCCGGCGAGTANCTGCCACTGGCNGCTTTCTCCAGTTTTTCCGTCCATGCTACGGCGCTGACGGCACCGGTGGAGGTGTATAACGCCGATCTGTTTGCTTANGCACAGAAAGATCTGGAATGGCAGATCGCCGCTCAGTATCAAACGCCCTGGCCGGTGGTTCANGCCCTCAGTACAGGTACTCAGGGGGATATGGCTCCGGCACTGGAAGAACANGGTGATAACTGGCTTGGTCACTTTGCCGTNAACTGGAANGCTGCGAAANCGCTGGGACAGGGCATTGGCAAAGAAGCCATTGCCCTGTTCGAATCACTGCAACCNGAACTCAGTAACGAGGTCACGCTGACAGCTGCNGCGCGGGAGCTGAATATCCGTGACCACAACCGCATTGGCGATATTGAGATCTGCCATGATGCCGCAGTAGGCAACGCGNTGGCCGCCGGTGCTTATGANCGCCGTACNCCNTGGCTGACACTGGTGCCGTTTTTTCATGGCGGCAATGTGATGGCGCGGCGCTGGTGGTTTTTTACCGATGGTTGTCAGGGTAATAAGCGGCACCTGGGCTTTTCTTTTCTGCAGCCCATTCTGGAACCGAAAGACAGCTTCCCGGATACCGTTATGTTCCAGTTGCTGCGCATCANTGACATGGTCATCCTCCCNGTACCGTTTGAATCCACCACCGAAGCCGGGCGCCGTATGGCGGCGGCCGTTAAGGCNGANCTGCAGGCTGNNGGACAGGACGCNANGTATGTCTGGGTGGCCAGTAATGCCAACGGCTACTTTGGTTACACCACCACNCCGGAAGAGTANCGCCGGCAGAACTACGAAGGCGGACATACCCTCTANGGCCAGTNCTCCACCCCCTATATTGCCGCTCAGCTGGGNGCGCTGGCCCGTGATCTCGCCCATNACGGCGAGGTTCAGGAATANCTGCCCGCCTGGCAGTACCGCTTAAAAGTNAANGACTTTCTTGCTGATCCGCAGCCAGCACAAGGGCAGCGCCGCTGGCTGCTGGAACCAAAGGTCCGGCTTGCACNGGCCAGCNANGAAGAGGATTACATTGCCGTGCGCTGGCTGGATGTTGGTCCCTCGGCCATCGCCTTTGACCGGCGTCTGGTCAGCGTCGAGCAGCGACTGGGCGGTGAGTGGCTGCCTTTAGTCGTCAATGGTGAGCCGGTGCACGACGATGGCTATGACGTGGAAGTCCGCTACCTGCAGGATGGCGATCAGGGCATGGCGGAGTATGAGAGCCGCTGGTATAACCCGCTCGCCGCTGGCGAGTATCGCTTTGTGATCGAAGCCCGGGAAGGCCAGCCAGCTTTACGTTCAGCTGCTTTTACCTGGGGTGGAAAGCACGATGGAATCGCTCTGCTGGAATAGAATCTGGCCGGATTTTTGCGGACAGTCCATCAAAAGTAGGAAAGAAAAGAGGTATTTACGTGGTAAATGCCTCTTTTTTATAGGAATGTCACATTGTTACATTAATTTTTCCGCCCCCGTTAAGTAGAATGATCCGCTGTTTTGGATAGGGACCGCAGTCAACGTCATGTTTAAAGCCATTTGGGCAGCCCGCTGGTATTTGTTACTGGGCCTTCTGACCTTCATATTTGTTCTCGCCATCAATACGCCTTTACATTTCGTCTGGGGTTTTGTGGAACCCAAAGTGCAGCGTCTGCCGGTAAAGATCGGTCATATCAGTGGCACATTATGGGACGGTAATGTCACACTCACCGTACCTCAGATGCGTGCTCTGGGTGAGCTGGACGCCCGCTGGACACTGAGTCCTCTGAGCCTGCTGACCGGCACTGCCGCAGTGAATCTGGATATCAGTGGCCAGGGACTGCGGCTGAATGCCGACGCTGAGCTCGGCATGGGTCAGCAGGTGGTGATCAATGACGCCAGTGGCTATCTGGAGTCAGCAGTGATTGCGCCTTTGCTGAAACCAAACCGCATCAGTGTGGCCGGCAACTTTGAGCTGGGTCAGCTGCGTGGTGAAATGAATCTGGCCGAGCGCTCGTTTGCCGGTTTTGCCGGACGTATCGTATTCAGCGGTGGTGCTGTCAGCGTGCCGGTGGATAACAAAGCGGTGGAAGCCAATATGCCAATGGTGATTGGTGATATCGGTATGGACGGTGACAAAGTCGTGATCCGCGCCAATACCACCGAGGGCCAGCAACTGTTACAGGCTTATATGCAGCCAGATGGCTGGGGTGGCGTTGCGGTTCGCCGTCGTTTTATCGACGCGCTGGGTCAGACATGGCCGAACAAAGCGGATGAAGACACAGTAATTTTTGAAGTGTCGCATAAGATTTTATAACCTTGGCGCGCGCTGAAAGCGCCGGGGAAAAATATAAAGACGGAGAGCAGGACTTTTGACACAAGAGGTAGCGGTGCTGACAAGCTGGCAGCGGTGGACGCTGGTCGGCGGCAAGATTGCCCTGACGCTGTTGCTGGCGTGGCAACTGGCGCATCTGACCTGGCAGATCATCGCCCCGCAGCCATTGATTCTGCAGGCGCCAAGCCAGGGCAATGGCCAGAGTGCACAGAACACGGTGGCCGGCACTGCTCAGTATCATCTGTTCGGTGACTACACAGCTGCACCGGTGCAGGAAGTGGCTAAACAGGTGGATGCACCGGATACCCGGCTGCGTCTGGATCTGCTGGGTGTGACCCGCTCTTCTGATGAAAAAGCGTCATCGGCCATTATTGCGCCGAAAGGTGGTGCCGGTGATTTCTATCGTGTAGGGGATGCTGTGCAGGGCCGGACCCGACTGGCGGCTGTGTATGACGACCGCGTTATTCTCGACACCAACGGTAAGCTGGAGACACTGAAATTTGATGACTCGCCGGCCACTGGCGTGCGCGCGGTATCCCGAGCCTCAGAGCCAGCTGCCCGGGAGCGGGACGACAATAACCGCGTATCACTGCGTGACCGCTTTAAGCGGGTGCGGAACGCCGGTGATTTTCTCGATATGGTCACTTCAGGTGCTGAAAATGATCCGGAAGCAACGCTCAATCAGATGGGATTGAAAGCTGTCGGACCGGGACAGGGCTATGAAGTACAGCGTGGTTCCATGCTGAATTCTCTGAACCTGCGTCCGGGCGATATTGTATTGTCGGTCAACGGTCAGTCACTGGGGGATCCGCTCAGCGATCAGCAGATTCTTGAGCAGGTAAAAAGTGAAGGTAACGCCCGCATTGAAGTGCAGCGGGGCGACAGCCGTTTGACTGTTACGCACAGTCTGAATTAAAAGGAAAAGAACGTGTTAAAGCAGTGGGTATTCCTGATAGTTCTGGCTTTTGCCAGCGTCGTTCAGGCTGAAGAAAAAGACTGGCAGATCAACCTGAAAGAAGCCGACATCGGCGCTTTTATCAGTCAGGTTGCTGATATTACCGGCAAAAGTTTTGTCGTTGATCCACGGGTTAAAGGCCGGGTCAGCGTTCTTTCCAGTGCGCCAATGGACAAAGAAGGTGTTTATGAACTCTTCTTATCCGTGTTGCAGGTTCAGGGTTATGCCGCCGTTCCCGCCGGTGACGTGGTACTGATCGTACAGCAGAACGATGTGAAGCAGGCTGGCCGTGACCTTAACGAGAACGCCGGCAATCAGAGTCAGGAAATGCTGACCAAAGTCATTATGATCCGCAACACGCCGGCGCTGGATCTGGTGCCTATTCTGCGTCCGTTGGTGGCTAAGTATGGTCATCTGGCCGGGGTTAAATCGGCGAACGCGCTGATTATTTCTGACCACGCTGCCAACATTAACCGTATCGAACAGATCATTGATCGTCTGGACAAATCCGGCAGTGAAGAGCTGGAAGTGGTGCAGCTGAAAGAAGCCTGGGTCGGCAACGTTGTGACCATGCTGCAGAGTCTGGACCCGGCCAAAGTTTCTCAGGGTAACGGCAGTGCCAATGCTGAAAATACCGCAGGCTCTATCCGTGTTGTTGCTGATGAACGCAGCAATCGCCTGATTATTAAGGGCGAGAAAAGTGCCCGTGAACGTATCCGTAAACTGATCGAAGAGCTGGATCAACCGTCTTATTTCTCTGGCAGCGCTAAAGTACTTCGTCTGCAATATGCCGATGCCACCAAGCTGGCTGAGCTGCTGAAAAACCTGATGTCTGAAACCAATTCCGGTTCTGCCGCGCAGGAAGAACAGCAGGTTAAAGGTACCGCGGGTATCTACGCTGATGAAGAGCTGAATGCTCTGGTGGTGCGTGCTGAACCATCGGTAATGAAAGAAGTGGAAGAGCTGGTGGCCTCCCTTGATGTACGCCGTGCTCAGGTTCTGATTGAGTCTGCAATTGTAGAAATCAGTGGTGATATCAATGACGCGCTGGGCTTGCAATGGCTGCTGGGTGATACCGACAATCCGGTTGCTGCCACTAACTTCTCTGAAGCCGGTAATTCCCTCTCCGGTATTGCTACCTCTATCGCCACTCAGGATTACGCCGGTGCTCTGGGCAATGGTCTGACGCTGGGTGGTTACAGTGAGATTGATGGTCAGATTGATTTCGGTGTGATTCTGAATGCCCTGAAAAGTAATTCGCATACCAACCTGTTATCCACGCCAAGCATCATGACACTGGATAACCAGGAAGCAGAAATTATCGTGGGTCAGAACGTGCCGTTCCGTACCGGCTCAACGGCATCAAACAGCAACACTAACCCATTCACTACCATTACCCGTGAAGACGTGGGTATTACGCTGAAGGTGAAACCACATATCCACGACGGTGAAGCGATTCGTCTGGAAGTGGAAGCCACGGCGGAATCAGTATCCTCCACCAGTGTTGATGGCAGTGCCGACTTAATCACCAATAAGCGTTCGATTAAGACCATGATTCTGTCTGACGATCAGGAAACCATTGTTCTGGGTGGTCTGATCCGTGATGACGTGACAGAAACCGAAAGCAAGGTACCTCTGCTGGGTGATATTCCGGTACTGGGTTGGCTGTTTAAATCCAAATCTACCAGTCATACCAAGAACAATATGATGGTATTCCTGCGTCCGACCATTGTGGATAACCCGGGCACCGCTCGCAGTCTGACCCATGATAAGTTCAACGGTATCTGGGAATTTTCCGTGTCGGATAAACTGGGCGAACAGGATATCGATAATCGTCTGGATATGCTGTTTGATGGTTTACCGGTGCAGATGCAGCAGGAAGCAGCTGACGAATAATATGAGACATAAAACAGCCCCGGAAACGCACTGCTGTCCCACAGTTTAAAACGGATTTTTTTATAAGCTGTGACCAGACAGATGATGTGAGATACCGGGAATAAATGGGAATGAATGGGAACAAATGGAAGAAAGCCCGTAAATACAGGGCTTTAAGCGCGATTTAACGCAAAAGTATAAACTTTGTCCCGGATCCAGTGGCGGGCGCAAAAAGCAGCCCTATCTAATTTCAGACACACGATCCGGGACAGTCAAACGTCCTTACCAATCCACACCACACGGCCTATGAATTCCAGGCTGGCTTGATCGCCTGGTTTCACCAGCATTGGCGGATAATCCTTATTGTCACTGATCAGCTGGATGCCCTGTCCTGGTACGATCTGTGTGCGCTTCACCAGCAGATTGTCGTCAACCCTGATTACGTACATGCCGCCATCCCTGGGCGTGGCATTGCTGCGATCAACCATGATGGTGTTACCGTCGCTGATCGTCGGTTCCATACTGTCGCCTTTAGCGAACACCACCACCAGATCCTTTTCATGCAGGCCACGGAAGTTCAGCCAGTTACGGCGGAACGCCAGACGCCTGGTGACAGGTTCGCCATCAATCAAAGACCCGTTACCGGCGCTCACCTGGACGTTATAGCCCGGAATTAGCGCGTAATCATCACTATCAGGGGCGCTGTCAGCCTGGAATGGGCTGCCGTCACCTGTCGCGAGCCATTGAACGCTGACCCCTGTCACTTCTGCAATTTTCAGCGCCAGGGATAGTTTCATATCTGCATCACCACTGCACATGCGATGCAGCTGGGAATAACTGATGCCGATCAGATCAGCAAATGAATTTTTGCCCCCGTGCTTAGCTGCAAGCCCTGTGAGGCGGGTTGAAAGTTCATTTATGGAAGATTGAACATTCTCGCCTGCACTTTCTGAAAGTTTATTGTTCATCTAAGCACCTGAAAAGTAAGCACTTTTTCAAAAAAGTACGATATTTATGCGTAAATGAAACTTTAAACTTCCATTTACGCTTTACACGCCTTCCATTTATGAAATATGCTTAGCACAACCGATCAGCAAAGCCGCCAAGCTAAAACGCTAATCAGAAGTCACTAAACAGAAGGCCAAAAAAAATGAGCACAAAGCAGACTCATTCTTTAACCGACTGGCACAAGGAAGACATTAAAGCCGCCATCCGCAAAAAAGGGGCAACCCTGACTGCGCTGGCGCTGGCGAACGGCTACACAGCCCCGCGCACGTTTTCCAATGTATTCCAGGCACCGTACCCAAAAGTTCAGCGGATCATCGCTGATTTTATCGGAGTACCCCCAGAAGAGATCTGGCCTAGTCGGTATCAAGAGCCTATCAAAATCAAGCCATGCAGTCACCGGGATGTCGCATAAGCGCTTTCCTTACTTGCGTTTCTGAACATGTATTCAGCGTAGGTCAGGGCAGATCTGAAAGATAGATACAAAACCCCCCTTTGTTTGTATGAGCCTGTTTTGAGGTAGGCACAATGAGAAAGAGAAACTGGAAGCGCGTCATACCACGGTCTTTACCACACGCCATGCAGCTGTGTGCAGACTACGCGCGCGACGCTAAAAACCTGTCAATGGAACGGATTGCCGATGGCATGGGCCTGCCCAGTGTAAACACGCTTTACAAGTGGGTTGCGGAAGGGCGTATGCCTGCCAATTTCATCCGCCCGTTTGAAAACACATGCGGCTGCACCTTTGTAACAAAGTACATTGCCGCGAGCAGTCACCACCTGGTTGTCGCCATGCCAACCAGCCACAAGCCAAGCAGTGACGATCTGCTGGAACTGAATGCGCTGCTGACCACTGCCGTGGCCAGTCTGGGCAGCTATTACAAAGGCGAAACAGAAGCCGATGCCGTCATAACAACGCTGACCGAAGGCATGGAACAGCTTGCCGCCCACCGCGCCAATGTGGAACGCGATCAATCGCCAGAGCTGGATCTGTTCGGGGGTGAAGCATGAGCCATTGGTTTTCTGCCCAGGAACTGGCTGGCCTGCATGATCTGCCCAGCAGTGTTGCGGGGATCCTCAAACGCGCGGAACGCGATCAGTGGGAATCGCGCCCACGATCCGGGCGTGGTGGCGGTCGTGAATTCTTACTGACATCACTGCCAGCAGCTGCACAGACCGCGCTGAAAATCAGCATCGCTAAGAAAGCAGCCGCACAAGTGGCCGTAACCGCTGGCGCAGAGAAAGTCTGCGGCGAACAGGATCTGGCCAAATATCAGCGTTTGAATAAAAACCTGCAGCGGGATGTCGATTCAAAGCTGGAATTGTTGGACGCCGCCCGAG
>PAJK01000048.1 GCA_002706025.1 Oceanospirillaceae bacterium
GGCATAACGGAGGCCTTAAATTCGCCTTTGGAGCGCCGAAATGAACGATGATTTTTCTGGTCCGCCGGGCATGGATGCCCGACGAGCGGACAGCGACAGGGATGTCGCACGGGCGCGCGGCCAGTAAAAATCGTGAGAATGAGGATGACGCTCCAAAAAGCGAAAAGCTGGGGGGCGCCTTGCCGGCCCGGGGGATAAGTTCCCCCAAGAGGCATAAGGCTTTGCGACATTAAAAGCCGTCTGTAAAAATATCTGTTTTAAACTGTGTGACAGCAGCGGCCAATGGCCGCTTTTTTCCGTCTGGTGCTCAAACCGGCATGACATCAGAGGGTTTCGAAAGAACCGTCGATGTAGCGGATCACCCACACGCCATTTTCTTCCTGAATACTGCCGTATACCACGCCACGGAACGTCAGGTAATACACTGCGCCTTCCAGCGTTTCTACCGCATTTTCAGCGATGTTATCGGTCACACAGATATCGTAGTTACCTTCTTCATCCGTCACATAGTGATATGGCATTGGCGAAGAGGTGTACTGGCGGTTAAGAGTCAGCCCCAGCGTACTGTCGACCACATCAGTTTCTTCATTGGCAGTACCCGGATCCAGCGTCAGCGACACGCCGTCTTTGTAGATTTCCAGACTACCGGTTACGCCATAGTTAGAGTCGGTATCGTAGGACACCAGGATACGGTCCAGACGGGAACCGGTACCGTAATAAATATCGCCGTTAGTCGACAGTCCTGAATAATCATGGGACAGAGCCGCAGTTAACGTATAACGGTCCGCGGTACGGGCATTCACCAGAATATCAAACGCCGTATCCGGCTGATCTTCTAGAATGGTTTCCGCAGTAAAGCGCGCGCTGCTCAGACCCAGAACCATTGGCTCGTACAGGGTTCCATCCAGCGTACCGCTGGTCAGTGGATCAAGAACATANCAGCCATCACTGCCNGCAGATGCGCTCCAGGTNATGAAGTATTCGCCACGACCCGGCACAGTCACACGGGAGAAGGCGCCGGCTTCCCACAGATCATTAATGGCCTGATCNGTATCNCGCTCGCCGAACAGACGCTGCTTNGGATCACAGGTACCCACGCTCCAGCTGCCGTTNTTGTATTCCAGNTCACAGATCTCGATATCAAAGACAGAAACCAGATCNTCGGTTTCATCATCGCGGTTGATATCGGTATCGTCTTCACGCAGTTGCGTAGGATAGAAGCGGTAACGGGCGGAATCTTCCAGCGCCACGCCATCGACCATAAGTTTCACATCNAGGTAATCCACCTGCTGACCGGAAATGGTCTGGCTACCGCGCTCATAGGTTGCCAGATCCGCCTGCACAGAACCTTCGGCATAGCCGTTNGCNGCGTTCGGCGTGAAGAAGCCATTGAACGANGTCCACTCTTTCTCCGGATAATAATCCGATGCGTTCTCCGCGTTGGCGGCNATNTACACAGTGGTGTAGTTGTCATCGTCGTCATCTTCATCGCCAATGACATCCGACACACGACCGTTCAGCACCACGGTATCAATGTTGAAGCGCAGATCACTGACCGGATTCTGNGGATCATCCAGCGGNTCACGCACACCNCGNTANAAAATGCGGTAAGCGCCACTCAGTTCGATATCGTCCTGAGTCACCGGCGTGCCATTCACTTCAGACGGCAGGCCTGAGCGATAGATGGAGAAATCAGACCAGCGCAGTTCGTAGGCCAGAATTTCATTAGCGCCGGAATCGGTTTCCACCAGCGTGNTGACGATGTTGTCGTAGTAAATACGGATACCGGTTGGNGACAGAATATCGTCCTCCGGATCGTCATTGTCGTAGGTGTTATCCACCACAAAGCCCAGATCGCCGGCACGCATGCTGCCGGTAATCAGTACGTCGATGGCGTGCGACTCTGTCGGTTCATCTTCTTCATCGGTGAGGTTTACNTCAGCAACTTTCTGCGTAACCACCAGNTTGGTGCCATTNCTGCCGGTCAGCGTCAGCTGTGCAGTGGCGGATGAATAGGAACAGCTGGCGCCACTCATCCAGGCATAAGCCGAGGTATCCGCACAGACACCTGTGTTCTGCAGATAGGTCGCAACATAGAGGTCTTTNACNTCGATGTACTGATCAATCAGCAGATTCAGGTCATCCTGATTCTCTTCGCCAATCGCTTTCAGCATATCCATATAGGCATCAGCNGTTTCGCGATAGCCATCTTCAAAAAANGTATTTTCGTAATCACGCAGNACCTGNACAAAGGCCTTNGCNCGACTCAGNCCCAGCTGCAGATCTTCCAGATCGCNNGNACCGAATAACTCNTCCAGCGTTGCCGGACGCACGCTGGTCAGCGTTGCCGGAGAAGTCAGACTGAGNGACGCNATATCCTGATTAAGACCAGAGATCGCTGACGTCAGCGCGGTACCGGANATATNTTCACTGGCCGCAATCTGCTCNAGGTTTTCAACCGCGGCGGAATAAAGTGCCTGCAGCGTGAGGACCGCACTGCCNTCATCAGCTTCTGTCATCTGACCGGCATTAGNGCTGAATTCAGCGGCCNCATCCGCAGCAAAATCACCGCTGTAACTTTCGCTCAGNTGATACCAGGCGGCGATTAAGGCNCCGTAGCGAATGCTGTANACAGTATCAGCNCTGCTGCTGTNNGCGACGCGNCTCAGTTCNGTCAGATCNGTCGGCTCACGGGATTCGACACTGTCGATACCGAAGATCTGTGATACCTGAGAAATACTCTGCTCNACAGANTACGGCGAGTANTAACCGGTGGCAGTCCAGGCGGACTGACCNTCATCGTAGACATAATCAAATGCCAGCTGAGCAGCGAGATCGGTCAGCGGAGTCAGACGNACCCGCTCACCACTGCTGATATCATANGCAACCGCACGCCAGCCGAGGCCATCNATACGGGCGACATCGGCACCAAAGGAATAATCAGANCCACCGGCNGTGCAGCCAGCNGCCCACTGACAGCGAACCGTGGTTGGCTCAACACCTGTGTCTTCTTCAGCGACGTGACCCAGCAGTTCGAAGTAATAAATCTCAGCCGCAGCNGCGCGCGGATTGACCTCACCCTNTTCGTCAGTCACATATTCNGTACCGGACAGACGACCTTCAGCATCACGGCTGAGCTGACCACCTTCGGCGGANACGACACGCACCAGACCTTCTTCAATGTCTTCCTGACCGGCCTGCACATAAAATGAAATATTGGATGAAGAGGATGAANCGTTGCTGCAGCCACTGATGACGCNGGCCAGCAGCAGCGGCGTCAGCAGTGAAGCCGACATGGCTTTGTTGATGGTCATAAAAGGATATTCGCTTTTCCTGATTCCAAGCCCGTATTGGCTTACTGTAAAAATGGCGACCATGATAACAGGCTTTCGCCCGCTTGATAGTCGTCAGCGTAAGGATTTGCATAGACCACCAGTGGTANAGCCGGTTCCACGGTCGCACCAATAACAACGCCAACCCAACGCCAACCCAACGCCAACCCAACACCAACNCAACACCCACCCAGCCCCCNCNCCCGCGACGNCACAGCNCCCATCCCCGCGACCACACNGCCAACAAGCGNGACGGCACAGNTNNNAGNCANNANAGATAACNGCCAGCGGACACAAAGCCATACATTCAGCCCCTACCCCTGCAGCGCCGAATTCCGTTAGAATGCGCGCCTCATCGCCCGGGCCAGACCCGGCCAGCACAATTTGTCCGCCAGAACTCCGGAGTTTCAATGCAATTATTTGTCGATCAATTGACCAACGTCGATTTCAGCTACCTGGACAGCCGTCGCGGTCTGGTTGGCGAAACCTGGTGGGCATCGGCGATTCTGGACGGAGCTCTGGATGATCAGGGCATGGTGTGCGATTTCGGTATNGTTAAGAAAACCCTGCGCAACTGGCTGGACGACGAACTGGATCACCGCCTGCTGGTNCCGGTGCGCTCTCCGGCNCTGACCCTGAGTGGNGATGAACAGCGGGTATCCCTNAGCTGGCGTTATGAATCCGGTGAAGTACTGACCATGGAAGCACCACGCGAAGCCGTGGCTCTGGTCGATGCTGACGCCATTACCACNGATTCAGTCGCGGACTGGTGNCGCGAACAACTGCGCGAATTTTTCCCGGTGAATGTCGATCAGCTGACACTGCTGTTCGCNCCNGAGGATATNCAGGGCGCGTATTACCACTACAGCCATGGNCTGAAGAAACACGCCGGCAATTGCCAGCGTATTGCCCACGGCCATCGTTCACGCATTGAAATCTGGCGCGCCGGCAGCCGCGATAAAAGTCTGGAAGCCGAATGGGCAGAACAGTTTGCTGATATTTATCTGGGCAGTGAAGAAGACATCAGCGTACGAACCGATGACACAATCCACTTCGCCTACCGCTCGCAACAGGGTGAGTTCAGCCTCAGCCTGCCGCAACGCGCCTGCTATCTTATGCAGACTGACACCACAGTTGAGTTTATCGCCGCTCATCTGGCGTCGGAAATCCGTGGCAAATACCCCACGGAGGATATAGAAGTAAAAGCTTTTGAAGGCGTTAATAAAGGTGCCATTGCCAACTGATGGCCGCCACACATTCAGATTCCAACGGAGAGATCTTTTGAGCCAGATTGAACGCCAGCAAAGCACCCAGCGCATGAGCCGTATCGTTAAACATAACGGCACCATCTATCTGTGCGGTCAGACCGCCTGTGATGACGAGCACGTCACCATCGAACAACAGACGCAGGGTTGCCTGAACAAGATTGATGCCTTACTGGCTGACGCCGGCAGTGACCGCGATCACCTGCTGTCCATCACCATCTACGTACGTGACATGAAAGACTTCGCCGCCATGAACGCGGTATACGACGCCTGGGTTGCAGAAGTGGGCAAACCAGCCCGTGCCTGTGTTGAAGCGCGCATGGCCCGCCCGGAAATTCTGGTCGAGTTCAGCGTAGTAGCAGCTGAAAAATAGCCGTAGCTGGAAAATAGTTGCGGCTGACAACAGCCGCCGCAAAAACACCAGCAACACGCCTGTCAAGCGCTCGCAGAAATACCCTTCTGTGACAGCGCTTCAACCCCCGGCACCAGAGTGTCGATTGGGGGCTACTAAAGCACACCAGATACGCCGTTACCTGCCGTAATCAAACAATTTCCGCCCGCTCGGCCCGGTTAAGCACAAAGTTAGCTGAGATCAGCGGAAAAATCCGGTACAATCCCGCGCCGTTTTACCACACCCGCAATTCAATCTATTAGTCAGTTGAGAACCGCTATGTCCAAGCCTATGGAGCTGTCCGCCCTGACCGCTGTATCGCCTGTTGATGGCCGCTACGGCAGTAAAACCATCGATCTTCGCCCTGTCTTCTCCGAATACGGTCTGATCCGTGCACGGGTTGAAGTCGAAATCCGCTGGTTACAGCGTCTCGCAGCCCACGAAGGCATTGCCGAAGTACCGGCGTTCTCAGCGGCAGCCAATGCACAGCTGGACAGCATCGTCGCTGACTTCAGCGAAGAAGATGCGCAGCGCATCAAAACCATTGAGGCGACGACCAACCACGACGTAAAAGCCGTGGAATACTTCATCAAAGAGAAGTTTGCCGGTAACGACGAGCTGATGGCAGTCAACGAGTTTGTGCACTTCGCCTGCACCTCCGAAGACATCAACAACCTGTCTCATGGTCTGATGCTGAAAGCCGGCCGTGACGTGGTTGTTCCTGTGATGCAGAAAATCGCCGACGATATCCGCAAGCTGGCCCACGAGCATGCCGCTCTGCCAATGCTGTCCCGTACTCATGGTCAGACCGCATCGCCAACCACGCTGGGTAAAGAGATGGCCAACGTGGTTGCCCGTCTGGAGCGTCAGATCAAACAGATCAACGCCGTCGATCTGCTGGGCAAAATCAACGGTGCTGTCGGTAACTACAACGCACACCTGTCAGCGTATGCGGACATCGACTGGGCTGCCAACGCAGAAACCTTCGTCACCTCATTGGGGCTGACCTTCAACCCTTATACGACTCAGATCGAACCACACGATTACATCGCTGAACTGTTCGACGCAATTGCCCGCTTCAATACCATCGTGATCGATTTTGACCGCGACATCTGGGCATACATTTCTAACGGCTACTTCAAGCAGAAAACCATTGCTGGCGAAGTGGGCTCATCCACCATGCCGCACAAGGTTAACCCGATCGACTTCGAAAACTCCGAAGGTAACCTGGGTATTGCCAATGCCGTTATGACACACATGGCACAGAAGCTGCCGATCTCCCGCTGGCAGCGTGATCTGACCGACTCCACCGTGCTGCGTAACATGGGTGTGGGTCTGGGCTACAGCATGATCGCTTATCAGGCGACACTGAAAGGCATCAGCAAGCTGGAAGTGAACGCAGCCCGTATCGCACAGGATCTGGATAGCGCCTGGGAAGTGCTGGCGGAGCCGGTACAGACTGTGATGCGTCGTTACGGCATCGAACAGCCATACGAAAAACTGAAAGCATTCACCCGCGGCAAAGCCATTACCAAAGACGCCATGGGCGACTTTATTGCCTCCCTCGAGCTGCCACAGTCAGCGAAAGATGAGCTGAATGCCATGACCCCGGCTAATTACATCGGTAATGCCGCAGATCAGGCTAAAAACGTCTGATTTCGCCTATTCTGTAATGCCCCTGAAAGCCTCCTGCGGGAGGCTTTTTTGTTTTCTGTTTCCATTTATCTGTTCCCACTAAGTTGAGTACGTTTATGCATGTTCTCGGTGAGCTGTCGATTGAAGAATTTCTGCGTGATTACTGGCACAAAAAACCGGTATTAATCCGTAACGCATGGGCGGATTTCGAACCCCTGCTGTCGTCACAGGAACTGGCGGGGCTGTCACTGGAACAGGAAATTGAATCTCGCATCGTCGAAGAAGAAGGCAAAGACGGCCCCTGGTCGATCCGCAAAGGCCCCTTCACCGAAGACGATTATCTGGAGTTACCGGAAAACAAATGGACCCTGCTGATTCAGGGTGTTGACCAGTGGATTCCGGAAGCCGCCGACCTGCTCGAATATTTCCGTTTTATTCCCGGCTGGCGTATCGACGATCTGATGATCAGTTACGCCACCGACGGCGGTTCCGTCGGCCCACATTATGACCAGTACGATGTATTCCTGCTGCAGGCCGAAGGTCAGCGCGAATGGCGCACAGGCCAGATGTGTGGCGAAGACACACCATTTATGAAAGGCCCGAAGATCCGNATTCTGGAAAACTTTGAAGAAAGCGATCGCTGGGTACTGAATCCNGGTGACATGCTGTATCTGCCNCCAGCACTGGCCCACTGGGGCATAGCCCGNGGCGAATGCCAGACTTACAGTATTGGTTTCCGCGCACCNGCTCTGACCGAACTGGCNCCACTGGTATTCGATGACGTGATGGACAATGCNTCCGATGATCAGCGNTATGCNGATCCNGACCTGNCCCAACAGTCATCCACCGGCCTGATCGATANNGCCGCTGCCCAGCGCCTGCGTAAACTGCTCACTGACGCCATCAGTGACGACGAACGCCTGCAGTCGATCATTGGCCGCCTGATGACAGACCCCAAGTACGCNGAGCACGTGCCGGAAGCNGTNGCNCTGGAAGAAGATGGCAGAACGTTACTGGCACAGAGTGACAATTGGAAACGCGCTGAATTCAGCCGCTTCGCCTATTCTGTCCATGAAGACCATTGCCGCTTCTACGCCATGGGCCAGGAGTGGNTATTACCGGCAGGTGACCAGCCTCTGCTCAGCCTGCTNTCCGACAACCGCAGCTATGAGGCACAAGTGATAATTTCCTCAATTCATTCCGAAGACGCCGAAAAAATGCTTAAATCTNTGATTGAACAGCATTTTATATACGATCCAGAGGTAGAATATGGAGATTGAAGTCACTGACTGGAGATCACACCGCGANGCGCTGGAAGCCATCCGGCGGCGTGTCTTTATTGACGAACAGAAGGTCCCNGAGGATCTTGAATGGGACGCAGAAGACATCAACGCGGTGCATTTTATCGCCCATTACAACGGCCATCCGCTNGGCTGTGCCCGCTTNTTGCCTAACGGTCAGGTCGGACGCATGGCGGTTATTCCCGAAGTCCGCTACAAAGGTGTGGGCAGCGCCCTGCTGAAAGCTGCAGAAGATCANTACCNTAAAGAATCCCACGGCAGCCTGTTAAAGGCCAATGCCCAGANCCATGCCTGGCAGTTTTACCACCGCCATGGCTTTATTCCGGAACCGGCATTCAACATGGATGCAGGCATTCCNCANGTGCGCATGATNAAACACCTGGCACGCAGCGGCAGCCTGTCCGACACGTTCGTGCCCGGCNGNGACAATACCGATTACCGNCTNGACCCNANNGCNTCNGCNGAGGGNCTGNTNCAGATCATCAGCAGTTACGGACCNGCAGCGATTAATATCGCCATCACNGACCTCGCCCTGCCGGTCTGGTCCGATGCNTCAACGCTCAGCTGTTTCACCCGCTATCTGCGTGGCGCCCGCCAGCGCAGCATGCGCATTATCATTAACGAGGAGTACTCCGGTATNGCCGATCACCCNCTGATTCAGTTGCAACAGCGCATCAGCAGCCGCATTGAGCTGAAAGTGTATTCCGGANTGAAAGATACCCTGGTCATCATGCCAGCGTATTGCTGGATCAGCATGGATCGCATGGGGGTGAAAGCCAGCCTGAATGACCGCGTCCGTGTCGCCCGCCTGCAGGATCAGTATCAGGAATGGTGGCGCTCCGCCCGCCTGTCACGGGAAACCCGNCGCCTGCGCATCTAGTTTGAGTGAAAAGAGAATACCCGCTGAAGAGAACACCCGGTACAGGCATCTGTACCGGGTGTTTTTTTCTGCTAACCGGGNGTTTTCTTNACTGCNCCGTTCTNTCTGATTAATGTACCGCGACAAACACCGCGATATTAATCACAGTCACCGCACCGGTCAGTATGTTGCGCATACGCTGATAGGACGCAGCATAAGAGCGGCGGAAAATAGGATTACTTTCCGTCCACAGCAGCANCCAGAANCCCACCATAAACATCAGACAGGCAATATTGGTTGGCAGGAAATACGCCAGCAGNCCCCAGAGGAACACNCCAATCGCCAGCTCCAGCGGAATTTCATCCATTTCTTCCGGGTTTGCCTGCTCAACACCCCAGCAGNCACCCGCCATAAAAGCCAGAATCAACAGAGAGTAGAGTTTGAANAATTCTTCACCCTGCTCATAACCAAGAACCACGGCCNTCATGCCGATAATAAAAGGCAGCAGACCCGCATAACCCAGTTTTTCTGAGATTGAAAACGTCATAAGCACCTCCGGATTCCCCCCGGCATCGCCGGACAGAACCATTCTAATGGTTATTTTTCAACGACTTACAATAACAACATAGAGGGAGNTGAGGGAAAAGTAACGAAAAAAATGACCTCTGAGCAGACACAGAGGCCATTTTTGCGACCGGATTCAGATACCGGCGGAGAGCAGAGCTTCAACCCGGGCGACGTCATCCGGGGTGTCAATGCCATGCCCTGGCGGCTCAGCAATGACTGACATATGAATCTTCACNCCGTACCAGAGCGCNCGCAGCTGCTCCAGAGATTCCGTGGTTTCCAGCGGACAGGCTTCCATTTCCATNTACTGACGCAGGAAGGAAACACGGTAGCCATACATNCCAATATGACGATACACCGGCANTTTTGCCGTCATCACCCCTNGCTGCGCTTTATAGCCATCCCGATCCCATGGAATCGAGGCACGGCTGAAATACATGGCAAACTGCTCACGGTCCAGCACCACCTTAACCACGTTCGGATCAAAGGCATCGCCGTCATGATTCAGCGGCGTACAAACCGAGCTCATCCCCGCCTGCGGATAATTAATCAAACTGGCNGCGGTGGCTTCAATCAGAGATTCAGGAATTAATGGTTCATCACCCTGCAGGTTGACGATCACANNCTCATCCGCCCAGTTTTTAATACGGGCAACNTCAGCGATACGCTCGGTTCCNTTTTCGTGATCGACAGCAGTCATAACCACATCCGCNCCGAATGCTTTGGCNACGTCAAAAATGCGCTGGTCATCCGTAGCNATCACAACGTCCTCAGCGGCACTTTCCTGCGCCCGCTCCCAGACNTGCTGAATCATAGGTTTGCNGCATAANTTAATCAGCGGCTTACCTGGTAAACGACTGGAGCCGTAACGCGCCGGAATAACAATTTTGTAGTCAGACATCCGTCATCACACCTTATAAAAATCGCGATACCATTCAACGAATTTACCNATACCATCCGNCAGCGGCGTGTTTGGCGCAAAGCCAACATCGGCNCTCAGATCATCAACGTTGGCATAGGTAGCCAGCACATCACCTGGCTGCATTTCCATGTAGTTTTTATCGGCTTCTTTACCCAGCGCCTGCTCGATGGTTTNAATAAAGGTACCCAGCTCAACNCTGTTGTGGTTACCGATATTATAAATTTTATACGGAGCGGAACTGCGGCTGGCGTCNCCACTCTCCGGCGTCCAGCCGGCAACACCCTGCGGAATTTTCTGGGTAATACGGGTAACACCTTCGACGATATCGTCAATGTAGGTGAAATCGCGCTGCATTTTACCGTGGTTAAATACATTAATGGTTTTACCGGCAAGAATGTCGNGGGTAAANCTGAANTACGCCATATCCGGGCGTCCCCACGGACCGTATACGGTAAAGAAACGCAGACCCGTNGTTGGCAGACCGTACAGGTGTGAATAGGTATGCGCCATTAANTCGTTGGATTTTTTNGTCGCCGCATACAGNGANACCGGATGATCAACCCGGTCCGATGTGCTGTAAGGAATGTGCGTATTCAAGCCGTAAACCGAGCTGGATGACGCATACACCAGATGCTCAATTTCATTGTGACGACAGGCTTCCAGAATATTCACAAAACCAATCAGATTGCTGTCGACATAGGCATGCGGATTACTGATGGAATAACGTACACCGGCCTGGGCCGCAAGATGCACGACACGATCAAATTCGTGATTATCAAAAACTGCCTCGACAGCCGCGCGGTCAGCAAGCTCTACCTGAATAAACTGAAAACCGTCCAGTTGATTCAGCCACTCCAGTCGACCGTGCTTCAATGACACATCGTAATAATCGTTGAGGTTATCGATACCAATAACCTCATGCCCCTGCTCGACAAATTGCTTGCTGGTGAAAGCACCAATAAAACCGGCGGCACCGGTGATCAGAATTTTCATTTTTTCATACTCCTGAACTCAGGCGATTCCTCAAACTCAGGTAACATCGCCTTAATATAAGCTTCTTCCAGTGACATACGGCTGCCTAAAATTGCGTCGGCCACTTCCCGTGCCACGCCTTTGCCACCGGCTGCTGCAGTAATAAACTGAGCATTGTCTTTCACCATCCAGAACGCATCGGCCGGTGCTACCGCCAGACCAACCCGCTTCATTACTTTCAGATCAATGACGTCATCACCGACGTAACAGACATCTTCCGCATCAATATTGAGCTGAGCCATAAGCTCCGATAATTTCGCCCATTTATCTTTGGTACCCGGAAAGAAATGGCGGATACCCAGATCGCGTGCGCGGCGGCTTAATGGCGCAGAATCTTTCGCGGAAATAATCGCGGTTTGGATAGCGTAGGTCTGCAGAAGTTTAATGCCGACACCGTCTTTGACATTGAAGTGCTTAACCTGCTCGCCATCAGCAGAATAGGTCAGCGTGCCATCGGTGAGAACGCCATCAACATCGAAAACCACCAGACGGATACTGCGGGCACGTTCCCGCACTGAATTTGTAAGCTGAATCATAACGCTGTCCGCCAGAGAAAGCGGCATTGTAACCGGTTTGTCCGCCGCTGTATCGGCCCCGTACAGGAAGACACCGCAGACCGCAGGTAAAACTCATTACCGGGAAAAGAATAAAAGTGATATTGAAGGAAGGGTAAATCGCAGACATAAAAAAAGCCGGCATAGCCGACTTATTTTACGCTCTCTTTGATCTGTTTCTGAGCAGATCAGAGATGGCATCCCCAAGGGGATTCGAACCCCTGTTACCGCCGTGAAAGGGCGGTGTCCTAGGCCTCTAGACGATGGGGACCCGGACCGTTTGTTGAGAGTTTGGTGGAGCCTAGCGGGATCGAACCGCTGACCTCAACACTGCCAGTGTTGCGCTCTCCCAGCTGAGCTAAGGCCCCGTCTCAAAACGTGGGCGTATCTTACGTTCGGACCCCCACCCTGTCAACACATTATTTAAAAAAATTTATCTTAAACAACAACTTAGCCGCCTGCCCCGCAGTCCGGCCAGAAAAAACGGCCCCGCAGGGCCGTTTCTTAGTCGATTTACCGGAGCTTGAACGCTGCGCTCAGCGATCAGCCCAGCTCCGCCTGAATCGCAGCAGAGATATCGCGGTAATCTTTTTCCATCTTTTTCGCTTTTTTCTTACCAACACCACCGAGAACCTCAATGGCATGACGCACACGGGCACGGCTCATATCCGGCCCCAGCAGCGCCATACTATCGAGTACGGAAATCGTCGCCGAAGTACCAGCGATGGCGATAAAGAACGGATTCAGGAAATCACGTACTTTAATATCCAGCTTACCTGCCAAAGCAAACATGCGCGTTTTGATTTCTTCCACATCCCAATGACGGATTTCTTCCAGCTGCCACAGGCCATACTGCAGTGCGACCAGCAGGGATTCTTCATCAAAGGCTTTGTGCTCGAATGATGCCGGCGTCAGTTCTGTCATACCAGACAGGAAATGCCCCGCCAGCGGCGCAACATCCGAAAACGTCTCGACACGAGGCTGAATATGAGGAATCAGCGGCAAGGTACGCTCAGGCTTAAATGCCCAGTCTGCGTATTTCGCGGCAAAACCATCAGCATCCAGTTCACGCAGCCACATGCTGTTCAGCCAACGCAGTTTTTCCATATCAAACACCGGGCCGCCCAGAGAGACACGTTTGATATCAAAGTTAGTGAACATTTCGTCGCGGGTGAATTTTTCACGCTCATCCGGCATCGACCAGCCCATACGCCCCAGATAGTTCAGCAGCGCTTCCGGCATAAAGCCCATACGCTCGTAGAACATAATGGAGGTCGGGTTTTTACGCTTGCTCAGCTTGCTCTTATCAGGGTTACGCAGTAGCGGCATATGACACAGCTGCACCATATCCCAGCCAAAGTAGCTGTACAGCAGCTTATGTTTCGGCGCCGAGCTG
This sequence comes from Oceanospirillaceae bacterium, assembly GCA_002706025.1. Taxonomy (GTDB): domain Bacteria; phylum Pseudomonadota; class Gammaproteobacteria; order Pseudomonadales; family Oceanobacteraceae; genus Venatoribacter. Next base: position 13,255 of record PAJK01000048.1, read on the forward strand.
ATCCATTCTTCACCACGGATAACATGGGTAATGCCCATCAGATGGTCATCCACCACGTTGGCCAGGTGGTAAGTCGGCATGCCATCAGACTTCATCAGAATCTGTGCATCAACCTGCGACCAGTCCAGCTCAATCGGACCGCGCAGCATATCGTCGACGACACATACGCCCTCTTCCGGCACCTTCATACGCACAACAAAAGGCGCACCTTCCGCTTCGCGGCGGGCCACTTCTTCTTCCGGCAGCATCAGGTCGGATGGCTTTAGTGCCATGCTGTTACCGGACGCCTGACGCTCGTTACGCATCGCATCCAGTTCTTCCGCGGTACGGAAGCATTTAAAGGCATGGCCTTTATCCAGCAGCAGCTGCACGTGCTCTGCATAAATGTCACGACGTTCGCTCTGACGGTAAGGGCCGTGAGGACCACCAACATCCGGACCTTCCGACCATTCCAGTCCCAGCCAGCGCAGGCTGTCGAGAATAGCCTGCTCTGATTCCGGCGTGCTGCGCTGCTGATCGGTATCTTCGATGCGCAGAATAAACTCGCCGCCATGCTGACGGGCAAAAGCCAGGTTGAACAAAGCAATGTAGGCTGTGCCTACGTGAGGATCACCGGTCGGTGAAGGCGCAACACGGGTGCGAACCGTCATAGGAATCTGTCTCTTTTCGGTCGGATTGAGAGGTTGTAAAAAACAGCGCAGATTATAGAGAAAAGCGCGCCATAACGCACACGCCGGATAACCACTGAGCAGCAGATGAATAAAGGATAAGCAGCCCCTGAACATTGACCGTCCAGGGACGTATGCGCGTGTCAGTGCAACAGCGCTGCAGCAGAAAGCAGAATAGCGAAAAGAGAAAACAGCTGGATGCGACGGTTCACCACCATCTGGCGATAGCCGGCAATGGCGGTCTGAAAAGACTTGAGCGCAGAGTCAGCCACAGCCCTTTCATTGGCGTAAATCAGAGAATAATGCCCGAGCAGCTCTGCACCCTCTGACTTGTACCCCATCCCCCGCTCACCGGAGCTGGGAATCGCGATAACAGTCACTTCACGTACGTTATCAAAATATTCTGTGTAAAAATCATCCAGTTCGCGACAGGCGGCGTCCGCCTTTTTCTGCGACAGAATCCCTTCAAACAAAGTACCACGAAGCTCAAAGTGACTCTGACTCTGATTAATGCGCTCCGTTAACTCCATCAGGTTTTCCCGGAGTTCCTGTACCCTGAGATATTCGTTCATCAAATGCTCCGTAACCTATGACGCATTTTTTACCCGGTCTGGGCTTTAAAGCGGCGAATGGTGGGCCATGATGCGAGTCCTGTCCAGCGTCCGGATGTCGGAAAGCTTACATTCTGGGCAAGCACGGCGCATTGACCAAATCTGTCGTCGTAATTGGTCTTTATGCTGCCCGATTGGACCAGAATTCCGTAGTTATCTGAGCGCCCACAAACAGCAGGTAAGCGGAAGGCCTGGTTCCGCGGAGAGAATATCTGCGAAGAAAGTATCTGCGAAGAGAGTATCTGCGACGAGATCCTGATCACAGCTGTTTAAAGAAGCGGCAGTACTTACCGCCGTCACAGAAGCAGTCAGCTGCTTTTCGCCGGTACGAATCCCCGAGGATCCAGACCCTCACCCCACTATCTGTCGGGTTGTCCGCCATCGTTTGCCTTCGTTAATGTTGTTACCGAATGTAAAAACATCAGCGAACAACACGACGCCGCACCCTGGCCGTATATCCGCTGAGCGACTCACCACTTAAATAATAATTCACTATGCTTATCAAACATCCAGCTCTGGTTATCTGTGCGCTGCTTACTGTTTTATCAATGAGTGGCTGCGGAGGTGGCAACTCCTCTGGATCTTCGGGCTCCGGCCAAAATGCCGGGGATAATGTTTCTGGCGAAAACCCGGCCCCTGATAACCCGGCCCCGGATAATTCGGATCCGGAAGAGATCAACGAACCTCCTGCACTGATCGCCTCCGTCCATCCCGGCGCATTTTACAGCGGCGCCGATGTTAAGATCTCCGGCAGCAACCTTGATGACGTAACCGTCGCTGTCAATGGTGCGTCAATCGACGTTACCTCCCAAACCGCCCACGAATTGCATTTCAATGCTGCTGACTGGCCGGACGGCAGTTATTCTCTTACGCTTGAAAACAGCGGTGGCACCGTATTAAGTAATATTTCATACGACACTGCCTTAAGCGCCACTGCCATTTCCGCCAGCAATCAATTCACATGTGCGCTCACCACCAGTGCAACTGTGGTTTGCTGGGGCAGAAACAACTATGACCAGCTGGGCAACAGCTCTGCCGACGCCTATACCAATGAGCCAATCGAGGTAGCCGGTCTCGGGAATGTCAGCGCTATCAGCACCGGCAACGTACACGCATGTGCTTTAAGTGGCGGCACCGTATCCTGCTGGGGCCGCAATAATTATGGCCAGCTTGGTGATACCACCACTGACGCCAGCAGCAATACTCCGGTGGATATTTCATTTGCAGATCTGGCGGACGCAACCATCACTGCCATTGCCAGCGGCGAAGGTGGCCAGCACACCTGCGCACAATACAGTAATGGCGACGTAAGCTGCTGGGGCAATAATGAATACAATGAAGTCTTAGAGCCGGTCTGGGAATACGGCATCCGTGATGCAGTCATGGCGCCTTAAAAAAGACCTGAATAGAAAGCCAGAATCGAGGGCCTGAACATTCACCAACACTCTTCCCTTTTTTCGCCCATTCAGTGACAGCTGACTGGGCTTTTCTGTCCAGGGGCCACTTCTGCTTACACTCACTATCGATAGCCTCTTTACTGCTGATCAATCCGGAAAACTGGGGAATAATGCACACACCGATATTAACCTTTAATAAGGCAAACCGGCCAAACCGGCAGTTTTATAAGCCTGTACAGGTCGGCGTGGTATTTTCACAACTGCAACAACAACTACTGATAACCTGCAAGAGGGAACGGAATGCCAGGGCTTAAAGCGACCAGGATAATGTTGCTGCGAACACTCAGTCTGTTGCTTGCCGGACTCTTCCTTCTTTCAGCTCAACAAGTCCAGGCAGATACGTTATCCCTGACCCGGACTGATTTCCGCTACCCGCTGGCATCACTTGATTATTCCGCAGGTTTTATTCCGGCAAAAGACGGCGTAGCACTGCAGGATATCCAGACGCTTTCTGACTCACCGTCGGAATTTGGGCTGAACCCTGATTTTCGAAAGCACAGCCGTTACTGGCTACATACTCAGATTGTAAACAACACATCTGATTCACACTGGGTTCTGCACGTCAGCAACTTTGGATTTGAGCAGCCAACTATTCTGGTTCGCGGCGAGAACGAACAACATATTGAAATCCTGCAGAACGCCAATCTCAATGCCGACATCAACACCCTTGGCCGGGCGGTTGATATCCAGCTGATACCTGGCAAAGAATACACAGTGATCGTTGAGTTAACCGCTTACAAAAAAGCATGGGACCCATACATTGCTCTGATGAGTAAACAGGAATACCGGATCTGGAAAGCAACCACCGACCTCATCTATAAAACCGCCATTGGCATTATTATCGGCATGATTATTCTGGCACTGATCTGCTGGTTACTGATGGCTGAAGCAACCTTTTTATGGGCCGGCGTATCGTCATTATTATTATTGCTTTACTACCTGGATCGCAGCAGCCTGCCCGCTATATTCCTGAACTCATCCTACGAAAAAAATCAGTTACTGTGGATACTGGTATCCTGCACGATATTGTCATCACTGGCCTTTGCCGCAAGCTTTCTGCAAATCAATCGTCAATCCGGGTTCTGGTACCGGGCATTTGCATTCACTGGCGGCGCCACACTGCTGGTTCTGGTATTAAGCCCGATACTGCCTTTTATTTTAAAGCTTTCACTGTATGCGTTGAACTACCTTCTGTTATGGACGGTAATCCTTGGCTCTGGTATCGCCAAAGTTCGGGCGGCAGGCAGGTACTACATCATGTACATCATTGGCTGGATGCCACTGGTTCTGTCAGCCCTGGAAGTCATCGTATTTATTTTTCTGTCACGTGACTCCGAACGGGAAGTAAAAGCCTCTTACCAGATGATTGAGTCTCTTTATATTCAGATTTCGCACATGATGATTCATGCCGTAGCACTGATTCTGCGTGTCCGGGCATTACGTCAGCAAAAGATTCAGGCTGAAATCGACAATCAGGCGAAATCCCGTTTTATAGCCCAGAGCAGCCACGATCTACGCCAACCCCTCTACTCCATGCGCTTATACCTCGACTCACTTAAGCCTTATATCTGCGACAAGGAAGCACTGAGTCTTTTCGACGGACTGAACAAAAACCACCGCCAGCTTGAAGAGTCCTTCAGTTCAATACTGGATCTTAATAAGCTTGAGGCCGGCGTATTAACAGCGGATAAAAAGGCAGTCGCCATAAGCAGTATATTTTCCCGACTGCAGTACGACTTTCAGATTCAGGCGAAAAATAAGGGCCTGAAGCTGTCAATCCACCCCTGCAGTGCAACCGTCTACAGCGACCCTGTACTGCTGGAACGAATGCTGAGAAACCTGATAGCCAACGCCATTAAATATACAGACTCCGGACGAGTAATTATTGGCTGTCGACGCCGCCAGAACCACATTTCAATCCAGGTACTCGACAGCGGCAGCGGAATCGCGCCGCACGAACAGAAAATCATTTTCGACCTTTATCAACGCTCGGAAAGTGTTCTCGAAAAACCGGGCGGCACTGGCATTGGACTGTCGGTGGTAAAGCATTTATCAGAGCTACTGGGCCATCCGCTTGCGCTGGATTCCGTTGTTGGCAAGGGTAGTCGATTCAGCATCACCGTCCCCTGTGCCAATTCAGATGAAGAAGTTGCCACCACCCTGTTCCCTGACCACTCAGAAATACAAGCCACTCTTTTCTTTAAAGATAAAGAATTGCAGGAAGCTACACAGCAACACCTGCACAACTGGGGCGTCAGGGTTTACTCCGTAAACAACACAGAGCAACTTGCCAATCACAATTCAGCAGCCTTGATAATCTTCGACCAGGCCGCCTTAGCGGATATTACGGCAACCGGCGACCTGCTTACGCAACAACTATCAGAAAATATCACTGCCTGTGTTCTCACAGAATCTGCCAGCAGACCGACACTGACTGTGTGTCACTGTCAGATCCTGTCTGCACCTCTGCTGCCGACACAACTCCGCGCCCTGGTAAATTATGCATCACGCGAAAGTGCAAAAGCAGATACAAGAGGCACAACCACGACACCCCTTCGGCCAAACAAAACGGTTAATTAACATGACAGTAAAAGTGTTAGTAAGCGACGATCACGAACTCTACCGGGACGGTTTGCGACGACTGCTGCAGGAAGCCATCGCCGATATCGAGATTCTGGAAGCGGACAGCTTCCCCTCCACCCAACAAGCCCTGTTCAAGCACAATGATGTATCACTGCTGCTGCTCGACATCCACATGCCGGGAACCCGGGGACTGGAAGGTTTAAAGCAAATCAAAGCTGATTATCCTGTACTGCCACTGATCGTGGTTTCATCAGAAGACCAACAGGCCAGCATCCGGCAGATGCTCGAACTCGGCGCCGACGGCTTCATCAGCAAGACGTCTTCAAAGGCAATCATGATCGCTGGCGTCAAAAAATTTATGGCCGGAGAGCAGGTCATTATCACTGGCGAGGAGCAAACTGAAGCGCTGATCCTCTCACCACGCCAGATTGACACCCTGGAACTGATGGCAAAGGGACTGTCCAACAAGGAAATTGCCGAAAAGCTCGGTATATCACCGGCAACCGTCAGAGAATACGTATCGGATATCCTGGCGCTGTTTCAAAGCACCAACCGCACCCAGGCAGCACTCAAAGCGCGGCAGGCTGGTTATATTCTGGATTAGGGAAAAATTCAGCCGTAAAAACCGCAAATCTTTGCAGAATCGCAGCTTTTTAAGAATTAGTGGCCAATGTAAGGAAGCGGAGGGATGCCCCGACCACGCCATGTTTAATGACCGGGAGGGATGAACGCCGTCGCAGGCTTCGGACGTTTGTCGCTTCGCTCGGTGCGAACCCACGAGGATTCGGCACCCTCGTCTCACCGCCATCAGGTCCGGTAAGCTTCAGCCATAAAAAAACCGCGAATCTTTGCAGAATCGCGGTTTTTGAATAAGTGGCGGTGGTCGGGATGTAACGGCCTCCGGCCTCAGCAACAAGTTGCTGTATGTCGCTTCGCTCGGAACGAACCCACGAGGGTTCGGCACCCTCCTCTCACCGCTTTTTACGCAAACGCGGGGCATAAAAAAACCGCAGAGCCGGATGACTATGCGGTTTTTCAAAATAAGTGGCCGATCAGAGTTAGTGGAGGGATATCCCGACCAGCCACTTTAAAGATCCGGTCGGGATGAACGCCGTCGCAGGCTCCGGACGTTTGTCGCTTCGCTCGGTGCGAACCCACGAGGGTTCTCACCCTCCTCTCACCGCCATCAGGTCCGGTAAGCTTCAGCCATAAAAAAACCGCGAATCTTTGCAGAATCGCGGTTTTT
>PAJK01000049.1 GCA_002706025.1 Oceanospirillaceae bacterium
TAACCCAGATGTAACCTGACAGGCACCAAGTTAAAACGGGCGACTGTCAGATTGGGTCTGAACTACTACATCCGCCGATGGCACGACCACCACAGACTACACAGTCGAGATTACACACACGTCCAGTGGCTGTTCGGCAGAATTTCCATGCACTGACTAGATTGGTCAGTGCCGCGGCTGTATCTCTTTCTGATTTAAGTTGCCCCTTTTTAGGGGGCGACTTTGTTTTGGGGGCGGCTTTTGGGGCGAGCTAACGATGGCAGAAATGAATAATGGCCGTTCCATATTCAGAACCGCTGATCAAACCACTACTGGTTTTCTTCTATACGGAACAGCGGGTTTTCTTCAATAATCGCTTCCAGTCGTCGTGTTGCTTCATTAACGTTCGCGGCAATAAATAACGTCACTTCGGTTTCCGGCAAAGGCGGCAGCTCTTCACGGATAACCAGCAGATCATCTTCCACCGAATGGGTCGGAATAATGCCGACACCGATGCCAGCGCGTACGGCGGCCAGAACGCCGGTGCGGCTCTGGCTGATAAACGATACGCGGTAAGGAATATTCGCTTTATCCAGTGCCTGGCAGGCGTACCAGCGATGGCAGCAGCCTTCATCAAAGGTGGCCAGCGGCAATGTCTGCTCATAATTAATCACGTGATCGCGTCCGCTGACCCATACCAGCTCATCGCGACGCAGGCGGGTGCCGCCTTCACTGTCGGCCAGCATTTCTACTAAAGCGATATCCAGCTTGCCGTTGTTCAGCATATCTATCAGATATTCCGGGCGGTGGTCGCAATACACTTCCAGCTCGGCTTCCGGGTAGCTGAGGATAAATTCCTGCAGCAGCGGTGCCAGTGTGCGGCTGGCGTATTGATCGTGGGTGCCCAGCCGTACTTTGCCGTTGATCTCAATATTCTGAAAGGAGCCGACAATCTGGTCATGCAGGTTGAGCAGCTGCTGGGCATGAGCTTTCAGCTGTAATCCGGCGGCAGTAAGGCTGACGCCATGCTGTCCGCGTCGCATCAGTGGATTGGCTATCAGGTCTTCCAGGCGGTTGAGCTGCATGCTCACCGTCGAAGGCGCTTTGTGCAGGCGGCGGGCAGCCTCGGTGAGGTTGAGGGTGTCAGCCACCACGACAAAGGTGCGCAGCAGATTGATGGGCAGATCTTTCATGGTTTCAGAATTCAATAAATATGAACGTAGAATTTAATATTTATCGTTTTTACGAATGAATGCAAGGGGCATAGGATACGCTCATTCGCCTGGGCAACTGATTTCAGTGGCGCGGGCCTGGCAGCAGTATTTCCATAACGATGGAGCATTACCGATGCGCATGACCGCCACTTTTGCCCTTAATCAGCTGATTACTCACGGTTTTGGTGTGTATCTGTTCGCCGCACTGGTGGCACTGATGCAGAACTCGGTTGGCATTACGCACTGGCACCTGGCCTTAATCGGCGCGCTTTCGCAGTTGTCCTATCTGGCAGGTGCTATGTTGATGGGCGCCTTTGGCGACAGGCTGGATTCCGGACGCAGTATGCTGGTGACCGGTTCGGTTATCAGTGTCTCGCTGTTGAGTATGGCGTGGCTGGAGAATCCGGTCCTGATTGTGGCGGTACTGACGCTGATGTCTGCCTGTGCCGCTATCAGCTGGAGTTCGCTGGCTGAACTGACTACCCGTTACGGCGATCCTCAATATCATTCGACTAACCTGTCCACCGCCGCCAGCGGTACCGCCTGGGGTTTCAGCCTGAACGGCCTGTTGCTGTTGATGCTGGTGCCACAGTTTGGCTGGCGCAGTGGCTGGATTGTGACCGGGCTGCTGGCATTGCTGACCGTCGTACTGACTTTCTTTATGTTGCGCGCGCTGAATCGCCAGCATCGTAAGCCGAATCCATTGAACGAAGAGAGCGAGACTCATTCTGTGGTGTTGGGCGGCGAACATTTCAGTACCAATCTCAGTGGACTGTCTGCGCGCCAGCTGCTGCGTACCGTCTTTCGCGAGCGTACCGCGTTTCTGGCCAGTGTGATTTGTCTGGGTTTTGGTTTTTCCTCTGTGATTTTCTCCACCTGGCTGAATACCTATCTGGCGGAGCTGGAGTTGCCAGCAACACTGGGCGGTTACAGCTGGACGGCGGCAGGCCTGACCGGTATGGCTGCAGGTTTTCTGATGGGCAAGCTTGCGGACCGTAAGGGCCATGGCAGCGCCATGCTGATCGGCTTTGCGGCATTTACCCTGAGTCTGCTGGCATTTCAGTACGCGCCGCAGAAGTTCGTTACTCTGGTGGGCTTTGGCTACGGTCTGATGTACTTCCCTATGTGGGGCATTGTGCTGGGGTGGGTCAGCCGTAAGTATTCTGCCCGGGTAACTATGCAGATGAACAGCGTCACCATTGTCTGTTTTGGTGTGGGCGGCGCGCTGGGTAACCTGATTGCCGGCAGTATTCAGCAGGTGCAGGGCAGTCTGGTGGATGTTTACCGGATGATCACGATCATTGCTCTGTTACTGACCATGATTGCGGCGTATATCTGGCTGACTGAGCGGACACTGAAAAAACCGGCGGCGGAAGCTGTCTGATTTTCGCTGAACCGGTGCCAGGTCCTGGCCAGAACTGGTTATTTTTACAGTCCCTGATTGAGGATAGGTGGGCATGCTGGTAGGCTAGCTCACTTTATCTGATGGCTGTTTAATCCCCATGATTGGTCGTTTACAGGGCATTATTCTTGAAAAGCAGGCGCCTGAGCTGCTGATTGACGTGAATGGCGTCGGTTACGAAGTTCAGGCTCCGATCTCCACCTTTGCTACCCTCGGCCAGACCGGCTCGGTAGCGGTCCTTTATACTCACCTCGCAATCCGTGAAGACGCTCACCAGCTGTATGGCTTCAGTGATAAATCACAGCGCACTCTGTTCCGCACTCTGATTAAAGTCAGTGGTGTTGGCCCTAAGCTGGCGCTGGCGATTCTGTCCGGTATGGATGTGAATTCCTTTGCTGCCTGTGTGCACGCCGAAGACGTCACCGCGCTGACCAAATTACCGGGCGTTGGTAAGAAAACGGCGGAACGCCTTATTGTTGAAATGCGCGATCGCCTGAAAGAATGGCAGGCTCCAGCGCCATTGTGGGCGGCAGCTGATGCGGCGGATAAAGCATCAGTGGATGCCATGCTGCTGGAGGCCGAAGGCGCGCTGATTGCTCTGGGTTACAAACCACAGGACGCCTCGAAGATGCTGAACAAAGTGTCGGGTGCCGAGACGCCGGAAGAAATGATCCGTCTGGCACTGCGCAATACGCTTGGCCGCTGATCACTGAGGACAAGGAATGATTGAGACCGATCGCTTTATCAGTGCCGAGCCGGCCCGTGGCGAAGAGCATATGGATCGTGCCATCCGCCCGAAATCGCTGGCGGAATACATTGGCCAGCCCCATGTGCGCGAACAGATGGAAATCTTTATTGGCGCGGCCAAAGCCCGTGGCGAGGCTCTGGATCACACGCTGGTATTCGGTCCGCCGGGGCTGGGTAAAACCACATTGGCCAATATCATTGCCGAAGAAATGGGCGTGCAGATTAAATCGACCTCAGGTCCGGTGCTGGAAAAAGCCGGTGACCTCGCAGCACTGCTTACTAACCTCGAAGAAGGCGATGTTCTTTTTATTGATGAAATTCACCGCCTGAGTCCGGCAGTGGAAGAAGTGCTGTATCCGGCAATGGAAGATTACCAGCTGGATATTATGGTCGGCGAAGGCCCGGCAGCGCGCTCGATTAAAATTGACCTGCCGCCTTTTACCCTGGTTGGCGCTACCACCCGCGCTGGTCTGCTGACCTCGCCGCTGCGCGACCGTTTCGGTATCGTGCAGCGTCTGGAGTTTTACAACATTGCCGATTTATCCGGCATCGTGGCGCGCAGTGGTCGTCTGCTGGAACTGCAGGTGGATGACCGCGGTGCTGAAGAAATCGCCCGGCGTGCCCGTGGTACGCCACGTATTGCTAACCGTTTACTGCGCCGTGTACGCGATTACGCTCAGGTGAAAGGTGATGGTACGGTCAATCATACCTGTGCCGATGCGGCGCTGAATATGCTTAATGTGGATGCACAGGGCTTCGATCATATGGACCGTCGCCTGCTGCTGACTCTGCTGGAAAAATACGATGGTGGCCCGGCCGGTGTGGATAGCCTGGCGGCTTCTATCGGCGAAGAACGCGATACCATTGAAGATGTGCTGGAGCCCTATCTGATGCAGCAGGGCTATATCACCCGCACGCCGCGGGGCCGTATGGCGACCAAACTGGCCTATCTGCATTTTGGTCTGGATCTGCCATCCCGTTTTAATCAGGAAGATGAATCATGACCTTTGCATGGCCGTTGCGTGTCTATATAGAAGACACTGATGTCGGCGGCATTGTCTACTACGCCAATTATTTCCGTTACCTTGAGCGCGCCCGCACAGAGTGGCTGCGCGCCATGGGGTACAGTCAGGAAATACTGCGTCATGATGATGTACTGCTGATTGTGCGCGATGTTCAGGCTAAATATCGCCTGCCGGCGAAACTCGACGATGAACTAACTGTCACGGTTGAACTCGAAACTCAGCGTAAAGCCAGCGCTGTTCTTAAGCAGAGTGTGTACCGCGATGGTGATGTCGGTCGTGAGTGTTTACTCACGGCAGAAATAGGCATTGCCTGTATAACTACGGAGGGGCGCCCACGCGCATTTCCACCAGAGATTTTTACCGCCATGTCAGCGACAGCTGATGCGGCGGAATGAACGATGATGACTATCAGGAGCTGATGTGAACGAATCCGTATCAATTTTTTCTTTGATTATTAACGCCAGCATTGTGGTGCAGCTGGTGATGCTGATGCTGCTGGCGGCATCGGTAGCAAGCTGGATAGTCATCGTTCAGCGTACCCGTCTGTTACGCGCCAGCCGCGAGCAGATGCTCGAGTTTGAAGATCGCTTCTGGTCCGGTGTTGATCTCAATGAGCTGTACCGCGAATGCCAGAAAAATCCGCTGCCAAGCAACGTCGAAAACGTCTTTATGGCTGGCCTGAAAGAATTCAGCAAAATGCGTCAGCAGAATACTTCCGATCCGGATGCGGTGATGGCCGGTGTTCAGCGTGCCATGCGCATTGCCATTACCCGTGAATCTGAAGCACTGGACACCCATCTGCCGTTCCTGGCGACGGTTGGTTCAACCAGCCCGTATGTCGGTCTGTTTGGTACAGTATGGGGGATTATGCATTCCTTCCAGGGCCTGGCCAGCGTAAAACAGGCGACCATTGCCACGGTTGCTCCGGGTATTTCTGAAGCCCTGGTGGCGACGGCAATGGGTCTGTTTGCGGCGATTCCGGCGGTGATTTTCTACAACCGTTTTGCTACCCGTGTGGATCAGCAGGTGACGGCTCTGCAAACGTTCTCCGATGAATTTTCATCTCTGCTGTACCGTCAGGCGCTGAAAATGCAGCAGACCGCCAAATCCGAATCCCAGAAAGCTGAAGCTGCCAAAAAAGACGCGGAGCACTGAGATGGAACCAGCACCGGCTCCGGCGCCAAAACGCCGGCCTATGTCTGAAATCAACGTAGTGCCATATATCGATGTGATGCTGGTGCTGCTGATTATTTTTATGGTGACAGCTCCGATGCTGGTGCAAAGCGTACCGGTAAATCTGCCGGACGTTGATGCTACGCCAACCGAAATCGAACCAGACGACAGCACCATTATTATTACCGTCAATGAGCGCGGTATTTATTATATCGAGCGCGATGAAGGTAATCCGACGGCGATGATCCTGCAGGAAATCGTCGACTATGCAGAAAAGATTAAAGCCACCGTACCGGAAACCCGGGTGATGATCCGCGGTGATGATCAGGTGCCGTACGGCAAAGTCGTTGCCTTAATGGGCGGTCTGCAGGGAGCTGGCATCAGTAATGTCGGACTGATTACCGAAGCTCCGGATCCGGAGGCCAGTCGCTGATATGAGCTGGCTTGATCCGCAGCGTTATTCGCTGCCGGTGGTGGTGTCTGTTGGTTTGCATATTCTGATTGGTTTGCTGTTTCTGTTTCAGTGGCCAACCGAACATCGTGTGCCGGAACCGGTTCCGCAGCACATGATTGCCAACGTGGTACAGACAGAAAATAAAGCGGTTAAGCAACGTGAAGAGCAGGCCGCGAAAGAACAGCGGCGCAAAGAGCAGGCGGCTAAGCGTGAAGCTGAACGTAAAAAGCAGCAGGCTGCTGAACAGAAAAAAGCCCGTGAAAAAGCTCAGCGTGAAAAACAGTTAGCTGAACAGAAAGCGCGCGAAAAAGCTGCGAAGGAAAAAGCAGCAAAAGAAAAAGCCGCCAAAGACAAAGCGGCTGCTGAACAGAAAGCTCAGCAGCAGGCAAAAGAAAGAGCACAACAGGAACAGCAGTTGCTGGAGCAGTTGGCCAAAGAGCAGGCGGCGGAAGAACGACGCGCTCAGGAGCAGGCCAGAAAAGCTGCTGAAGAAGCGGCTCGTCAGGCAGAGTTAGCAGAAGCCATGACCGCGGATGCAACCACTGCGATCCGCAGCAAAGTGGAATCGGTCTGGCAGTATCCGCCGGCGGTGCGTCCGGATCAGACGGTAACGGTAAGAATTGTCCTGGTGCCGACCGGGCAGGTGATGGATGTAAAAGTGGTTAAGTCCAGTGGCAATGCAGCCCTTGACCGCTCAGTGGAGCAGGCTGTGTTAAAAGCATCGCCATTGCCGGTACCAAAAGATCCAAGAGTGTTCGAGCAGAATTTCCGTACTATTACTTTTAATTTCACACCGGAGAATGCGACGTGGTAAAACGCAGTATCTTTTTATTTATTCTGTTCGCCTGCAATCTGGTTCACGCCGAACTGACGATTGAAATTACTCAGGGTAAGCAGAGCGCTATCCCGGTTGCCGTGGTGCCTTTTGACTGGAAGGGCAGTCAGCCGCTGCCGGAAGACATCAGCGCAATTATTACCAACGATCTGGGCTCCAGTGGTTATTTCCGCACACTGCCCGCAGGCAATATGATCAGTCAGCCAACCAGCCTGTCTCAGGTTGTGTATGGTGACTGGGCAAATCTGCGTCAGGATTTTGTGGTAATCGGATCGGTTGAGCTGTTGCCGGAAGGTTACGCAGTACAGTTCCATGTCCTGGATGTACATCAGAAAATGGAAATCCTGCGGCATCGGGTGCGCGGTAAGGCCAGCCAGCTGCGTGATCTGGCGCATTACATCAGCGATTACATTTTTGAAAAGATCACCGGCGTACCGGGCGTATTTTCTACCAAGCTGATTTATGTGACCACCAATCGTGAGCGTACCCGCTTTAATCTGAATTACGCGGATGCCGATGGCGCGCGTGAACAACTGATTTTTACCTCTGATGATCCGATTATTTCTCCGGCCTGGTCCCAGGACGGAAAGAAAGTGGCCTACGTGTCTTTTGAAAATGGTCACAGTGAAATCTTCTTCCAGGAGCTTTCTTCCGGAAAACGTGAACGGGTCGTCGCTTTTGAGGGGTCAAACAGTGCTCCTGCCTTCTCTCCGGACGGAACCAAGCTGGCTTTTGTGCACTCGAAGCTTGGTAACCCTGACATTTATGTTATGGATCTGGCGACGAGAAAAACCGAACGCATGACCAACCATTATGCGATCGATACGGAGCCACAATGGGGAGTGAATGGAGACACTATCTATTTTACTTCCAGCCGTGCGGGTGGTCCGCAGGTATACAAACTGGACACTGGCAGTAAGGCCGTCACGCGGGTGACGTACGAAGGTGCCTATAATGCCCGGGCCCGTATCACGGCAGACGGACGTAAGCTGGTTTATGTGCACCGCAGTGGTGAAAGATTCCACATCGCTTCGCAGGATTTGAAAAGCGGACTGGTGCACATTCTGACAAGTGAAACTAATTTGGATGAGTCACCTAGTGTTGCACCTAACGGAAGTATGGTAATTTATGCTGCAAGTGAAGCGAATCGTAGTATCCTTGCAGCGGTTTCCGTTGATGGGGATGTAAAATTCCGCTTACCATCCAAATATGGTGATGTCAGGGAACCAGCCTGGTCGCCGATTTTTAAATAACTTAACTCACTTCGGACTGGAAGACTGTTATGCAAACTACTGCACTGTATAAAACCCTGGGTCTGGCACTGTGTGCCGCATTCATCTCTGCTTGTTCTAGCACTGGCGACGTTGAAGAAGGTACTTCATCTGAAGCGACCGCAACTGAAACTGAAGCAGAAGCAACTCAGGCTGTAGACACTGCTGCTGTTGATGGTGAATCTCTGGAAGCTGAAGCTGCTGCCGCTCAGGCTGCTCTGCTGGAACAGACTGTGTTCTACTTCGACTTCGACGAAAGCACTATCAAGAGTGAAAGCAAGGCTGCTCTGATGGCTCACGCTGCATACCTGGCTGCTAACGGCTCTGCTCAGGTTGTTCTGGAAGGTCACGCTGATGAGCGCGGTACTGTTGAATACAACCTGGCTCTGGGCGAGCGTCGTGCCATGGCTGTACGTCGTTTCCTGATGGCGAACGGTGCATCTTCTTCTCAGATGAAAGTTGTAAGCTTCGGTGAAGAACGTCCAGCAGTAATGGGCAGCTCTGCAGAGTCTTACGCTAAAAACCGTCGTGTTGAAGTGAAATACCAGAGCAATTAATGAAAGCAGTCGTCCTGACCGTACTTGCAGCAGTTTCTGCTGCAGGTGCATACGCGGATGACGAGTGGGTTTCGGTTGGTGGTACCACCCAGGTAGCACCGGCCGGGTCCGCAACAACCATCGATTCATCCAAACGGGCTGTCGTTCAGACGCCTGTCATCAGTGCCTCTCCCGCACCGGATTCTCCGGTATCCTCCGATCTGTTATCTGAACTCTATCTGCAGGTTGAACAAATGCAGTCTGAAATTGCCATGCTGCGTGGTCAGCTGGAAGAGCAGACGCATCAGCTGCAGCGTATGAAGCAGGAACAGCAGGAGCGTTATCTCGATCTTGATCGCCGTGTATCCGGGCTTTACACCTCGCCACCGCAAACCACTGCTCCGGCTGCCACTGTCGCGCCACAGCAACCTGTTGCTGGTGGGGCAGAGCAACAGCCACAGTTGTCTGCCGCTGATGCGTATAAGCAGGCGCAGAAGCTGATGTACGATAAAAAGTACACAGAGGCGAATGCTGCCTATGAGACGCTGGCTGCTCAGAATCCTGGTGACCCTCTGGCGGTCAATGCCATTTACTGGAGTGGTGAGATTTATCTGCTGCAGGGCGATCTGGATAAAGCGCTGATGCGTTTCCGCGATGTGGTCGATAAACATCCGGATCACATCAAGGTACCGGATGCCATGTACAAAACCGGCTATACGCTGGGGCGTCAGGGAAAAACCGCTGAGGCCAGACAATGGATGCAGAAGGTGGTCGATCAGTATCAGGGTAAAGCTGATACGGTTGTCCGGCTTGCCAGAAACTATCTGGAATCCCATTAAGGAAAATCGCCTGATTTCCCTGCAAAGCCCGGCCCTGCCGGGCTTTTGCGTTTCTGATTGGTTATCTTTTAGCCGGAAATTCTGCCTAAGTGACTGAAAGTGAAACTTTTTTTAAAAAAAGGGTTGTCACGTCCTCAAATTTAAGTATTATATGCGCCTCTTCCGGGGGTCGTTAGCTCAGCTGGTAGAGCAGTTGGCTTTTAACCAATTGGTCGCAGGTTCGAATCCTGCACGACCCACCACTTTTAAAAATTTGGATCGGAAGATAAGTTACTGAAAAGATTGACAATTTTCGATTTTACGGTAACATAGCCAGCACTTAGGGTCGTTAGCTCAGCTGGTAGAGCAGTTGGCTTTTAACCAATTGGTCGCAGGTTCGAATCCTGCACGACCCACCAAATTCCGAAAGGGAGAAAGTTAAGAGCTTTCTCCCTTTTTTGTTGGCCGGAATATATTGGTAAAAACAATTGTTAGGGTTGCACAATCATACCGGACGCGGATTGGGTGGCCTGTGGTATCATCCGCACTGACTGAAAGAACCCAGAACAGAGTCTGCTATGAACGAATCCGTAAACGGTTCCCGCGAAATTATCCGGGATTACTGGACCAACGCCCCGGCACCCCTGAGTGAGGCTGAGAGTACAGCGCTCAAGCAGGAGATCCGCGAATTATTGCGCCAGGAAGACGCCGTTCTGGTCGCTCACTACTACACCGATCCTGAGATTCAGGCACTGGCTGAAGAGACCGGTGGCTGTGTCGCTGATTCCCTCGAAATGGCCCGCTTCGGTCATGATCACAAAGCCAGTACGCTGGTGGTTGCCGGTGTGCGCTTTATGGGCGAAACGGCAAAAATTCTGAGTCCGGAAAAACGCATTCTGATGCCAACGCTGGAAGCGACCTGTTCGCTCGATCTGGGCTGTCCGGTGGATGAATTTTCCGCTTTCTGTGATCAGCACCCGGAGCGCAAAGTGGTGGTGTATGCCAACACCTCTGCGGCAGTAAAGGCGCGTGCAGACTGGGTTGTTACCTCAAGCATTGCGCTGGATGTGGTTGCACACCTGAAGAGTCAGGGCGAGAAAATCATCTGGGCGCCGGATAAACATCTGGGTAACTATATCGAGCGCGAAACCGGCGCTGATATGCTGATGTGGGACAGCGCCTGTATCGTCCACGACGAATTCAAAGCCAAAGCGCTGGAAGATCTGAAAAAGGTACATCCGGAAGCAGCCATTCTGGTTCACCCGGAATCACCTCAGAGTGTGGTGGAAATGGCCGATGCGGTTGGTTCAACCAGTCAGCTGATCAAGGCTGCGCAGTCTCTGCCTAATGAGACTCTGATTGTCGCTACCGATAAAGCCATCTTCTATAAAATGCAGCAGGCGGCGCCTGGTAAGCTTCTGATTGAAGCGCCGACCGCCGGCAATGGTGCAACCTGTCGCAGCTGTGCGCATTGTCCATGGATGGGTATGAACGGTCTGCAGAATATCCGTGATGTGCTGAAAAACGGCGATCAGGAAATCTTTATTGATGAAGCCCTGCGTCAGCAGGCGATTGTCAGTCTGCAGCGTATGCTGGATTTCAATAAGGGCTGATTAAGCCCTTATTTCCCTCTCTATTGCAGCTGGCTCAGGCTGGCTGCCATGATTCTCAGTCGCTGACTGATGATTGATTCCTGCTGAAAATCCCCGGCTTTTTTTGCTTCCTGTAATGCCAGTTCCATTTGTCGTAAGGCCCGCGCCTGCTGACCGGAAAAAAACAGGTATTCGCCGTTGGCGCGGAACGACGTGAGCTTCATCTGTGCATGTTCCGCGGCTTCCGCCAGGCGTTGCCATAACCAGGGNGTGGTCGGGCGCTTGTCACAAAGATTCTGCAGNACGCGTACGGCCCGCGCNGATTCATCATGGTCATCAAGNATGCTGGCTTTGGTGGTCAGCAGTACCAGATTCTGAGGGGCATAAGTCAGTGCTTTATCCAGTGTGATGATAGCTTTTTCCGTATCNCCCTGAGCGGCTGTGACACGGGCGTCGAGGGCACTNACNGCAGCNTGTTGATTCCAGGGGCTGATAATATCGTCGAGGTATTTGCGCGCCTCATCCGGTTTTTTCTGTTCCAGTGCCAGACTGGCGAGGTTGTAACTGGCTGCGGCAAAGTCACCGCTGCCGCGCGGATTACGGCTGCGTATTTCCTGCAGATACTGACCGACTTCGCTCTCATCCAGCTGGTAACGGCGCATGGCACCCTGTTTCAGAATCAGAAATTCGAGGCTGGTCAGACGTGGTTTACGCGGATACTGTTCAGCCCGGCCGGCGGCGTCCGCTACCCGTGATTCGGTTANCGGGTGAGTCAGCAGAAATTCGGGCGGGCGGCTGCTGAAGCGGTTGGCATACAGCATTTGCTCAAACATGCTCGACATGGCGTGNGGGTCGAGACCGGCTGCCACTANCGTGCGCATACCGAGACGNTCGGCTTCCTGTTCCCATTCACGGGAGAAGGCCAGNTGATTCTGAATAGTGGCTGCCTGGCCGGCCATCAGTCCGGCAAAACCGGCGTTGGTGTTNTTGGTNGCAATCAGCAGAATACTGGCCAGCAGGGTGGCAATGGCCACCGGTTCCTGACGCTGGGCCTGTTCAACCCGGCGCGCGTAATGNCGCTGNCTNAGGTGNGCAAGTTCGTGCGCGAGCACCGAAGACACTTCGTCTTCNTCNTGGGCGTAAAGCAGCAGACCGTAATTNATNCCNATGATNCCGCCGGGAACGGCAAAGGCGTTGAGGTTAGGCTGGTCAACGACAACAAATTCCAGGTCGGGATGATTCAGTCCGGAATAGGGCACCAGACGGTAAATCTGGTTTTCCAGAAACGTGGTCAGCATCGGGTCACTCAGGGTCGGCGCCTGCGCGCGCAGTTGCCTGAGCCAGATACGGCCAAGGGTGTATTCCTGTTGCAGTGATACGTAACCCGAGGTTGAGTCGCCCAGCGACGGCAGGTCTCCGCTATTAGCGTTTACCTGGGTGGCGAGGCAGGCGGTTAATCCGAGGGCGATAGATAANCGTGCAAGTAACAAAAAGCTGATCCTGAATCCGGTGACTTCNTTAGACCGGGCGCCAGCAGATAGTTCAGGCGGACTGCTGCGCACTGTGTTTAGGCCGGTTTTGCNCTTATCGCATTGAATACCGGCGTCTTCTCAGCAGGGATACAGGGACTGTTTTCCGGCGCTGAGTTATACTGCCTGACCAGTTTGGCAAAAGGCTTATAGCGTGTCTAATCAATCTCATTATGATCATTATCTCGACGCCAGGGAACTTAACTGTCCGATGCCTTTACTCAAGACCAAACTGGCACTGAAAAACCTGGCNNAGGGTGAGGTGCTGAAAGTCTCTGCGACTGACCGGGGATCGATGCTGGATATTCCGAAATTNCTGTCGTTGACTGACCACCAGTTGCTCAGCTGCGATGAAACNGACAGCGAATGCCATTTCTGGATTAAAAAGGGAGNCTGACGGATGCTGAACGTATTCCGCCGCTGGATTGATCGTTACTTCTCGGACGAAGAAGCACTGGTATTNCTGTTGNTGATCACTGCCGTACTGGTCATTGTGGTTACGNTGGGTAAGGTGCTTGCGCCGTTTCTGACGGCATTGATTCTGGCTTATCTGTTACAGGGNGCGATGAACACCTGTAAGCGTATTGGCATGGGGCATCTGGGCGCGACTATTACCGTGTTTCTCGGTTTTGTCGGCGTACTGATGTTGCTGCTGTTTTTTATTCTGCCCGCCGCCTGGCAGCAGCTGACCCAATTTTTTTACGAGTTACCGAAAATGGCGTCAAAGGGCCAGGGTGCGCTGATGATGCTGCCGGAACAATATCCGGAGCTGGTGACCGAAGCCCAGGTAAAAGAATGGACCAAGCAGATCGGCGATGAGCTGGCNTCTATGGGGCANTGGGCNGTGAGCTTTTCCATAACCGGTATCACCGGGCTGATGTCGGNGCTGATTTANTGCGTGCTGGTGCCGATTCTGGTGTTTTTCCTGCTCAAGGACTCCGAAAAAATCGTCAACTGGTGCAACAGCTTTTTGCCTCACAGACGCCAGTTGCTGGATCGGATCTGGGGTGAAATGGACGAACAGATCGCAAATTATATCCGTGGTAAGGCGCTGGAGATTGCCGTTGTTGGTATCACCACCTACATCGCTTTTATCATTCTGGGGATTAACTACGCCGCGTTACTGGCCATCGGTGTGGGTCTGTCGGTGCTGGTGCCATACATTGGCGCGGCGGTCGTTACCATTCCGATTGCCCTGGTGGGTTACGTACAGTGGGGCTGGAGTGACAGTTTTATCTGGCTGATGGTGGTGTACGGTATTATTCAGGCACTGGATGGCAATGTGCTGGTGCCTCTGCTGTTTTCTGAAGTGGTGAATCTGCATCCGGTGGCCATTATTGTCGCCGTACTGGTGTTCGGTGGTTTGTGGGGCTTCTGGGGTGTGTTTTTTGCCATCCCGCTGGCGACCTTGCTGAAAGCAGTAATGCAGGCCTGGCCTGAGTCCGGCAGCACGGAAGAGTCGGTTTAACTGACTTGTCACCAAACGCCTGCACCAGTAGACTTGCGCCTTTGATTTTATGTGCCCGACGGGCAGTTTTTTGGAGTAAAGCTTGATGATTACCGGCAGTATCGTGGCTATGGTAACCCCAATGCACGCCGACGGCAGTGTTGATTGGG
Source organism: Oceanospirillaceae bacterium (assembly GCA_002706025.1). GTDB lineage: Bacteria > Pseudomonadota > Gammaproteobacteria > Pseudomonadales > Oceanobacteraceae > Venatoribacter. The sequence goes on from PAJK01000049.1 coordinate 14,193, forward strand.
AACGTCTGGACCAGTTAGTGGAATTCCACATTAAGGAAGGTACGGATGCCATCGTCGCGGTTGGTACCACCGGTGAATCAGCTACCCTGAGCACCGCCGAACACTGCGACGTGATTGAGCGTGTCATTAAGGTGGCTGGCGGACGTCGTCCGATCATCGCCGGCACTGGCGCGAACTCCACCTCCGAAGCCATTGAGCTGACTCAGGAAGCCAAAAACCTGGGTGCGGATGCCTGTCTGCTGGTGACTCCGTATTACAACAAGCCGCCACAACGCGGCATCATCAAGCATCACGAAGCCATTGCGGCAGCCGTTGATGTGCCACAGATTCTGTACAATGTTCCGGGCCGTACCGCCTGTGACATGCTGCCGGAAACCATCGCCGCGCTGGCAGACATCGAACAGATTGTTGCTGTTAAAGAGGCGACCGGCGATCTGGAACGTGCGCGTAAGGTGATTGAACTGGTCGGTGACCGTATGGCGGTGTATTCCGGTGACGATCCGACCGCCAGCGATCTGATTCTGTTGGGTGGTAAAGGCAACATCTCGGTAACCGCTAACGTAGCGCCAAAAATGATGCACGAGCTGTGCATGCTGGCGCTGGATGGTAAAGCCGATGAAGCCCGCGCACTGAATGAAAAACTGATGAACCTGCACAAGTCTCTGTTCTGCGAAGCTAACCCGATTCCGGTGAAATGGGCCATGCAGCGTATGGGGCTGATGGAAGGTGGCATCCGCCTGCCACTGGTCGAGCTTGATGAGCGTTACCATGCCAAAGTTGAGCTGGCGCTGACTTCATACGGACTGATCTGATGACAGCTTCCCGTACTCTGATGCTGCTGGCCGTGCTGATGGCCAGCGGTTGCAGTCTGTTGCCGGATGATAACGCCATGGCGTATCTGGATGCAGAAGAACAGCCGGAAACTCAGGTCCCGGCTGGCAGCACACCGCTGAATACGGCTCAGGCTTATCCTATCCCTGAGCTGCCGGTCACGCCGGCAAAACCTACCGAATTTGAAGTACCTATGCCGGCGGCTTACCGCGAAGAGCAGGGTGAAAATGTCGCGACACTGACTGAATATCAGGCGACGGACGCTAATGCGCGTCTGGAGCAGGACGGTGCCGGTACTCTGATTCTGCGTCTTGATGGCAACTACGCCAACAACTGGGCGCGGGTCACCGAAGCGCTGGCAGCTTCATCACTGAAAATGACCGACCTTAACCGCAGCACAGGTACCTATTACCTTGAAGTGGTTACCCGGGCTGCGGATGAGAATCTGAGCTGGTGGGGTCGTCTTTGGGGCAATGATGAGCCGGAAGTTGCGGTATATATGCTGAAAATGAACCGCGCCCGTAACGGTGTCTATCTGTCGCTGCTGACCGATGCCGATACGCTTGCGGATGAAGCCCTGACACGGGACGTACTGGAAGAAATCAAGCGCCAGCTGAGTCAGTGAGATATTGTTCGTTAGGCAGTGGCAGCCGCGGTAATGCTACCCTGGTCGCCACGGATGATCAGGCCCTGTTGATCGACTGCGGGTTCAGCCGCAAAGTTATTATGCAGCGCCTGCAGGAAGCGCAGCAGAATCCACAGACACTGGTCGGCGTGTTTGTTACCCACGAACACGGTGATCACGCCAAAGGTGTGCAGGCTCTGTGCGAACTGCTGGATATTCCGATTTATTCATCCTTCGGCACCGCGCGTAAAATGGGCTGGACGGAACATGCACTGTGGCAGTGTATCCGTTCGGAGCAGCCGGTTGAGCTGGGTTCTATGGATGTTTTCCCGGTCGTCGTCCCCCATGATGCGGAAGAGCCGCTGCAGTTTGTGGTGCAGAGCACTGCCGGTAAGCGCCTCGGGGTATTGTCTGACCTTGGCACCCTGACGCCGCATATATTGCAGGCCTACAATGGTTGTCATGGTCTGCAGCTGGAAGCGAATCATGATCCGGTGATGCTGATGAATGGCCCTTATCCTCCAGGTTTACGGGCCCGGGTCGCCGGCAATTTCGGCCATCTGAGTAATCAGCAGTGTGCCGAGCTGCTGCAGCGTCTGCACTGGCAGGGGCTGCAACATGTGACCGCCGGTCACATCAGCGAAAAGAATAATGCCAGAGAGCTGGTGAGCCAGACTCTGAGCGGAATATTAGGGTGCAGGGCAGAGGAAGTGAAATTGCTCGATCAGGATTCCATTTCTGCCTGGCTGCATCTTTAACCGAAAAAACCTATCTGTTTTTAATTCCGGAGACTCCGATGGAAAAACGTGAATTACTTTATTCTGGCAAGGCGAAATCTGTGTATACCACGGATGATCCGGATTACATGGTGCTTGAATTCCGTAACGATACTTCTGCATTTGATGGTAAGAAAGTCGAGCAGCTGGATCGTAAAGGCATGGTGAACAACACCTTTAACGCCTTCATCATGACCCGCCTGGCAGAAGCCGGTATTCCAACGCACTTCGAGCGTCAGCTGTCCAGCACCGAGTCTCTGGTAAAGCGTCTGGACATGATTCCGCTGGAATGTGTGGTACGTAATATTGCAGCCGGCAGCCTGTGTCGTCGTCTCGGTGTGGAAGAGGGTATTGATCTGCTGCCACCGACCTTCGAACTGTTCCTGAAGAACGATGCGCTGGGCGATCCTATGGTGAATGAATACCATGCCCGTTCCTTTGGCTGGGTAGAAGATCAGCATCTGGAACGCATGAAAGAACTGACCTTTAAAGTGAACGAAGTGCTGAAGCAGATTTTCCTCGATGGCGGTCTGCTGCTGGTGGATTCCAAGCTGGAATTTGGTCTGTTCAACGGTGAAGTGGTTCTGGGCGATGAATTCTCTCCGGACGGCTGCCGCCTGTGGGACAAAGACACCCGCGAAAAACTCGACAAAGACCGCTTCCGTCAGGGGCTGGGTGGTGTTGTTGAAGCTTATGAAGAAGTAGGCCATCGTATCGGTATTACCTTCCCATAATTCCTGCTGATAGCCGGCTGGCGCACTCTCCCCGGATGCGCTGGCCTGTTATGTGATTTATCCCACCGTTTATCCATTCTTTATGCCGAAATAATTGGCATTGTAATAATTTCTGGGCAAACTAGTTCCACTTGTGGCAACTCTGAGTAAACGTCAGTGGTGGCCAGCCCGAAAATACTTACAAATGGGATAAATTCAATGAAGAAGACTGCCCTCGCTATTGCCGTTCTGGCAATGACTCCTTTTGCCGCTCAGGCGGATCTGCTGTTTACCGTTGGTGCCAAAGCCAGCGTCTGGAACACAGAGTCAAAAGGTGATCTGGATGAAGGTGTATCGGTGGAAGACGATGGCCTGAATCTCGACAAAGAAAATGGTACTCAGATTTCAGTATTTTTCGAACATCCGGTGCCTTTCCTGCCAAACATTAAAGTACGTAATACTTCACTGGAAATTGAAGGTGATGGCTCACTGGTTGCTGCATCCTTTGCTGATCAGACCTTTAACGAGAATGTCACCAGCCGTATGGATCTGACCCATAATGACCTGACTCTGTACTGGGGGCTGCCGCTGCCGGTACCTTTCCTTGATATTAACTTCGGTCTGAACGCCCGTCAGTTTGATGGTGATGCGGAAGTGTCCGGTGAAATTTCCGGCCGCACTGAAACCGTTGATCTCGATTTCGTTCTGCCGATGGTTTATGGCGAAGTCAAAATTAATACACCAATCGGTATTTACGGTAACGTCGATATTAATTACGTTGGCTATGGCGATAACAAAATGAGCGATATCAGCTATGGTCTGGGTTACGACCTGCCGATTCCGGTTGTTGATCTGGGTATTGAAGCGGGTTACCGCTCCCTGAACCTGCAGACCGATCCGGATGATGTGGATATCGATGCTGATGTTGATGTATCCGGTACTTACTTCGGTGCATCGCTGTCCGTTGGTTTCTGATTGACGGATTGTGTGAACGCATAAAAAAAGCGGCTATGCCGCTTTTTTTATGTCTGCTTTTTATGCACGAAACTGTGCGCCTGTTTTATTCAGCTTCGCGAATAAATTGCGCCAGAATTTTTTTGCTCTTCCTGTCGCCGACTGTGGCGCTGACCACTTCGGCGCGCACAGCATGGGTTGGGTGTTTACGGTACTCAGTATCCAGATAGCAGCGTTCCAGGGTGCAAAGGCGTACACCTAACTGCAGTACGACAGAACGGGCAGAGGTGTAGGGGTAGGCCGCTTCCGGCGTAGTTTGCCAGGAAATGTCCTCAAACAGGCCGGGTTCCCAAAGCCATTCCGCATCGTTGTTCGTCAGAATTCCGTAGGTTTTGAAATTCAGCATGGCGGCCACCCAGCGCTGACCACGGTCACGTAATACCTGTTGGCCGAGACGGTTTTCTTCGGTGTCTTCTTTCAGGGTAAATTCCAGCACCGATTTGGCCTGCTGGCCTGGCTGGTACATGGCTTCGTCATCGGGAAATAACGGGCTGTAATCAGCACTGTTGGGCAGGTTACGCATGCCGACAATGGTGAAGCTCTGTTTTTTCGCACTGTAATTGTATTTTGCTGCCTGCAGTTCAAACTTAATAAAGTAGGTTCCACCGGCGCTGAAACTGTTTTCGGCATTGCTGCTGAACAGGCTGTTAATCTGTTTCGTGCTCAGTCTGTTCTGCCGTTGCCAGGCTTTTTCTGCCTGCGCGGTACGCAGTGTGATGCGCTGTTCACGCAGGGCAGCTTCCTGCTGGGCGGCCAGGGCTGCCTGTTCTGCCTGCTGGGCGCGCAGCATTTCCATGCGGTGCTGTTCTTCCCGGGATGGGCCGCTGCAGGCCGAGAGTGTCAGGACACAGCTCATCACAAGTAGTCCGTACTTCATTCTTTGTCCTCTCTGATGATTTTGTCTGATTATATCCAGCTGGCGGAAAATATCGCGGTTTAACACCGGTTTTACTGACCTTAAAGGACAATCCGGGAAAGACTGTGCACTCCGGCTGTACTGGACACGGGCAGGGTGCTGTGAGAGTCTTGCCGCCGCTGCGGCACCGGGTCTGGTTTTTAATCATCAACCCTGATGTGCCGGGTTTTGATAGGGGTGAGCAGACTCAGGCAGTAACACGGTGTCGGGCGGAAACTTACCGCAGTGGTTGGGGTCAGAACCCTCCTGCATTCGCTGTCATATAAATTCATCACGGCATGTAGTAACGTACAGGCTGTTGCAAAACCCAAGCAAGGATAACCAATGAATCTGAAGAAAACCGTACCGGCTGTTGTGCTGGGCACTTTGTTATTGGCCGGTTGTGGTCAGGAGGAAAAAGTGAAGTTAGAAAATCATGTTGATCAGGCCAGCTACGGCGTCGGTCTGAATATTGGCCGTCAGCTGTCCCAGGAAGGTGTGGACATGAATGCAGACGCAGTAGCGGCTGGTATTAAAGACGCTCTGAGCGGTGCTGAACAGCAAGTTGATGATGAAACTCTGAAAGCGGCATTCGAAAAACTGCGTGAAGAACAGATGCGTAAGCAGCAGGCTCTGAACGACGCAGCGGCTCAGGCCGGTAACGATTTCCTTGCTGAAAATGCAAAACGTGACGGCGTAACTGTGACTGAATCCGGTCTGCAGTACGAAGTTCTGGCCTCCGGTGACGACAGCCAGCCAACCCCACTGCCAACCGATACCGTGCGTGTTCACTACCACGGCACTCTGATCGACGGCAGCGTATTTGACTCTTCTGTTGAGCGTGGTGAACCAGCTCAGTTCCCGGTTAACGGCGTAATTAAAGGTTGGGTAGAAGCCCTGCAGATGATGCACCCTGGCGACAAGTGGAAGCTGTTTATTCCAGCTGAACTGGCTTACGGCGCCCGTAGCCCAAGCCCGGCTATCCCAGCTAACTCTGCGCTGGTATTTGAAGTAGAACTGCTGGAAATCGTTAAGTAATCCGGCTTTCTGCACGATAAAAAGACAGCGGCTTTGGCCGCTGTTTTTTTATGCCTGTCATTCGTAGTCATCAGATTTTGCAGTCTGTCTGCTGGCCTTTATTTATTCGGCCTGAGCTGAGGCCTGAGAGGATTTCGGTAAATATTCCGCGGAACGCTGAATGCATTCGGACAGGTCAGCCACAGTGCGGCGCAGCTTGTTCAGCTGGCTTTCATTCAGGCTGATGACTTCGGCACATTGGCGGCATTCGATGCTGGTGCTGTGCAGGATATCCGATGCACGGCTTGACGTGATGGTTCTGCAGGCAGGGCAGGCGACCGGGTACAGAGTGGCGTAGGCAACAGTGTTCACAGCAGTCCCATAAAGTAATGGTAAACCGGTAAACTAATGCAAAAGATTGAGTATTAGAAGGAGGAAGTGTAAGAAGTGTCACCTAAAAAAGTGGTCGGGGTAGAGAGATTCGAACTCCCGACATCCTGGTCCCAAACCAGGCGCGCTACCAGACTGCGCTATACCCCGTAATGCTGTTGATGGCTCCCCGAGCTGGACTTGAACCAGCGACCAATAGATTAACAGTCTACTGCTCTACCGACTGAGCTATCGGGGAATGTCTCAACAGCGAGGCGTATATTACGGACAGACCCTGATTCCGTCAACACTTTTTTTAAAGATTTTTTTCAGTAAAAACAAACCGTTAGCGAAAAATCGTGNGAAACCGCGTGGTTACTGGGTTGATGACTTACCGTCGTGGGAAAAAGCAGGCTGAATTAACAGAATCAGGGCGTCATCAGAAGGGATGTTCCTGATGNTNTNGGGTCATTTCTGGTTNTTGTTGNTTATTNTGTAAGCAATANAAGCCGATGGTCGGCCCGGAGGNTTGCCGAAAGGGTGTGCAGAGGAGGTTTGCCGAAAGGGTGCACNGAGGAGGTGGCTTAAAGGGNCTGCTGAGGAATCNGTAATGAGNCGGTNGGCATGACGGCTGAGAATATTAGCCGGGTTGGCATCTGAGTCCTGTGAACGGTACGGGCATTGCTTAACAAAGATCNGAAGGTGATGAAAATCCGGCACGCGTACTCGGTCAGCGGACTAAACTCAGTATGTCAGGAATGGCAAGCCTGCAGGAGACAAGTGTCCGCGGATCATGCCACACTGCCGGTTAAGCATTATCTGGTGTTGCTGTGCACATACCTGCACATACTTGCACATACTGCATCAGATGAACCACAGGATGACAGGAGGAACACAATGCAGATTCAGGCACCGTTTGAACTGGTGTTGTTTGGTGGCTTAGGGGATCTTGCTCTGCGAAAACTTCTGCCGTCCATGTATTTATTACAGCGTGACGGNCGCCTCAGTGANGGGCGNATTTACTGCACGACACGCCANANNATGACNNANGANGANTTCATCGACACCATCCGTNCTGCCATCCGTCAGCACATTCCCTCTGAGTATCTTGAAGAAAGTAACTGGCAGGNATTCAGTGAAAGACTGCACTGTGTTGAGCTNGATCTGAGTNANACCAAAGCCTACGGCGTGTTGAAAAAAGCGCTGCTGTCCGGCGANCCTAACCGCGTTTATTATCTGGCCACNGGCTCCAGTCTNTACACGCCTGTGTGTCAGGGGCTGCACGCCAGNGATCTNATTCAGAGCAACAGTAAAATTGTGATGGAAAAGCCGATTGGACACGATTATGAATCGGCGAAGAGTATTAATGCNGCTGTCGCTGAGTATTTTTCTGAATCACAGATCTATCGTATTGATCATTATCTGGGCAAAGAGACAGTGCAGAANCTGATGGTNCTGCGCTTTGCGAATTCNNTGTTTGAATCCCAGTGGAATCAACATTATATCGACCATATCCAGATCACNATTTCCGAAGCANTGGGCGTGGAAAAGCGTGCAGGCTTTTATGATCATGTTGGCGCGATGCGCGATATGTTTCAGAACCATTTATTGCAGCTGTTATGTATCACCGCCATGGAACCGCCAGCCAAGCTGGATTCTGATGCCGTGCGTGACGAAAAAGTAAAAGTGCTGCGGGCTCTGAAGCCTATTGTTGGCGANGCCATTACTGAGAAAGTGGTTCGTGGTCAGTATGATGCCGGTGTATCCGAAGGCCAGCCTGTGCCCCGTTACCGCGATGAACCCGGGGTNGAACCCAAGAGTTTCACCGAGACCTTTGTCGCCGCCAANGTGGAAATTGATAACTGGCGCTGGGCCGGTGTGCCATTCTATTTACGCACCGGTAAGCGGCTGGCGGAACGGGCATGCGAAATTGTGGTGCATTTTAAGGAAATACCGCACTCTATTTTTCCGTTGCAGCACAAAAATACCATGGCCAANAAACTGATTTTNCGTCTGCAGCCGGATGANGGNGTGCGTCTGATGCTGTGNGAAAAGCGTGTNGGTCCGGGTATGAGTGTGCGGCCTATGAATCTGAGTCTGAATCCGGCCAATCACAANCAGACCCGGGTGCCGGAAGCTTATGAGCGTCTGTTGTTTGATGCGCTGACCAGTAATCCGACGTTATTTTTACGGGACGATGAACTGCTGGAAGCCTGGCGTTGGGTTGACCCGATTATGAAAAGCTGGGAAGAGGCGGAACAGCGTCCGGAGCCTTATACCTCCGGTACCTGGGGGCCGGCTGCAGCAACATTGCTGCTGGCTAAGGATGGACGTTTGTGGGATGAAAACAGCTGATGTGTTTTGCAGGCCTCGGCCAGTGATTCTGAGTGATTCTGAGTGATTCTGGTTGTGGCGTAAAAGATAAAACAAATGAAACAAAACCAATAAAACGGACGTCTTAGCAACGTCATAAAATTTGTTCAGTTAGTCTGATCCTGGCGGGAAATTCCCTGAGGAGACAAGTATGCAGGATTCACGTTTTCCGGACTCACAAAAGCTGGCACGCCAGTTAGCAGAAGATCTGGCCAGCCGGATCCGTAAATCACTGGCAGAGCGCGGTCGGGTTTGTATTGCCGTCAGTGGTGGAACAACCCCGGTTGCCTTTTTTAAAGCCCTTTCGTTGCAGGATCTCGCCTGGGACAAAGTGCTGATTACCCTGGTAGATGAGCGCTGGGTTGATGAAGATGAAGAGGGCAGTAATGCCCGGCTGGTAAAAGAAAATCTTTTGATTAATAACGCCGCCCGGGCATATTTTTTACCGCTCAAGAACAAAGCCGCAAACCCGGTGGACGGCTTTATGGAATGTGAAAACCGTCTGCACGAATTAATTAAGCGCCTTGATTATGCGGTACTGGGGATGGGCACAGATGGTCATACGGCCAGCTGGTTCCCGCAATCAAAAGCGCTGGCCAAAGCGCTGGACGAAGCCGGTGGCGCCTGGTGTTGCCCGGTTACAGATGCACCGGCATTTCCGCAACGTATGACGCTCAGCTGGAGCTTTTTAGCGGGTTGTCGTCATCTGTTTCTGCATTTTGAAGGGGCTGAAAAAGACGCCACGTTCAACAGAGTCATGGACCCGGCTGATATTCAGAATCTGACGGCGATGCCGGTCAGAACGGTACTGAGCCAATCTGCGGTACCTCTCAGTCTTTACCGTACTTCGTAATCTGTAAATGCCGGAGAATGCTATGCATCCACAGCTGGAAAATGTCACCCGCCGTATTATTGAACGCAGCCGCCAGACCCGCGGTGACTACCTGCAGCAGATCGAAGCGGCCGCTGTTGCCGGCCCGGTGCGGGAACAGATCAGCTGTACCAATCTTGCCCACACCTACGCGGCCTCCACTGACGGTGAAAAACTGATCCTTAAGCAGGATCACCGCGCGGCTAATATTGCCGTGGTGAGTGCTTACAACGACATGTTGTCTGCTCATGCGCCTTACCGCACTTACCCTGAACAGATTAAAACAGCGCTGGCTGAAATTGGTCACGTGGCCCAGATGGCTGGCGGTGTACCCGCTATGTGTGATGGTGTTACTCAGGGCCAGACCGGTATGGAGCTGTCGCTGTTCAGCCGCGATGTGATCGCGCTGAGTACAGCCGTAGCCCTATCGCATCACGTATTCGACGGCAGTCTTCTGCTTGGTATCTGCGATAAAATTGTGCCGGGTCTGTTGATGGCGGCACTGCGTTTTGGTCATATGCCAGCGATATTCATTCCCGCAGGCCCCATGCCCAGCGGTATCAGTAACGGTGAAAAAGCCCGTGTACGTCAGGATTATGCTGCCGGTAAAGTTGGCCACGATGAATTACTGGCCAGCGAAATGGCGTCGTATCATTCGCAGGGCACCTGTACCTTTTACGGCACCGCAAATTCCAATCAGATGCTGATGGAAATTATGGGGCTGCAATTGCCTGGCTCATCTTTTATTAACCCGGACGATGGATTACGCCCGCTGTTAACCGCCGCCGCCGCACAGAAAATAACCACCATGACACACCTGACCCCGGATTTTCTGCCCATTGGTCAGGTGGTGGATGAACGTACGATTGTTAATGGTGTGGTGGGGCTGTTGGCAACCGGCGGCTCGACCAATCACAGCATTCACCTGATCGCCATCGCACGTATGGCAGGCATTATTCTCGACTGGCAGGACATGGCGGACCTGTCGGATATCGTACCCTTGCTGGCCCGGGTATATCCGAATGGTAAAGAAGACATCAACGCTTTTCAGCGTGCCGGTGGTATGAGTTTTATTATGCGCGAACTGGCGTCAGCCGGTTTGCTGCACACTGATGTGAACACGGTTATGGGCAGAGGGCTGGAACACTATTTTAAAGAGCCCTATCTGGATGACGACGGCAAGGTCAGCTGGCGCAGCGCTGGCAGTGAAAGCCTCAACCTCGATGTGCTGGCGCCAGCCCACGCACCTTTTATGCGTGAAGGTGGTATGAAGCTGGTGGCAGGTAACCTCGGCCGTGCAATTATGAAGGTCTCCGCGGTACCGGACGACCGCTGGGTGATTGAAGCGCCGGCGAAAGTATTCTGTGATCAGAACGACGTACTGACAGCCTACAAAAATGACGAATTAAATCAGGATGTGGTGGTGGTACTGAAAGGGCAGGGTCCCTGTGCCAACGGCATGCCGGAACTGCATAAGCTGACGCCAGCACTGACCAACTTACAGGAAGCCGGTTATCAGGTGGCGCTGGTTACCGACGGACGTTTGTCCGGTGCCTCGGGCAAGGTACCGGCGGCCATTCATGTCTGTCCGGAAGCCACTCAGGGTGGTCCGCTGGCGAAGGTAAAAGACGGTGATCGGATTCGTCTGGACGGTCATGCCGGAACGCTTGCCGTTCTTACAGATGGCTTTGCAGAGCGCGCAGATGAAGTGTATCTGGCACCCAAAACAATGGGGGTCGGGCGAGAATTATTTTATGGTTTCCGCCAGCGTGCGACAGCCGCTGATCAGGGAGCTGTATCCATTGGCTGGGAATAAAACGGGATAAGCGGATGGCAGATCATATGTGGGATTTATGGATGGAGCGTGCCAAACCTCTGGTACCTGTGATTGTGATTAAAGACCCGGATGAGGCTGTGCCTCTGGCCAGAGCACTGGTTGACGGCGGGGTGCGTATGCTCGAAGTCACACTGCGCACTGAACATGGATTGGGCGCCATTGAAACAATAAAACAGGAAGTACCGGAAGCCATCGTCGGTGTTGGTACTGTAACCAGTGCACAGCAGATGCTGGATGCTCTGAACAAGGGCGCTGAATTTGTGGTCAGTCCTGGCAGCTCTGATGCGTTACTGGATTGCGCCAAAGAATGGGGTGGACCTTATCTTCCGGGCGTTGCCACTCCCAGTGATGTTATGCGTGCCCGTGAAGCCGGGTTTACCTATCAGAAATTCTTTCCTGCCGGCGTTGCCGGTGGTATCCCCATGTTGAAAGCCCTGAGTGGCCCCTTCGGCGATGTGAAATTTTGCCCGACCGGCGGCATTGGTCAGGAGAATTATCAGGATTATCTTGCCTTGAGTAATGTTTTTGCCGTCGGTGGCAGTTGGCTGACGCCGGCAGATCTGCAGTCGGCACGAAACTGGCAGGCAATATCGTCGTTGGCCATCGCAGGCTGATGCTCTGAATACCGAGAATTTATCAGGACATTTCATGCCCGAAGTATTTATTAAAAAAGTTGAAGAACGACTGCACAGAATTTACACCGATGACGTTCCCAACGTGGATCATCATGCTGTCGCCGAACAGATTCTCCGTCTTTGTCAGGCGATCATTGACAATGGCAACAGCAAGTATCAGCTGAACAGCGATGGCCGCTGGAGTGAAAAGGATTCCATCCTGATCACTTACGGCAACAGCATTCAGAAGCCCGGTGAAATTCCTTTGCAGACGCTCAGTGAATTTCTGAAAAAGAATCTGCATGGCGTTATTCCCAACGTGCATATTCTGCCGTTTTTCCCTTACAGCTCTGATGATGGTTTTTCCGTTATTGACTATCGTCAGGTAAATGCTGACTGGGGCGACTGGGATGATATCGCCGCGATTGCCGCAGATTTTGATCTTATGATCGATCTGGTGGTGAATCACTGCTCACGGGAAAACCTGTGGTTTTTCGATTACATCGCCAACAACGAACCGTACAGCGATTATTTTATTGAAGTCGATCCGGCGACGGATGTTTCGGCGGTTACCCGTCCACGCAACACGCCGTTACTGACGCCGGTGCATACCCACCGTGGCGTGCGCCATGTCTGGGCCACATTCAGTGAAGATCAGATTGATGTGAACTTTGCCAACCCGGTGGTGCTGCTGGAATTTATCCAGATTCTGCTGCTGTACGTTGAGCGTGGCGCACGGCTGATCCGTCTGGACGCCATTGCTTATCTTTGGAAGCGTATCGGCACCAACTGTATTCATCTGCCGGAAACCCACGAAGTGGTGAAACTGATGCGTGATGTACTGGAGTTCTGTGCACCGCGTACCATTCTGCTGACCGAAACCAATGTGCCTGTGGCTGAAAATCTGAGCTATTTTGGTGACGGCGATGAAGCGCATATGGTCTATCAGTTTGGTCTGCCACCGCTGGTGCTGCACGCGCTGAACCGCGGTAATTCCAGCTTTTTGACGGAGTGGGCGGATAAAATCCCGCCACTGTCTGCCGGTTGTACTTACCTTAACTTTACCGCTTCCCATGATGGCATTGGTGTGCGTCCGGTTGAGGGCCTGTTGCCGGAACGCGAAGTGCAGGATCTGATTGACTGTATGCACAGATTTGGTGGCTTCGTCAGTATGAAGGCGAACTCCGACGGCACGCAGAGTCCGTATGAAATTAATATCACCCTGTTTGATGCCTGCATGGGCACACGCCGTGGTGCGGATCATTTTCAGGTGCAGCGTTTCCTTTGTTCTCAGGCGATTATGCTGGGGATGCAGGGGATTCCGGCGGTGTATATTCACAGCCTGCTGGCGACACCAAACGATCTTGACCATGTTGAACGTACCGGACGTACACGGTCGATTAACCGTAAAATCTGGGACGAGTCTGAACTGGAGTGTCTGATCTCCAACCCTGTGACTCCCCAGGCTGAAGTGTTCAGTGAGCTGCGCCGTATGCTGAAGGTTCGCAGTGAGCAGAAAGCCTTTCATCCGGATGCACGTCAGGACATTGTTAATATCAACACGGATCTGTTTATTAACCGTCGTACCCATGCGGAGCAGACTCTGTTTGCTATTTCCAATGTCACCGAGCGGCTGTTGAAGCTGCCGCTGGCCAGTCTGGGATTTTTACCCGATGGGCTGGTGGATATCCTTGCAGCGGAACAACAGGTGGTTAAGGAAGAACTGGTGCTGGCACCATATCAGTCGGTGTGGCTGACTGCTTCGTAGCAAGGCAGATCTCTGCGCCGGTGTTGCAGGATGCAGCGCCGGCGACTGCTACCAGCAATACCTGCCTCTTCCCTTTACCAATCACTTCACAATTTAAATACTCGCCAGTGTCCGCTNANNANNCCCGCTGTTAGTATCTCTGCCATCTTCATGGACCGGTGTNATTCGCCTGAACGGCAGTGAACACCACGGCAGTGAGCAACACGGCAAAAGGACTCCNATGCTTCCCTTTAAAACCCTCAGTCAGTTGACTGCTTTTATTGCATCNGCTTTNTTTGTTGTACTCNTGNCTGTACCGGAACTTCTGTTTTTTATTTTCGCCGTNGATGGCAATGCGGAGGCATACTTCTTTGGCCGGCGGGCGGCGATGCTGTTTCTCGGTTTTGCTGTGCTGGCCTNGGCCGGGCGTAATGCAGCGCTGTCACAATCCCGGCAGGCGGTGTGTCTGGCGATCAGTGTTTCTATGCTGGCAATGGCGGGGCTGGGAGTGGCGGAGTACCTGCGTGGCTTCGCCGGTGCTGGNATNGCGCTGGCAGTATTAACAGAAGNTTTGCTGGCGTATCTGTATTTTTCCAGNTGGTGGGCAGGTCGTAACGAAGTGANNCNGCAGCAATGAGNGCTGCTTTGTATCAATAAAAACGCCCGCAATGTTGCGGGCGTTTTTATTTGTCATTGGCTTCAGTTAAGCACTGTTGTGCTGATCAGGCGTTATCTTCTTCAACNGCTTCGTACAGGCGGTCAAGAATATCCGGCATGGCNGAGGTCACGCGGTTCCAGCTCGGAATAAANGGCGTTTCCATCGGGTTAGCAAGGAAGTGTTCACCGGCATTCATAATATTTTCAGCAAACAGTTCAACCGCTTTCTCTTCTGCGTGGCGGTCAACGGTCAGACCGTTCATNCGNGCATCATTGAAATAGGTTTCAATAAAGTCCAGCGCAATACGGAAATACGTGGCTTTGATNCTGCGGAAGGTTTCGGTGGTGAATACTTCGCCCTGAGTTGCCAGCTTACGGAAGATGGCTTTACAGATGTCGGTACTCATTTTCGACAGNCCGCGGGTTGCATCTTCTTCNGACAGGGGCTGATGCTTGTGGTCGTAGACGTCGGTAATGTCTACCTGACAGAGGCGGTTGGTGGAATAGTTACGCTTCATTTCTGACAGCACACCGATTTCCAGACCCCAGTCAGACGGNATACGGATGTCGTTGAGCACATCGGCGCGCATAGANAANTCGCCGGANAGCGGATAGCGGAAACTGTCGAGGTATTCGAGGTAATCCAGNGAGCCNTAGACTTTTTTCAGGGCGCGGATCAGTGGCGTCACCAGCAGGCGGCTGACACGGCCGTTCAGTTTGCCTTCGGCAATTCGNGAGTAGTAGCCTTTGGCAAATTCATAGTTGAACGCNGGGTTGGCAACCGGATAAATCAGACGTGCCAGCAGGCTGCGGTCGTACGTCACGATATCGCAGTCGTGCAGAGCAACCGATTCTGCGCGGCCGGATGCCAGNACATAGCCGTAGCAATACCATACGTTGCGGCCTTTNCCCATTTCNTTNGGNGCCAGNCCTTCTTTCTGCAGCATTTCATCAATTTTGCGCAGGCGNGGNCCGTCGTTCCACAGAATGCGGTGATGCTGTGGCAGGCGATCAAAAAATTCGCGNGCGTGTTTGAATTCGCTGCCATCGGCACGATCGAGGCCGATAACAATTTCATTCAGGTAGGGCACTTTGGTCAGGTCGTTGATGATGTTATCCAGTGCCGGACCACTTAATTCTGAATACAGGGATGGCAGAACCAGAGACATAGGACGAACCCGGGAAAAACTCATCAGTTCTTTTTCCAGCTCTTCCACAGGACGGTCAGTCAGGTTGTGCAGTGTTGTTATTATTCCGTTCTGGTAAAAATCAGCCACGGGTTTTCTCCTTCGTCAGCTCATTTAATAAGGCCAGCAGGGTGTCATTCCAGCCGGCGGGACCCGGTTTATCCGCTGTGCGGCTGGCCGGGTTTTCTGGTTGTAATGTCTGGTTTTCGCCCGGGATGACAATAGGATAATCAGCGGCTTCCAGCATCGACAGGTCGTTGCCGCCATCACCCAGGGCNACCACATCTGGTGTGCAATCCCAGAGGTTGGCGTAGTAATCTTTAAAAAACGTGACAGTATCGGATTTATCGTTAGTGCCCATCACATGATAAAAACGCCCACCTTTCAACAGGCGCAGGTTGACGCAGGACAGTGCACTGGCAAATTCTTCCAGTGATGNCTCATCGCCAAGCCAGATAATGGGTTCGGATGCATGGCGTTTTTTTGCCATGGCTGCATCGCTGAGCGCCAGTTCGGTTGCGTCNGCAATGTCTTCCACACTCATATCNTTGAACCCACGGAACTGAAAACCNTGTCCACGCAGCTTCTCCAGCACTTTAATAATGCTGGAATAACTGGAGCCGGTCATTTCGCTGGTAAAACCGTTACCTGATTCCCGTGGAATAAAGACCGCACCGCCGTTTTCACAAACGAACGGTGCNTGATTATTGAGCTTTTNCCGCAGCCCGAGCATTTCATCAAAGGTTTTGCTGCTGTTGAGAATGCAGGGAATATTCAGGCTGCGCAGACAGGCCAGTGCCGGCATTGCCGCACGGAAGCTGTAGTTGTGATGATCCAGCAGGGTGCCGTCGAGGTCGGTGACCACAACTAAGGGCANAGCCGGTTTAGTCATAAAACATCTCCTTTTGCCTGCATGCTGATGCTCTCGACCTGATGTTTGTGATTCTGTTGCAGAATCAGGTCGGCCCAGCCAGGCATGTATTTAAGCGCCTGTTCCGTCAGGCGCTGATAATGCTGAATAAAGCGTTCGAGTCTGGCACTGTCGAGGCTGCGNTCCGGACCATTACCGGCGGCTGCCTGTTTGTTACCGGTTTCCTGCTGTGTGCGCCAGTTCAGTACGGCTTTCATGTCCGGTACTTTCAGCATCAGCAGAAAATCAATCATGCTGAACCAGTCATGGTAGCTTGCCGCCAGCTCATCGTTTACTGCTGAGCGCCAGCGGCCATCGGTGTCTTCTTCTGCTTCCAGTNTGTTGAAAGGCTGCTGCAGTTCANTGNCATCGACCGGGTGGCAGCCGACGCACCAGCCTTCAAACAGGATCATGTCGACCGGGCCGCTGACGGTATGCCACTGGTCTTCAGGAAGGCGATCGTCGGATGCTTTATCAAAGGCCGGAATGTGCAGTACTTCGTCAGCTTCCAGTGCTTTCAGCTGGCGGATCAGATCCATACCCAGCNGAGCATCGTGGGTACCGGGAACACCTCGGGTAGCAAGNAGAGGNTGGCGTTCTCTGGCCAGNGTCTGACGCTGCTGGTGGGTGAGATAGAGATCGTCGATGGAGAGAACGACGGTGTTCCAGCCGAACACTTCGCGGAACATAGTGCACAGGGCNCCGGACAGGGTGGATTTNCCGGAGCCCTGGCCACCGTGAATGCCGATTACGGGAACGCCGGTTTTCTCTTTCAGNGTGGCCAGCAGGGCTGCCAGCGGGGCCCAGACGTCCTGCCATTGCTCTGTCCACGGTTGCGGCAGNTTCAATTGGCTGAGCGTTTCATCAGCGCTGAGCAGNGGGGTGAGATACTGCTCGTCTATCTGAATATCGTCGGGCCAGTGCACTGTCATAACCATCACTCCTGGGCTGTGACCTTGGTGGTAACCGCAACCGGGCGTTGTCGTCCGGCACAGGTTTTCACATTGCTTAACTGTCGTCAGCAGACATTGTGCCAGTTTGGACAAAGCCTGACGCCATGAATGGATAGCGGCGTAGCCGAGACAGATTAACCGNTTATCTGGCAGAATTGTCATATATAATGACCTTTTTTGGTGCAGGTTGATGGCGTCTCTGCCGTCTGCACCAAAATAAAGCAANGCCGGTGTCGGCGACGTGGCAAGTACAGTCACCTGTTCAGAATTAAACGGAGAGTTGTCATGACGACAGCCAGCAGTCTCAGCAGTAACAATATCGAAGGNGCAACAGTCACCGAAACGCGCCGGGTGGCTTATCAGGGAACNTCCGGGGCNTATTCNCATCTCGCCTGCCGCCGNGTATTTCCGGATTGGGAAGCCGTCGCCTGTGATGATTTTCAGAGTGCACTGGAACTGGTTGCCAATGGNTTCGCCGAGCGCGCCATGATTCCGCTGGAAAACTCTACCGCTGGCCGGGTGGAGGAAATCTACCGTCTGATTCCCCGTACTTCTNTGTTTGTGACTGCTGAGCATTTCGAGCCNATCAATCACTGTCTGNTGGCTTTACCGGGCGCGTCTCTGGCGGATATTGAAAGCGTGGCTTCTCATCCGCAGGCGCTGGCGCAATGCCATCAGCGGATTACCAATCTGGGNATGAAAGCGGTGGCATCGATGGATACGGCGATGGAGGCTGAGGCATTGAGTCTGAGTGGTGACCGTACCCGGGGTGCGATTGCATCAGAGCTGGCAGCCGAACTTTATGGNCTGGACATTCTGCACGAGAATTTCCAGGACGTGATGGGGAATACCACCCGCTTTCTGGTGTTNAGTCGTGAGGCCGAGCACAAAGAATACGATGCCAGCGTTAAATACATTACCAGTCTGATGTTTTCGGTGCGNAATATTCCGGCAGCGCTTTACAAGGCCCTTGGNGGGTTTGCCACNAATAATGTGAACCTGCTGAAGCTGGAAAGTTATATGGATGGCGGCACNATGAAGGCCAGCCATTTTCATATGGATATTCAGGGNCATCCGCAGCAGCACGATATGCTGCTGGCGCTGGAGGAACTGGATTATTTTGCCGGTGACGTGCGTATTCTGGGGACTTACCCGGCCCACGCTTATCGCGCTGGTTGAGTATTCCCCNATTTGTTAATCCGTATGCTTCAGTATCAGTGCCTGATACGGCAGCAGACGGATACTGTTTTCACCGATGGCNGGTGGCTGGCTGAGGCTGTTCAGTAACAGCTGCAGGTCNGNGGCATGGATATGTTNTATGGTCTGTGCTGTGGCTGAGAAATTCAGATATACGCTGATTTTTTCATNGCCATGGCTTCTCTGGTAAGCCAGTACGTCGGCTGCCGGGTCGGATAATTTCTGTTGNCCCTGATGCAGCGCGGTATATGAACGGCGCAGGCGAATCAGTTGNTGATACCAGTTGAGCAGGCTGTGCGGATTTTCCTGNTGGTGCTTAACGCTGTATTCCGTNAANGGCTCATTGGGCAGCCAGGCGGGGCCAGCGGANAAATCCCGCGGATTATCGCTCCACATCATTGGCCGGCGGCAGCCATCGCGCCCGGGATGCAGNGGCCAGTAGCGTATGCCGACCGGGTCCTGCATTTTTTTATAGGGTACTTTCTGTTCCGGCATACCGGTTTCTTCACCGTAATACAGAAACGGCGTGCCGCGCAGTGTNAGCAGCATAGNNGCCAGTAATTTCATCCGCTCTGTCTGATGCTGNCCACGATAGCGTCCGCTGTGNCGCATAAAATCATGNTTCGACAGGGTGTANTTGGGCCAGTTGTTATCGCCCAGCTGNTGCTGCCAGTTGCGGATTACAGTNCGGAAAGCGCTGGCGGAAAAGGGCTGATGAAAAAAATCAAAATTAAACGCCAGATGCAGTTCNTCACCGTCNCCATAATAACTCGCAGGCAGGGCGCTGGTGCCGTTGGCCTGCATCATGATTTCACCCACCATCATGCGTTGTGGCCAGCGATCAACCCATTGGCGCAGTTCCTGTAACAGCGGATGCATTTCCGGCTGATCGCGGTCATAAATATGNTTCTGNCGATCGTAAGGGCGGCCAATACGAAACCAGTCCACCGGGTTGCNGCGCAGTTTTGCNTCTTTAAAAAANAGGTTCACCACATCCAGCCGGAAACCATCAACGCCCTTGTCCAGCCAGAACGCCATAATGTCTTTNACTGCCTGTTTTACCTTAGGGTTGCGCCAGTTGAGNTCCGGTTGCTGTGCCAGAAANGAGTGGTAGTACCAGGCNCCACGNTGCNCGTTCCAGCTCCAGCCTTTNCCGCCGAGGCANCCCAGCCAGTTATTCGGCGGCTGGGTGCCTTTGTGCCAGATGTACCAGTCTGCTTTGTCTGACCCCGGCTGACAGGATTCNAGAAACCAGGGNTGCTGNTCNGAGGTGTGATTGACCACCAGATCGAGAATAATCCGGATATTGCGCTGATGCGCCTGCTGCAGCAGTTCATCAAAATCTTCCATGCTGCCAAANACCGGATCGATGGCGCAGTANTCGCTGATATCGTAGCCGAAGTCGTGCATGGGGGAGGGGTAGATGGGGGATAACCAGATAGCNTCAATACCCAGNGAACGGCTGGTGGAATCCCNGCTGTTTTTGCCGTCGTTGAGATAATCCAGCCGGTTAATCAGGCCGCGGATGTCGCCGTTGCCATCGTTATTGCTGTCCTGAAAGCTGCGTGGATATACCTGATAAACGACGCCCTGTTTCCACCACATTGTTATCCGCTCCGCGGGCTGGTTNTGGTGCAGGGATTATTGGCGCTGGCTTATGACAATTGTGTGACTGCGTCCTGTTTATTAAAAATTGACTCACGATTGATTTACGNGAGCGNCTGATTTTGTCAGCCACTTTTGCAGAGTCTGGCTCAGTATCTCGCGTCTTATGGGCTTGGCGATAAAATCACTGAAGCCTGCTTCTTTGGCTTTNTGTTGATANTCGGGCAGAACGTGGGCGGTTAATGCCAGGACAGGGCATGCCGCAATATCGTTGTCTGCGGTGATGATGTGAGTAGCTTCAAATCCATCCATTANGGGCATTTCACAGTCCATCAGAATCAGATCNGGGCGGCGGGACTGCTGCTGCCAGGCATTGACGATGGCCTGGCCATCGTTAAACAAAAGAAATTTATAGCCCAGATGACGCAGCATGCCGGTGATGACTTTTTGATTCACCAGGTTGTCCTCGGCGATCCAGATAAGNGCTTCAGAATAACTGGCAAGCGGGATGTTTTTTTCNGNCCGGGTTTCGNTATTTTCGCNNCAGGATAANAGATGACTGAGTAGCGTCAGGGTATTCAGCGGACGNGGAATAACAATGGTGTTCGCCANTGCTTCTGCTTCTTCGTTCTGCAGGCACAGTGTTTTTNCCTCCGCTGCCTGTGTCGGCAAACGGTCGGTAATTTCTGCGTCGGCTATCTGAGGATCATTGGCTGTTAACACTGTACAGCCAAGCTCGCGCAGAAAGTGTTCCACCGTATCCCGCTCACAGGGCAATTGCAGAGCTACCCGGATTTTCATTGTGCGGATAGCATCCGTGTTTACTGGCATNTCGGCATGGCAGCTGTTTAACTGGATACAGAATTCGGTACCGCCTTCCGCTTCGCTGTGCATTGTAATTTCACCCCGCAGCAGTTCCACCAGTTTTTTACTGATGCTCAGACCCAGACCGGTACCACCGTAGTTGCGGGATGTTGACGCATCGGCCTGGCTGAAATGATCAAACAGGCGCTCACGAAATTCTTCCGGAATGCCNATGCCTGTGTCTTTTACGCAGATTTTTACCCGTTCNCCGTCCGCNCTGGCGTTCAATAAAACATAACCNGCTTCGGTAAATTTNACGGCATTGGACAGCAGGTTGTTTATAACCTGACGCAATCGNGTNGAGTCAGTGACGATATGCGTATTCAATGGTGGNCTGGCATTNACGACCAGACTCAGGCCTTTTNCCATAGCCTGACGNGAATAGAGATTNGCNCAGTCNGTAATAACTTCGTGCAGATTTATTTCCCTGATTTCCAGNTGCAGCTTGCCGGAATTCATTTTGGATAAATCGAGAATATCATTAACAATGGTGAGCANAGATTCGCCGGAGTTATTGATGATATNCAGATAGCGGCGTTGCTGTGCACTGAGTTCGGTATCTTTCATTAACTGCANCATGCCCAGTACACCATTCAGTGGTGTGCGTATTTCATGGCTCATGGCNGCCAGNAAGGCTGACTTGGCTTCGTTTTCTGCTTCTGTTTTTTGTCGTTTAAGTTCNGCTTCGTGCATCAGATANCGCGATTTCATCGATTCGCTTTGGGCCGCCAGCAGACGCTTTTCGGTTTCCATTTTTTCCTGTTTGGTTTCATGGAAGCGCAGGGCAATCNCGAGACTGTGCGAACTTACCATGATCAGTGTGCCGATATGGGATGCGTAATTCACCAGCGGCGTCAGTTCGATTAATCCCTGTTTGGCCAATGCGTGGAAAAATACNCCGGCGAGAATGCTGGTCCAGCCNAGCAAATACAGCATGTTGGATAAGCTTGGGTGAATAATGGCGATNACCAGCCCGATGANCAGNGTTGAAGCTGTGGTGAAAANGGNCTGCATAATGACCGATTCGATCGCATNAGTGTAAGACAGCGTNANTGTTGCCAGCAGNGAAACCAGTGAAATGNCAACNTTAAACAGGCTTAACCNGTTCAGCCAACGGTATTTTATAAGATCGTTNTATANNAAATAGCGTGCGAACAGGCAGGCAAACACGCCGGCAGCAGANGCNGATACATTAATCATGCGTTCCTGCAGCCAGTGGGAATCATTGTACACATACTGATAGCCGATTCCGGTGAGTGAAATAAAGAACACCAGATAGCTGAGAATGTGGCCAACAAAGCCTATTGCGTAGGCTTCCCGGGTGGTGAAGTAGATGAATGAATTGTANAACGCGACGGAAACCAGCAGGCCGATGAAGATACCNATGGTGATGTATTCATCCGTCGCCTGATTNNGATACTCCTCATCCTGCCACAGNTGCAAAGGGAACTGCATACTGCCCNGGGTATCGACGCGGAAGTACAGTGTGTAGGTGCCNGNTGNTAATTCNGGCANAGGAATAACAAATTCACGCAGTTTCAGNGNACGCTGNCTGAACGGCAGGTGATCACCGGTTATTTCNTGAAANATCAGNTGNTCNTCGCGGGTTATAAACAGCTCGATATGATCGAGCAGGGCAATGGAAATATTGGCCANCAGATCACCGGTTGTTTTATCNGCCTCCAGNCTGAGTCGATACCAGACCGGGTAATCAAGCAATCCATANTTNGGNACATCGGATTCTGANCGTTGCCATCCNGGGCCATCCGCCGGNACCATCAGNCCATCNTCAAGCGGTGTCCGTTGGTGATAAACATCGAGATATTTCCCCAGTGGCTGCCCGGCCAGCGGCCCATCCTGCAGCACGCTGCTGGTGTNGATGCTGTCTGCTGCGNCATNGGNGGTGACTGATACCATGAGGANCAGTATCAGGCAGAGTGATCGCCAGTAATCAGTGTGTGCTGTGTGCATCC
Organism: Oceanospirillaceae bacterium; assembly: GCA_002706025.1. GTDB lineage: Bacteria > Pseudomonadota > Gammaproteobacteria > Pseudomonadales > Oceanobacteraceae > Venatoribacter. The sequence continues at coordinate 37,221 of PAJK01000049.1, forward strand.
ATGCTCCTTTGTTTCCGGCGATGTTGCTGGCGATACTCGCCCGGTGTCACGCCCATCCATTTNCGGAATGCCCGGTGGAAGGTACTGGTCTCGGTATAGCCCAGATATTCGGCAATTTCGCGGATGCTNGTTTCCTGTCTGGCCAGTTGCAGACTGGCTTCCTGAAAACGGCATTCATCCTTCAGNGTCTGGAATGAGGTCTGTTCATCCTNCAGNCGGCGGCGCAATGTGGCGCCGGAAATACTCAGCTGTTGCGCGCAGGTTGTCAGATCCGGCAGGGCAGTCATTGGCGAGCGCCGCAGCAGTTGCCGTACTNTGCCCGTGGTGCTTTCGTGGGGATTTGGGCGGGCGAGCAGATCGGCGGGNGAATGCTGCAGNAAATTNCGTAAGCTGGCCGGCGTCTGGCNGACCGGCAGNGACATCGACTGGCGTGGTATCAGCAGACAGGTNGCACTGTCGTTAAAGCGNACAGGGGTNGCGAACAGNTNCTGGTAATACTGNGCGTGAGGCGGTGCCGGNTAGGCACAGCCNACGGACANCAGNGGCAGNCCCTGACCAACCAGCCAGCTGCTGAATCTGTGCCAGATAACCAGCAGTGATTCGCTGAGAAAATGATCCNGGTCGAGGGATGTATCCATATCGATTTCCAGNCGNGTCGTCTGACCATCGTGANGGATATGCAGTTGTGGTGCGCCGTCAAACAGNCGATAGAAATTGCTGGCGCGGTGCAGCGCNTGTTCGAGATGCGTACAGCCNATAATGGCTTTGCACATCATGGCGAAGGAACCATAGNGNACGCTACGCGGCAGCAGGCCCATCATTTCGTTATTGGTTATGCGCCAGAAGGTATCCATCAGGCGGGCATANTCNGCCGCGGATAATGTGGCCCGGGGGTNATCCAGACAATCCGCNGGCAAGCCGGCCTGTTGCAGCAACAGAGCCTGACTGAAGCCCATTCTGGCGAGGCCTCGCAGAGGTGCATCGATAAAAGGACGAGCAATCATATGGTCAGCCATAGCAGATCCGGGCCAGTACTTCGCTGTGGTCAGGATCAGGTATTCTGACCTGAACGCTCGTGGCGGGCAATTCGCATGAGCACAATCGCTAAGGCTGGTGGATGCAGATCTGGTTGCCGCCATGATCACGGGCCTGTTGCAGGGTGGCTTCTGCAGCCTGAATCCAGCGCGCACTGTCACTCAGTTTGTCACTGTAGCGGGCGATGCCAAGGCTGAGAGAACAGGAGACACCCTCCGGCAGTCCGGAATTGTTCACCATCTCTGACAGCCGGTAGATGCGCTGAGCAAATACATTTGCTTCGTCTTCGTTGCTGTCGACCAGCAGGGCGGCAAAGGTGCCGCCATCGTAACGGCATACCAGATCGGTATCGCGCAGAGTCTGCACCAGTCCGTCAGCCAGTATCTTCAGCAGGTGATCCCCCGCCGGGTGGCCGAATTCGATATTGATACGGCGGAAGTCGTCGATTTCAAATAAGACCAGAGTGCTTGGCCGTTCAGAGCGCTGACAGCGGCTGAATTCCCGGCGGGTTTCCTCAATCCAGTAGAGGCGGTTGAGCAGACCGGTGAGCAGATCGGTACGGTTGCGTTCGGTGAGGGATTTTACCGCTGTTTCGGTATCCGCACGGCTGACGGCAATATCGGTGACGTCGTAGACGATCAGGCAGATGTGATTCACCTGGCGATCAATGGATTCCAGCGGAATCATGCTGGTGTTCTGATACATCACAGAGGCACGGCCGGTGATCGGGCGGTAATTTTTAAAGCGGAAAAGGTAAGGGCGCTGCTCCCAGATGGTGAAGGTGCGTGTTCTTAATTCAAAGACAGGTGCCGCTTTTTTGCAGAACCAGTCTTTGGGGATTTCCGGAAACAGGGTAAACAGATTTTCACCACGGGCGACCTGCGGACTGAGTCCGCTGTGGCTTTCCATAAAGCCATTCCACAGCTGAATGTCATAGTTTCGGTCGAGGACCACGAGACCGACGTCGATATTCTGCAGAATATCCATCAGCCAGTGGATGTCACCTAACTCTATATTTGCTTCGCTCATGAGCTGATCAGTCCAACAGATAGTTAATTTTGTTGTTCAGCTTGATTACCGAGTCTTCGGTAAACAGCAGCAGCAGATCACAGTCGATATTGACGTGTTCCAGGGTGTAGTGAATTTCAATGGCCAGGGTTTTACTCCATTGGTGATTGCCGGGCTTCAGCAGGTCGTCCACTTTACAATGCTGGCCAAGAATCACCGGGTGACCCTGGTTAAAATGGATCTCCAGTTGATCGCCAATGCCCTGCACACAGGCACCGATAAGCAGTGAACTGACATCCATCAGCAGCTCCATTTCGGCAAAGCGGTCGAGGCTGCCGGGGTAGTTCATCAGGGTGGCCAGATCATGAAAGCTGGTATCGTTGAACAGCAGCAGCGCTTCGCCGGCAATGCCGGAGCCGATAAAGCCCTGACACACAGCGGACATCGCCGAGTCGGTTTCCGTATCCTGAATTGCCATGCGCAGGTCGCTGGCTTCAATCAGATTTACCTTCGGAATCGGCAGCACTACGTAGGCGTCCAGCAGGCGTGCCAGGCGGTCAGCGGCCTGGCCCATGGCGACGTTAGTCAGTTCCTGGTAGCAGTCGCGCTGATCTTCACTCAGCGTGACTTCCGGGTGAGACTGGTTAGTCATATCAGCCCCCTGACAGAATGCCGAATTCAGTGAGAATGGCGCGGGCTTTATCCGCGTCTACGGGCTTTTTGACAAAAGCCATTGCGCCGAGAGCTTTGACCCGTTCCTGAGCGTCCGGCTGAATGTCTCCGGAAACGACAATCACCATGGCTGGCAGATCTTCGCGGCGGATGACTTCCAGCACCCCGTAGCCATCCAGATTGGGCATGGTCAGGTCAAGAAACACGACTTCACCGTTACCGGCGCGAATGACCTCAAGACCTTCAACACCGTCGCCGGCAAAGTGAATTTCCACATCCCATTCCTGCGGAATAGCGCGGGCCATTTGTTTGCGTGCGAAGCTGGAGTCGTCACAGATCAGAATTTTGGTAGCCATAACCTGTCTTTTGAAAATGAAAACCTGTCGATGACTCTAAGTAGTAGTTGGCGCAGGCTTATTGAGCAAATTATGTCTGGCGAAACCGGGGCAGAAAGTGGTGGAAATATACTGTTATGCGCGCGACGACACAGTGCCTGCGCCGGTTTGCTCGGGCAGGCTCAGCAGACAGGCTCAGCAGACAGGCGTTGTCGTTCTTCAGGAGGTTATTCTTCCGTCAGCAGGATGCCGCGTTCTTGTTATTGTTATCGCCCCGACGCCTTGCGTAAAAGACTTAACTAAGCGACGCGGCTGCAGACAGCGGGGATGCGGGATCAGCGTTTGTCATAGATCGCCACCAGTTGGCGGCTCAGGGCCAGCAGAGTGCCATCCGCTGCGCAGATGCGGGCTTCTGTATGGCCGTAGCCCCCGTGGGACTGGCGGATTTCCGCTTCATACCACAGCCAGTCACCGGCCTGCAGCGGTTGCTGGCAATCATCCGGTGCGTGAATCATCTCCATATTCCAGCTGATGGTGGCGCAGGGGCCGAAGGATTTCAGCTTCTGCAGCGGCGTTGGCGGCCAGACATCCGTAAGCCCTATGACGTGGGCGGGCGTCATCGGGCCGCTGGCCTCTTTCAGGCGCATCCAGCCTTTCAGGTGATTGTGTGGGCTGTTGGTGAAGGGCAGGCCTCCATCGCAGAAGCGGAAGTCCACATGTTGGGTGAAGTCCGGCGTCAGGCCCTTGATGAAAGGCAGAGGCTTGCCATCGCCGGCCGGAGGCAGGCTGAGATCATGGTGTTCCACCAGAATATCGGACTCCCGGGCCAGCGCAAAACACGCCGTTATGTGCGCGCAGACTGCAGCGTTCTGTACCACATCCCCCTGGATATGACTGACGGAACCGCCCCGTGCCAGAACCTGCTCGGTGAATGTCAGTGGCTCAGCAGTCTTCAGCGGCGCACAGAAGTTTACTGCTACGGAGCGTAGCGTGTGATCACCACTGAGTCTGCTCAGGCGTGCTATCGACATCGCTGCGCTGAGGCCGCCGAACGAGGTTCGCCCCTGGCTCCAGCTGCTGTCCATGGTCAGGGAGTCCTGTTCTGTTGCCTGCTGCAGATAATGGTCGAAGGTCATCATCAGGGAGTTTCCGTTTCTTCTCGTTATTTATAAACCGCTAAGATAACACGCGTTGGCGCAGTGTGCGCTTTGAGTAATCTGTGCACGGGGTGATGGATTTTGTGAGCGTAAATGCTAATTTGTGCCGACGGACTGGTCATTGTTAAATCCGCGCCTTCCGGTATAACGGTGGCTTGTGCGGGCCGGATACAACTCAGGCCCGGGCACCATCTGCTATTCAAGAGTTGTTTCATCATGACTTTATCGGTAAAAACCCGCGCCCAGCGTTTCGTCGCCACGCTGCGCCACTGTAACGTGCTGGGCCTGACGGTCGAACGCGCTGATGCGGACGGCCTGACCATGCGACTGCCTTACAGCGACATGATTGTCGGCAATCCGCTCACTGGCGTTGTCCACGGTGGCAGCCTGACAACCCTGATGGATACCGCCTGTGGGACGGCGGTGTTTGCGGTTCTGCCGGGCTTTGAACTGTGCCCGACGCTGGATCTGCGTATGGATTATATGACCGCTGCTCAACCGGGTCTGGATCTGATTGCCGAGGCCAGTGTGGTGCGTATCGCCAGCAGTGTGGTGTTTACCCAATGCGAAGTCTTTCAGGCTGCCGGGGGCGGGCAGGAACGTGAGTTAATTGCCCGCTGTGCGGCAACCTTTATGCGTATCGGACAGGATATGACTCCGGCCGATTTCCGCGCCCGCATTGAACAGGATGATGACAGCGGAGAAACCGACGCATGACATTCGAAGAAAAATTGCATGGTGCACAGCAGAGTGGCGATTTTAACGCTCTGATCAATGAGATTCCTTATGCCCGGCTGATCGGACTGACGCTGAAGCGCGTTGGTGATGAGGTGTTGTTCTGTCTGCCAAAGAATGACGACAATATCGGCAACCCAATATTGCCGGCTATTCATGGTGGAGTGATTGGCGGTTTTATGGAGTTGTCGGCCTCGCTGCAACTGATGATGAACATGGATATCGCAACCATTCCGAAGATGATCGATTTCTCGCTGGATTATCTGCGCGCAGGACGTCATCAGGATACCTTTGCTGAGTGTCAGGTCTGGCGCCAGGGCTCGCGGGTGGCCAACGTAGCGATTACTGCCTGGCAGACGGATAAGGCGAATCCGATCGCTACGGCGCGGGCGCACTTTCTGCTCAAATCCTGATCGTTATACCGTTATCTTTTACTTCTCTGGCAGTGTTCTCTGGCGCAGTTCTGCAGTGCGCTCATTATTCTGTAAGGAAGTTCACAGAGTTGCTGGTGGAATAGCCGGGGAAGTCAGACTGGGTTCTGGCTTCTGCTGCCTGTTTCTTTTATCCATCTATCCATCTTCAGTCAGCTCTTACATCAGCGAGGCGTTACCGGACTCTGTTGTTTGCTTCAGGGGGTTGGAATCTGGTTACTGTTTTCAGCTGCCGGACCGCTCCGGTGTGCATTCAGGCCAGCGGGATCAGTCTGCGTTAATCCACAGTTGTGCCCTTGAAAACCATTTCCTCGTCCCCATCTTTGCAAACTACTGAATAAGTTTGGTCCGTTGACAGGAGATAAAAGCAAGATGACTGCAGCCAGCAAAGAAACCCTGGGGTTTAAAACAGAAGTTAAGCAACTGCTGCATCTGATGATCCACTCTTTGTATTCCAACAAAGAGATCTTTTTACGCGAACTGATTTCCAACGCGTCAGATGCCTGCGATAAATTACGCTTTGAAGCACTTAAGAACGATGCTCTGTACGAAGGTGACAGCGATCTGAGCGTACACATCGATTTCGATGCCGAAGCGAAAACCGTTGTTATCGAAGACAATGGTATCGGTATGAGCCGCGAGGATGTGATCAATCATCTGGGTACCATTGCCAAATCCGGTACCGCAGAATTCCTGAGCAAACTCAGCGGCGATCAGCAGAAAGATTCACAACTGATCGGTCAGTTCGGTGTGGGCTTTTATTCCGCCTTTATCGTTGCCGACAAAGTGACGGTAGAAACCCGCCGTGCCGGTACCGATGCCGCTGAAGGCACCCGCTGGGAATCTGCCGGTGAGGGTGAATTCACTCTGGAAGCCATGGATAAAGACAGCCGTGGTACCCGTATCACCCTGCATCTGAAAGAAGGCGAAGAAGAATTTGCTGACAACTTCCGTCTGCGCTCCCTGATTAAAAAATATTCTGACCATATTGCTGTGCCGGTTTATCTGCCACAGGAAGTCGGTGAGGATGATGAAGACGGTGAAAAGAAAAAAATTCCGGAAGCCGTTAACGAAGCCAAGGCGCTCTGGACCCGTCAGAAAAGCGAACTGAGCGACGACGAATATAAAGAGTTTTATAATCACGTTTCCCACGACTGGAATGATCCGCTGCTGTGGATGCACAACAAAGTGGAAGGCAAGCTGGATTACACCAGCCTGCTGTATATTCCGTCCAAAGCACCGTTCGATATCTGGAACCGCGAGGCGACCCGTGGCCTGAAACTGTATGTGCAGCGCGTATTTATCATGGACGACGCTGAACAGTTCCTGCCGCTGTACCTGCGTTTTGTTAAAGGGGTGCTGGATTCCAATGATCTGTCTTTGAACGTTTCGCGTGAAATTCTGCAGAAAGACAAACAGGTCGACAGCCTGCGCAGCGCGCTGGTGAAACGTGTGCTGGATTCGCTGGAGAAACTGGCGAAAAACGATGCTGAAAAATATCAGTCTTTCTGGGAAGAATTCGGCGATGTGCTGAAAGAAGGCCCGGCAGAAGATTTCAGCAATAAAGAGAAAATCGCCAAACTGTTCCGCTTTGCGACCACTAAGAGTGAAGGTCCGAAGCAGACTGTCAGTCTGGAAGATTACGTTGCCCGCATGCGTGAAGGGCAGAAAAAAATCTATTACATCACTGGTGACAACTATGCTGCTGTCGCGACCAGTCCGCACCTGGAATATTTACGCAACAAAGGCGTGGAAGTTCTGCTGCTGACTGACCGTGTCGATGAATGGATGGTCGGCCATCTGACGGATTTCGACGGCAAGGTATTCCAGGACGTTACCAAAGGTGAACTGGATCTGGATGAGCTGGCCGATGCGTCTGAGAAAGAACAGCAGAAGAATCTGGAAGAAACCCATAAAGATCTGGTTGAGCGTGTACAGAAAGCGCTGGAAGGTGAAGTGAAGCATGTGCGGGTAACCGCTCGTCTGACGGACTCTCCTGCCTGTATGGTGGTTGGCCAGTACGATATGGGTGGCCATATGCGCCGTCTGATGGAAGCGGCTGGTCAGCCAGTACCGGAACCGGATACCTCACTGGAAATTAACCCAACGCATCCGCTGATTGAGCGTCTCGATAAAGAGCAGAATGAAGAGCGCTTTGCTGAACTGGCTCAGCTGATTCATGCTCAGGCACTGTTGGCGGAAGGCAGTCAGCTTAAGGAACCTGGACAGTATGTTTCCCGTCTGAACAAACTGTTGCTTGATCTGATGAGCTGAAGCCTTATTTCTGCGGTCCTACGGCGGCGGCGCAGGTTTTACCTGTGCCGCCGTACTGTTATGATAAAGCGCTCAGCGGGCGCTGTTATTAAGCGAAAAATTTCCGCAGAAATAAATAATTGGGGACTTTTATGAAAAAATTCAGCGCCGCTCTGGTGTGTGCAACGGCTGCTCTGGCAATGGTACCTGCGGCAAACGCCGGCGGATCTCTGGACATCAGTCTGTCTGATGATGTTGCCCGCATTGGTTATGATGCAACTCAGATGGGCAGCGGTATTCATATCAGCCTGGCTGGCCTTTACGACGATGACAAAGGCGAGATGGTTTCTGCCGGCCTGCACGTTGTGGATGTGCGTCCGTCAACCAGCAATCTCTACATCGGCGTGGGTGCCAACGTCTTTGCCTACTCGACTGACCGTTCCGACCGCTATGATGATTACAGTGGTGTGGCTCTGGGTGTTGGCGGTTTCTTCCGCTACAGTTTTGCGGCTGCTCCGGATGTCAGTCTTGCCGGTCACGTTTACTACGCGCCACCCGTTATTTCCTTTGCTGATACCGAAAACATGATTGTTTCTAATCTGCAGATGCAGTACTCACTGCTGCCAACCGCACGTGTTTATGCCGGTTACCGTTATAACGGCATCCGTCTGGAAGACGTGAGTAACCGTTATAAGCTGGGTGACGGTGCGCACCTCGGCCTGACCATCGATTTCTGAACCGCTCAGATAGAGAAACAGCCATGAGCCAGTGGATAGGATTTACCAACAAAAAGCTGTATCAGAGCCGTCTGTTACTGAGTGAATTCGCTCAGTGCGAACAGAAGGCGCTGATGAGTGCCCTGGAAGAGAGCGCGCTGTATCAGCTGCACGATGCCTGGTTATCCTATCTGCAGGAGCTTGGCGATATGGTCGCTTATCGTCAGCCCGTGCAGTCACTGCAGGAGCTGGTAGGGCAGGTAAACCTGATTACCGGGGAAATGCGTGAGTTGATGCAATTGCAGGACAACGCCTTTTCCTGGCTCAGTCAGATGTTGAAAGCGGTGGAAGACCTGCGTTATCCGGATGCTGCGCGTCCGGTTCAGCAAGCCGGGGCTCAGAATGGTGGCGTGCAGACAATTTCGCTGGTGCAGGAAACGACCGAATCCCAGGTGGCTGCCTGGTGGCAAGCCCTGAGTGCGCTTATTGATACTCAGCGCGAAAACCGACAGGAGAGCTGATCCGCAGGGTCAGTGATCTCCGACCATTATTGCTGTTCTAACAGTTATCTTTTTATTCCCAAGTGTTCTTTTTAATGGCGCGCCCTTCGGGGTTTTCATGTGATACACTCGCGCGCCCAGTTTTGAGAGGCGGATATGGCACGCTTTTTTGAGATCGTAGAACTTTCCAACGGCGACATTGTACTGCGCCGTGCTGACGACGCAGATTCCGATGCGTTGGTGTCCATTCATTTTTCAGAGGACGCCAAGGCCAGTCTGCAGGCACACCATATGGATGTGGCCAGAGTTATGCTGGAGGCGGGCGTGCGCAAGGTCGGTGAGTTATCCGGAATGGAAGTCGAACAGGATGATTTCGATACGCCGGAGCATGAGCAGCGCCTGCACTGAGCGGACGCTGAGCTGCACGGCAACAGAATGCAAACAGCCCTGACCATGTCAGGGCTTTTTTTTGGCTGCTTTACAGTGGAGGCAGAGCGGGCGGAGCATTTTTACCTATCCGGCTTACGTATCCGGTTCAGGTAACAGGGCTGCGTATCAGGCTTCGTGCTGAATCAGCACCACGTGGCTGCCGCTGTTTTTGGCCATCTGGCGCAGCTGACGACGGTCGTCACTGCTGATACGGCCCTGCCATTCAACAATCATATGACTGTTGCCGGCGGCCAGTACTTTGCTGCACAGCGCCATTTGGGTGTCCGTACACAGATCGAGATGTACCACGGGCGCCTGACCCAATCCCATACTAGCCAGCCATTGTTTATTCATCGGGCGGTTGGGGCTCAGCCACATCAGCCAGCGTTCCTGAGAATTGCACTGGGCCAGCATCGGCAGCAGCTGCAGAGGCTGAATAGCACCTTCGTCACTGACGATGACTTCGGTGAGGCTGCCACTGCGGGCTGGCGCTATACCGAAACCTTTGCCCGCGGTGTTGCCAAAAGCAACCGGCTGACTGCTGAGGGACAGTCCCGGTTCTTCCATTCCAAGTGCTAACTGACGCATAACTAACCCCCTGATAAAGCTCAGAATGTCTGCTGATATTGGTCTGTTGATTGACTGTTAGTGATTTGCTTCTGCCTGGCTGTCAGTGGCGACGGATGACGCCAACGTACAGGCCTTCAATGGCAAATTCCTGCTCCCGCAGATCCACTTCAATCGGCTGGTAGTTTTCATTCTCGGGATACAAAAGGATCTGTGAGCGTTTTTTCTCATAACGCTTCACTGTCACTTCGTTATCGACCCGGGCAACGATGACTTCACCGTTACGGGCAGTTTCCGCTTTGTGAACAGCGATGTAATCGCCATCCTGAATACCGATGTCTTTCATACTGTCACCGTGAACTTCCAGCAGGTAATCGGCCTGTGGGCGGAAGAAGGACGGTGGGATTTCGCAGTATTCTTCAATGTGTTCCTGCGCCAGGATTGGTTCACCGGCGGCAACACGCCCGACGATCGGCAGGCCTGGCTGTTGTTCTTCAATGATGCGCAGACCGCGGGAAGCGCCCGGCATGATTTCAATAGCACCTTTGCGCGCCAGCGCTTTCAGGTGTTCTTCCGCAGCGTTAGGCGATTTGAAGCCGAGTTCGGCAGCAATTTCCGCGCGGGTTGGCGGAAAGCCGGTTTCTTCCAGCGCTGAACGGATGAAGTCCAGTACCTGTTGCTGACGTGCGGTGAGCTTGATCATGATGCTTATCCAGTCTGTTGATCCATACAGTAGGTGTAAATGTATACAGTATTTTATTCAGTGTAAACACCTTTCTTGGTCAGGCAGGACAGGGCGGCCTGTCGCAATGATCTGGCAGGAGGCATGAGTCAGCAGGTGGAGTTGTTGCGGGATACAGCAGAAAAGGGTGGGCGTGTGGTCGTAATTTTACTTACGGTAGCCTCCGCTATTGCCTATTTGTTGTTTTAAACGTATGTTTGAAACAATCGTTTTGTAATGTCTTCGTGGAGCGGAGGCGACAGTTTGGATCAACCACCCTTATGGCACAGAAAGATACGGTTAAGAGCATTCTTAACGCGGCAGAGGAATTGTTCTCGGAACGCGGGTTCGCGGAGACGTCACTGCGCAATATTACCACGAAAGCGGGTGTGAATCTGGCTGCGGTGAACTACCACTTTGGATCTAAAAAAGAACTGATTCAGGCGGTGTTTGCACGATTTCTCGGTCCCTTCTCGGAACAGCTGGAAGAAAATCTGGCGCATCTTGAGTCCGGATTACCAGGTCGCGTGCCGGCGATGGAAGAGTTGCTGCTGCTGTTATCCCAGACGGCGCTGTCATCGGGCTACCACGACAGTCCACGTCGGCTGGGCATATTTATGCGTCTGCTGGGATTAGCCTACAGCCAGGGGCAGGGGCACCTGCGCCGTTTTCTGCAGAAAGAGTATGGCCGCGTATTCAATATCTATATGAAGCTGGTGACGGCGGCGACACCGGAGCTTTCTGATGAAGAGCGGTTCTGGCGTATTCACTTTATGCTGGGTGCTACGGTTTTCACCCTGTCCGGTGCGGATTCCCTGTCGGCGATGGCAGAATACGATCTGGGTAAAGGATCGGATATTGCGCAGGTCGTGGATAAATTGGTACCGTTCCTCGCAGCCGGTGTAAACGCGCCACACAGATAAGAGCGCAGTTCTTAAGGACAATTCATAAGGACATCGGCACCCTATCAGCCAGATGGAACGCGAGTATGAACTCTGTCCGCCCCATGCCCAGCAGCGTGGCCGCTCTTCACGATAACGTTATTGAAATTTCGATTGCCGATCAGCAGTTGCGCATCCTCAGCGCAGGTGTCTGTTACGAATATTCCGTTTCCACCGCCGCCAATGGTGCCGGAGAGCAGGAAGGCAGTGGCAAAACCCCACGCGGCTGGCACAGGATCCGTGCCTGTATTGGTCGCGGAGCTCCTCTGAATTCTGTGTTTGTCGGCCGGCGCAGAACCGGCGAGATTTATACCCCGGAGCTGGCTGCTGAGCATCCCCGGCGGGACTGGATTCTGACCCGGATTCTCTGGCTGCAGGGACTGGAAATTGGCCGTAACCGGCTTGGCAGCGTGGATTCCATGCGCCGTTATATTTACATCCACGGTACACCGGATTCCGAGCCCATGGGAAAACCGCTTTCTCATGGCTGTATACGCATGCGCAATGACGATGTTGTTGAACTCGCCGGGCTGATTGATGCCGATACCCGGGTATGGATTCAGGAAGGTACGTTCGCGAGGATTCCATGTCGCAATCTTTAGTAAGCCAAATGCCGGTCGGGCAGCGGGTGGGCGTTATTGCCGATATTCCTGCGACTGAACTGACCGATGAAGACCGCCGCTTTATTGCCCAGCCAGAGTTATCCGGCCTGATATTTTTTGCCCGTAATTATCAGTCTCCGCAGCAGCTGGCAAAGCTGTGTGCGGATATTCGTGCTGAGCGACCGGACCTGCTGTTGTGCGTGGATCAGGAAGGCGGACGGGTGCAGCGTTTTCGCGAGGGTTATCCCCGCCTGCCGCCGATGCTGACGCTGGAAGCGATATTCCATCAGGATGAGGCCCGAGCCATCGGGCTTGCCCGTGAACAGGGCTGGCTGATGGCGTGGGAAGTTCGCCGCCAGGGCGTGCACCTGAGTTTTGCTCCGGTGCTGGATATTGAGCGCGATATTTCCCGTGTGATCGGCGACCGCGCCTTTGGCCATTCTGCCGAAGTGGTGATTACGCTGGCGTCTGCCTTTGTTGAAGGCATGAGTGAGGCGGGCATGGCTGCGGTGGGGAAGCATTTTCCGGGTCATGGTGCGGTAGAGGCCGATTCGCACAAAGACCTGCCGGTGGATGAACGTTCGGAGCAGGCACTGGATTACGATCTGCGGCCTTTTGCCGAACTGATGGACAGACGGTTGCTGGCGGGCATAATGCCGGCCCATGTTGTTTATCCGGCGGTGGATGCTGAACATACGGCTGGTTTTTCCCGTCGCTGGCTGCAGGATATTCTGCGCCAGCAACTGCAGTATAACGGTGTTATTTTCAGTGACGATCTGACCATGGCCGGTGCTGCCAGTGTGGGCAGTTATGCTCAGCGGGCACAGGCGGCGATGGATGCTGGCGCTGACGCGTTAGTGGTCTGTAATAATACTGATGGTGCGCAGCAGGTGATTGATCAGGTCCGCCTGCAGTGTCAGCAGGGCTGGCAGCATCTGGATCTGCAATATTTGCAGGGCAGCATGGAACAACTGGATTCGGACGAATCTGAGCGCCGGGCGCAGTCTGTACGCCGGGTACTGGAAACTCTCTGAGAACCGAGAATTTATGTCATCTGAAGTTATAGCAATTATTGGTGGTACTGGTCTTACACAACTGGAAGGCCCGCAGATTACCGCCGCACACAACGCAGAAACGCCATTGGGCAATCCCTCCGGTCCGATTGAAGCGGGTGAGTGGAATGGCTCACAGGTGCTGTTTCTGGCCCGTCACGGCCATCCTCATGCGCTGCCGCCGCATAAAATTAATTACCGCGCGAATCTGCTCGCTCTGCAGCAGCTCGGCGCAACAAAAATCATTGCAGTAAATGCCGTTGGTGGTATCCATCCGCAGATGGGATCGGGCAAAATTTCGGTTCCCCATCAGGTGATTGATTATACCTGGGGGCGAGAAGGTACGTATTTTGATGGTGAATTCCGCCCGCTGGATCATATCGATCTGACGCACCCTTACGATGAAACGCTGCGTCAGCAATTGATTGCCGCCGCCGGACGTATTTCGCAGCCGTTGCACGAATTTGGCGTCTACGGTGCGACTCAGGGGCCGCGGCTGGAAACCATTGAGGAAATTAACCGCATGGAAAATGACGGCTGTGATCTGGTCGGTATGACCGGCATGCCGGAAGCGGCGCTGGCGCGTGAGCTGGGCATTCCTTATGCCAGTCTGTGTCTGGTGGTGAACCCGGCAGCGGGTAAGTCCGATGGTGAAATTACCATGGATGAAATCCGTGCGGTGCTGCGTGACGGTATGCAGAAAGTGCGTGATATTCTGGCAGAAACCCTGAGTGGTATGGCTGACTCTCAGCCGGAGCAGTGAAATGTGAACCTTCCTGCAGAGGGATAGGTTCAGGCATGCAGGTTCAGCCCGGACAAACAAAAAGGCCGCTGTATTCACAGCGGCCTTTTTGTTTGTTCCGGTTGAATCAGTACAGGCTTGAATCAGCGCCCGGTTAAATCACTGGTCGCCGTTCAGCGAACTGGCATCTTCAATCGGGGTGATTTTAATCACGATGCCGAGCATCGGATGGTCGATGTAGTGCAGTTCATTACTGCGCATACGGCGGGTTTGTTTCACTTCTGCAGCACGCAATGGTGTTGGCAGGAGTTCCGCCGGATTGGATTCAAACGGGCTGTTGTTTTCTTCGCTGTTGTTTTCGTCACTGCTGCTTTCATTACTGTTGTGGTTCAGCTGCAACTGAAAGTTATCCCTTGCCACTGTGCTGTCCGGCAGTGTCAGGGTGCTCAGTGCCGGATTTTCATCCAATGAGTAGTGCTGCACGATNAGGTCAGTATTCAGGTGCAGATAACGGCTGCGGTGCAGAGTGAAGCTGCCGCTGATTTCGATGGCAAACTCATCTTCAANGCGGATGTTAAGCGGGTGAACAACTTCCTGGCCTTCTTCCTGAATCGGTTCGATCCAGGCCTGATGCCAGACCACCTGCATATCTTTNCGGCTGTTAATGCGCTGTTCGGCGTGAGCCAGTTCCAGATGCTCCAGCTGNGTAAACGGNGCCGGTAATTCAGCCGCCGGAATATCCGGGAAGCTGAAGCCCGCCCACAGGGCAGAGTGCAGTTGNTTGTACATNACCGGCGCCTGCCACCAACTGTAATCCGGGCGTTCAGGTTCNTCTTCACTNTACGGCGATGGTAAGACATCCGGCCACATTTCATGGTCGATGTTTTCCTGATTTTCGTAGGCGACCAGCATCATTTCCACCCGATACCAGGGGGCGGCTTCTGCCGGGGCAGACAGCAGGGCACAAAGCGGCAATACAGGCAAAAGCGCCGTCAGGCTGTGCAATGGCTTCACAGGTTAGGGTCCTTCTGTAATTCGGTGATGACCTGGTCGATCTGGTTAAAACGCTGCTCGATACTGGACATGTTGAGNTTGAAACGCAAGGTATGGCCACCTTCCAGTCTGAATGTGTTCGGTTTGCTCTGGACCAGTCTGACCAGTACAAACGGGTTTATGTTCGTTTCTGCTGCAAATTCAATGCGGCCGCTGCTTTCTCCGGCATCCAGTTTGGCGATGCCNATCGGCGTTAATTTCAGTTTCAGNGATGTCTGGCGGAACAGNTTTTTNACCTGATCCGGCAGCAGGCCNAAGCGGTCGATCATTTCNACCTGCAGTTCTTTCAGCTGCGTATCATCTTCGGCACTGGCGATGCGTTTATACAGCGTCAGNCGCGAATTCACATCCGGCAGNTAATCGTCCGGAATCAGNGCCGGAATATGCAGATTCACCTCGNTGCCGGCATTGATGGTCAGGCTGTCAGATGGTGTTTTGCCCGCCTTCATGGCTTTGACCGCCTGCTCCAGCATGTCCATGTAGAGCGTGAAACCNATGGTTTCGATCTGACCNCTCTGTTCTTCNCCTAANAGTTCACCGGCNCCNCGGATCTCCAGATCGTGGGTGGCNAGCATAAANCCGGCACCGAGATCCTGGGAGGCAGAAATCGCATCGAGGCGNTTTTCNGCATCTTTGGTCATCATCTTCGGTGGCGGAGTCAGCAGGTAGGCGTACGCCTGATGGTGCGATCGGCCAACCCGGCCACGCAGCTGATGCAGNTGCGCCAGACCAAATTTATCAGCGCGGTCGATGATAATGGTATTAGCAGANGGAACGTCGATGCCTGTCTCAATAATGGTGGTACACACCAGNACGTTGAAACGTTTGTGATAGAAATCACTCATTACCCGTTCCAGTTCGCGTTCAGACATCTGGCCGTGGGCGACAATAACCCNGGCTTCCGGAATGGCTTCNGCCAGNTCNCGGGCGGTTTTCTCGATGCTTTTGACTTCGTTATGCANGTAATACACCTGACCNCCGCGCAGAATTTCCCGCAGGATGGCTTCTTTGGTGGTGGCTTCGTCATGCTGGCGGACAAAGGTTTTAACGCTTAAACGCTTAGCCGGCGGTGTGGCNATNATCGACAGGTCGCGGATGCTGGCCATNGCCATATTCAGNGTNCGNGGAATCGGCGTGGCGGTGAGGGTNAGAATATCGACTTCCGCCCGTAANGATTTAATCCGTTCTTTCTGTTGCACGCCGAATCTGTGNTCTTCATCAATGATCAGCAGGCCCAGATGATCGAANTTCACGTCTTTCTGCAGCAGCTTGTGGGTGCCGACGACGATNTCGGTTTTACCCTCCAGCATGCGGTCCAGNGCCAGCTGCGTTTCTTTGGCGGACTTAAAGCGGGACAGTACATCCACTTTCACCGGCCATTCGGCAAAGCGGTCGGCGAAGTTCTGATAGTGTTGCTGTGCCAGCAGAGTGGTGGGCACTAATACGGCGACCTGTTTGCCGCTCTGTACCGCCATAAAGGCAGCACGCATGGCAACTTCGGTTTTACCGAAGCCAACGTCGCCACACACCAGACGATCCATCGGCCGCGGCGAGCACATGTCTTCGATCACGGCATCAATGGCTGCCTGCTGATCCGGGGTTTCTTCGTAAGGGAAGCCGGCGGCAAAGCGTTCGTAGTCTTCGTCCGGCTTGTCAAAAGCAAAGCCTTTGCGCGCTTCGCGGCGGGCGTAGATATCCAGCAGCTCGGCAGCGCTGTCGCGGATTTTCTCTGCTGCTTTGCGTTTGGCCTGCGCCCATTTATCGGTGCCCAGTTTACTGATTGGTGCCGCACCTTCCTCATTACCGCCGTAGCGGGAAATCAGATGCAGGGCAGAGACAGGCACATAGAGTTTGGCGTTGCCCTGGTATTCGAGCACCAGAAATTCGTTCACTTCACCGCCGGCTTCCAGCGTCTGCAGGCCCATGTAGCGGCCGACGCCATGATCCAGATGCACTACAGGTGACCCTTCCTGCAGCTCCGACAGATCGCGGATCATCATATCCGGATTGGTTTTCTGCTTGTCGCGGCGGCGGGTCTGGCGGATACGCTGACCAAACAGCTGGTTTTCGGTGACGATGGCAATGCCGTCATCGTCGAGCAGAACGCTGTCGTCCAGAGGGCCAACGATCAGGCCCGGGGTCTGATCTGCCTTAACAAAGCTGTTCCAGTCATCGTACTCCTGTGGGCGCACACTGATGCGGCCCAACAGCTCGCGCAGGGCTTCGCGGCGGCCAGCGGATTCGGCGCAGAACAGAACCCGCAGCTGCGCATTGCTTTGCAGCCAGCTTTGTACGCGTTGCAGCGGCTGTTCCAGACGGGAATCGATACTGATGTCCGGCAGCTGACTGACTGCGTAGCTGACCGCGCCGGCACGCTCAGGCGGGGCATCGGCCTGCCATTGAATGCGCGGATGTTCATTCATGCGGCCAAACAGCTGATCGGTGGCGAGAAACAGCTGGGCTGGCGGCAGAATCGGGCGCATACGGTCGTAACGGCGGCTTTCGTAGCGCTGCTCGGCATCTTTGCGGAACTGCTCTGCAGCTTCTTCGGTGCGGCCATCGTGGACAATCAGGGTATTGCGCGGCAGGTGATCAAATAGGCTGCCGAGGTCTTCGGCAAAAAACAGCGGCAGGTAGTACTCAATACCGGCCGGTGCAATGCCGCCACTGACATCAGTGAACACCGGGCAGGCTTTCGGGTCCTGATCAAAGAAATCAAACCAGCGTGATTTAAAGGTGCGGATGGCGCTGGTGTTGAGCGGGAATTCGCGTGCCGGCAGGATGCGGATGTTGTCGACTTTTTCCAGGGTGCGCTGGCTTTCCGGATCAAAGGTACGCAGGGTTTCGATTTCATCGTCGAACAGCTCGATGCGGAACGGCGTGTCGTGACCCATTGGGAAGATATCAACAATGGAACCGCGCACGGCGAATTCACCGTGTTCGTATACGGTATCGACACAATGGTAGCCAGCGGATTCGAGCTGAATGCGGGTGTTGTCGACAGCAAAGTTCTGGCCGATATCAAGGGCGAAAGTCTGGCCCTGATAGAAGCTGGCCGGAGGCAGGCGGTGCAGCAGGGTGGAGACCGGCAGAATCAGAATGCCGTGCTGAATATCCTGCAGTCTGCTCAGGGTGGCGATACGTTGCGAGACAATGTCCTGATGCGGAGAAAACACATCGTAAGGCAGGATTTCCCAGTCGGGGAAGTGCAGCACAGGTAAGTCTTCGGCGAAGAAGCGGATTTCTTCCTGCAGGCGCAGGGCACTGGCCGGGTCGGCACAGATCACCAGGGTCAGGCCTTTATGGCCTGCCGCAGCGCTGGCAATGGAAAGAGCCTGCGAGGCTCCGCTCAGATTTCCCCAGAAGCGCCGTTCAGCGGCTTTGGTCGGGATTTCCGGGGAAAAAGGGCTGGCCATGTGTACTCCTGCAATAACGGCATCATCTTAAGCGGCCGCCAGTTTAGCGGAAGGGCAGGCGCATAGAAACGCCTGTTGTCAGCCGCCCGGGCAGAATCAGGGCAGAAATGACCGCCACACTTTGTTCAATTTGTTTGTTAATTGTTTTACATCTGGGCATAATATGCGCCCGAAATTTGCCCATTATTTTTACTGAATAAAACGGAAGGTGAACCCGTGAGCCAAGACATGCGCGAAGCCTGTTTGCAGGACTGGATGGACCGTGAAGCCATCGCTGAATCAATGATCCCTGTGATTGGTCAGCTGTACCGTCACAAGAACATCGTGACTTCTATTTACGGCCGTCCTGTTATCAACCGCTCTGTAATTGAAATCCTGAAGGCGCACCGCTTTGTGCGTCATATGGAGAAACAGGAGCTGTCTGTACACGACACTTTCCCTATCCTGAACGCGCTTAGCGAAATGGACGTATGCCGTGCGCATATCGATCTGGGCAAGCTGGCGGTTAAATTCCGCGCAGAAGGCAATGGCCGCGATCTGCAGGCTTTCCTGGCGGATGAGCTTTCAGAAGTGACTGCACAGCCTGCAGAAGAAAACGAAAACCGCGACGTAGTACTGTACGGTTTTGGCCGTATCGGTCGTCTGCTGGCGCGTATCCTGATTGAAAAAGCCGGTTCCGGTTCCCTGCGTCTGCGTGCCATCGTCGTTCGCCGCGGTAAAGGTGATGACCTGGTGAAACGTGCTTCACTGCTGCATCGTGATTCTGTGCACGGTACTTTCCGCGGCACTCTGACCGTTGATGCAGAAAACGAAGCGATTATCGCCAACGGTAACTACATCAAAATCATCTACGCTAACGACCCGGCGGCTATCGATTACACGGAATACGGCATCAATAATGCTCTGGTGATTGATAATACTGGTGTATGGCGTGATGAAGATGGTCTGGCTCAGCACCTGCAGGCCAAAGGTACTGCCCGTGTGTTGCTGACTGCACCAGGCAAAGGCGATCTGAAAAATATCGTGTACGGTATCAACAACGGTGATATCGAAGCATCTGACAAGATCCTGTCTGCTGCTTCCTGTACCACCAACGCCATTACTCCGGTCCTGAAAGTAATGAATGATCAGTTCGGCATTAATAACGGTCACGTTGAAACTGTTCACTCTTATACCAACGACCAGAACCTGATCGACAACTACCACAAGGGTGACCGTCGTGGTCGTTCTGCGCCGCTGAACATGGTTATTACTGAAACTGGCGCAGCGAAAGCGGTTGCCAAAGCACTGCCTGAACTGAAAGGCCTGCTGACCGGTAACGCGATCCGAGTTCCGACACCAAACGTGTCGATGGCGATCCTGTCGCTGAACCTGAAAAAAGAGACATCTGTTGAAGAGGTAAACAACTACCTGCGCGAACAGTCTCTTCATTCAGCGGTACAAAAGCAGATCGACTGGGTGAACTCTCCGGAAGTGGTTTCTACTGACTTTGTTGGTAACAGCCACGCCGGTATCGTTGATGCCCAGGCCACTATTGTGAATGGCAGTCACGTGAATCTGTACGTCTGGTACGATAACGAATATGGCTACAGCCGTCAGGTTGTGCGTATTGCGCAACAGGTTTGTGGGGTTGAATATCCTACTTTCCCTAAAGTAGGCTGATATAAAAACCGCTGCTCTGCAGCGGTTTTTTTTTACCCTGAATCCGGTTTATGTGCGCTTTATGACATTT
Source organism: Oceanospirillaceae bacterium (assembly GCA_002706025.1). Taxonomy (GTDB): domain Bacteria; phylum Pseudomonadota; class Gammaproteobacteria; order Pseudomonadales; family Oceanobacteraceae; genus Venatoribacter. Next base: position 57,318 of record PAJK01000049.1, read on the forward strand.
TGACTAAACTTTGCACAATGATGCCGTGATCAGGGTGATTAGACTTCTCTGTATTAGGAATTGGTCGGAAGTCCTGTGGATTAATCGGCTGCCGGTCATTATACTTAGCGCGATTTTTAACTTGGGAAATGGGTCCAAGTGCCTGTTTTCAGAACAAAAAGATATTCGCACAGCACAGCCTGACATTGATGTGGGGAGGCTGTGTGCTGTCTTTTTGCGCTGGTGCAGCACGCGGAACAACTGTGATTAGGCGAGGCGTATGATCGATATCAGAAAGGGTCTCGACTTACCAATCACCGGAAATCCTGAACAAGTCATTACGGATGGGCCAGCGGTAACGCAAGTTGCTGTACTGGGTCCGGACTATGTTGGCATGAAGCCAACGATGGCTGTGCAGGAAGGTGATCGAGTCAAGAAAGGCCAGGTGTTATTCACCGACAAAAAAACGGAAGGTGTGCAATACACTTCTCCAGGCGCGGGTGTGGTAAAAGCCATCAACCGCGGTGAGCGTCGCGTATTCCTGTCGATAGTAATCGAACTGGATGGTGATGAAGAAGAAACATTCAAGAGTTATACGCCCGAACAGCTGACATCTCTGTCTGCTGACGAGATTCAGGACAATCTGGTTGCTTCCGGTCTGTGGACTGCACTGCGCACCCGTCCTTTCTCCCGCGTCCCTGAGCTTGGTTCACGTCCACAGGCGATCTTCGTTAATGCCATGGATACCAATCCTCTGGCAGGCGATCCTCAGCTGGTAATCAAAGAACAGGCTGCTGCATTCAAGCAGGGGCTGACCGTTCTGAAAAAGCTGACGGAAGGCAAACTGTTCGTGTGCAAAGCACCTGGTGCTGACATTCCGTCTGCCGGTGTTGAGACCACTGAAGAGTTCTCCGGCCCGCATCCGGCAGGCCTGTCAGGTACTCATATTCACTACCTGTACCCTGTCAGCGAACAGCGCACAGTATGGACTGTGGGCTATCAGGATGTCATTGCCGTCGGTCAATTGTTTACTACTGGTAAGCTGTATACCGACCGTGTGATCTCTCTGGCGGGTCCTCAGGTTATGCAGCCACGTCTGGTACGTACCCGTATCGGTGCGGATCTGGCTCAACTGACTGCGGGGGGGCTGAAAGACGGCGAGAACCGTATGATTTCAGGCTCCGTCTTCGGTGGCCGTACAGCCGCTGGTGAACTGGCATTTGTTGGTCGTTTCCACGATCAGATCTCCGTTATCCTGGAAGGCCGTGATCGTCCACTCCTGCACTATCTGCGTGCCGGTGTGAACAATTTCTCCGTGATGCCGTTGTATCTGTCGAAACTGCTGGGCAAACGCTTTGCCTTTACCTCAACCACCAATGGCAGTGAACGTGCCATGGTGCCTGTGGGTGCTTACGAGAAGATCATGCCACTCGATATTCTGCCAACTCAGCTGCTGCGTGCTCTGATTGTGGAAGATATGGAATCGGCGATCAGTCTTGGCGCGCTGGAACTGGACGAAGAAGACCTGGCTCTGTGCAGCTTCGTTTGTCCGGGCAAGTACGAGTACGGCCCGATCCTGCGTAAAAATCTCACCCGAATTCAGGCGGAGGGTTAATCATGGGCTTGCGTAACATGCTCGATAAGATGGCGCCTGCGTTTGAGAAGGGCGGCAAATACGAAAAAATGTATCCGCTGTATGAAGCAGTTGATACAGGTCTGTTCCGTCCATCCAGTGTGACCAACAATACGGCACACGTACGTGATGGTATCGACCTCAAGCGTATTATGATCACTGTGTGGCTGTGTACATTCCCGGCGATGTTCTTCGGTATGTACAACATTGGTCTGCAGGCGAATGGTGCGATTGCTGCCGGTGCCGGTATGCCAATCGAAGGCTGGCGTGAAGTACTGATCGCTCTGCTGGGCGGCAGTGGTCACGATGTTGCCAGTTTCTGGGATAACTTCACTTTTGGTGCTGCTTACTTCCTTCCTGTGTATGCCACTACCTTTATCGTTGGTGGTTTCTGGGAAGTGCTGTTTGCCACTATCCGTAAACACGAAGTGAACGAAGGCTTCTTCGTAACTTCCATTCTGTTTGCACTGATTCTGCCACCAACGATTCCTCTGTGGCAGGTTGCCCTGGGTATTACGTTCGGTGTGGTGATCGGTAAGGAAATCTTCGGTGGTACCGGTAAGAACTTCCTGAACCCGGCACTGACTGGCCGTGCTTTCCTGTTCTTTGCTTACCCTGCGGATATGTCCGGTAACGCGGTCTGGACAGCGGCTGATGGTTTCACTGGGGCAACTGCACTGGGTAACGCTGCAGAAGGCGGTGTGGACAGCATCATCAGCAATGGTGTGACCTGGGCCGATGCTTTCTTCGGTACGATTCAGGGCTCAATGGGTGAAACCAGTACTCTGGCGATCCTGATTGGCGGTGCTGTACTGCTGACCATGGGTATTGCTTCCTTCCGTATCGTCGCCGGTGTGATGATCGGTATGGTGGTGACCACGCTGCTGCTGAACGCGGTTGGTTCTGATACCAATCCGATGTTTGCGCTGCCATGGTACTGGCATCTGGTGCTGGGTGGTTTTGCCTTCGGTATGATCTTTATGGCAACCGATCCTGTATCTGCGTCCATGACCAACAAAGGTAAGTGGTTCTTCGGTGCTCTGATTGGCTTTATGGTGATTATGATCCGTGTTGTGAACCCTGCGTTCCCGGAAGGCATGATGCTCGCCATTCTGTTTGCCAACCTGTTTGCGCCTCTGATTGACCATTTCGTCGTTCAGGCAAACATCAAACGGAGGGTTGCACGTGTCAGCGAATAACGACAGCATTCAGAAAACCCTGTTGGTTGCCATTCTCCTGTGTCTGGTGTGTTCTGTGATCGTGGCCGGTGCCGCGGTATCACTGAAGCCGATGCAGCAGGCCAACAAGGCAAAAGATATGAGACAGAACATTCTGGCCGCAGCAGGTATTCTGCAGTCAGGAGTGAGCATTGATGAACAGTTCAAACAGATCACAACCCGCATTGTGAATTTGGAAGAGGGTCGTTACGCGACTGACGAAGAACTGGCTGAAATCAAAGCTGCAGGTCTGGACCCACAAAACTACGATCAGCGTAAAGCTTCCAAGACTACCGGTATTTCTGTAGCTCTGGATCCGGAAAAGGACATCGCCAGCATTAAGCGTCAGGCGGAATTCGCACCGGTTTATATGATCGAGAAAGACGGTGAAGTGGAAAAAATGATCCTGCCGGTACACGGTTACGGTCTGTGGTCCACTCTGTACGGCTTCCTCGCACTGGAAGGCGATATGGAAACCATCATCGGTCTGGGTTTTTACTCCCATGCTGAAACACCAGGACTGGGTGGTGAAGTTGATAACCCTGTCTGGAAAGCCAAGTGGAACGGTAAAAAGCTGCATGACAGCGACGGTGATCTGGCGATCTCCGTGGTTAAAGGTGGCGCTGAGCCGGGTAACCTGAATCAGGTTGATGCACTGTCTGGTGCAACTCTGACCAGCCGTGGTGTCGATAACCTGGTGAAATTCTGGGTTGGTCAGTATGGCTTCGGTAAATTCCTGACTCACTTGCAAGAACAGGGGGCCTGATTATGTCTGAATTGAAAAAAGTTCTTACCGAACCGTTATTCAGTAAAAACCCGATTGCGGTTCAGATTCTGGGTATCTGTTCGGCTCTGGCGGTAACCACCAGTCTGAACGTAACCATCGTTATGTGTATCGCACTGACGTCGGTAACCGCGTTTTCAAACCTGGGTATCGCTCTGATCCGTAACCACATTCCGAACAATATCCGGATCATCGTGCAGATGATCATTATTGCTTCGCTGGTAATCGTGGTGGATCAGATTCTGAAAGCCTATGCCTACGACATCAGCAAGCAGTTGTCGGTGTTCGTTGGTCTGATCATTACCAACTGTATCGTAATGGGTCGTGCAGAAGCCTTCGCTATGAAGAATGGTCCTGTACTGAGCTTCTTCGACGGTATCGGTAACGGCCTCGGTTACTCTGTGGTTCTGCTGACTGTAGGGTTTGTGCGTGAACTGTTCGGTTCCGGCAGCCTGTTTGGCTTTGAAATCCTGCCGCTGATTCAGAACGGTGGCTGGTATCAGTCCAACGGTCTGCTGCTGCTGCCGCCATCGGCGTTCTTCATTATCGGTGGTTTCATCTGGGTACTGCGTACTGTACGTAAAGACCTGAATGAAAAAGCAGAATTCAAGATTCTGCCAAACACTGAAAACTCCGGAGGCCACTAATGGAACATTACATCAGTCTGTTTGTTAAGGCCGTGTTCGTTGAAAACATGGCGCTGGCGTTCTTCCTGGGGATGTGTACCTTCCTGGCGATTTCCAAGAAGATTCAGACGGCAATTGGTCTGGGTATTGCGGTTGTTGTGGTNCAGACNATCACCGTACCGGCCAACAACCTGATTTATACCTACCTTCTGAAGGAAGGCGCTCTGACCTGGATCAGCGAAGATTTTTCTGCTGTGGATCTGAGCTTCCTCGGTCTGCTGACCTACATCGGTGTGATCGCGGCGATCGTACAGATCATGGAAATGGTACTCGATAAGTACGTTCCTTCTCTGTACAACGCGCTGGGTGTGTTCCTGCCACTGATTACCGTGAACTGCGCCATCATGGGTGGTTCTCTGTTTATGGTGGAACGTGATTACAACTTCGCAGAAAGTACCGTATACGGTCTGGGTTCCGGTCTTGGCTGGGCTCTGGCGATTACCGCTCTGGCCGGTATCCGCGAAAAACTGCGTTACAGCGACGTTCCGGCAGGACTGCAGGGTCTGGGCATCACTTTCATGACCGTAGGTCTGATGTCTCTGGGCTTTATGTCCTTCTCTGGCGTGCAACTGTAAGGAGTAGGCTGTGGAACTGGAAATTATTCTTGGCGTTGTGATGTTTACCGTGATCGTACTGGCACTGGTATTCATCATTCTCGGCGCCCGTGCCAAGCTGGTAAGCTCTGGTAACGTAAAAATTATGATCAACGGCGAACGTGAAGTTGAAACGGAAGCCGGCGGCAAACTGCTGCAGACACTGGCAGCNAACAATATCTTCCTGTCATCTGCCTGTGGTGGTGGTGGTACCTGTGCCCAGTGTAAGTGTGTGGTNAAAAGCGGTGGTGGCGAAATGCTGCCAACCGAAGCCTCTCACTTCACTAAAGGTGAAGCCCGTGAAGGCTGGCGTCTGTCCTGTCAGACTCCGGTTAAGCAGGATATGGATGTAGAAGTTCCGGAAGAAGTCTTCGGTGTTAAGAAGTGGGAGACCACGGTTGTTTCTAACCCGAACATGGCAACTTTCATTAAGGAACTGACACTGGCTCTGCCNGAAGGCGAGCACGTGAACTTCCGCGCCGGTGGTTATGTACAGCTGGAATGNCCTCCTTACGAAATCAACTACTCCGACTTCGATATCGAAGAAGAGTATCGNGGTGACTGGGAGAAATACGGCTTCTTCGACATNAAGGCAGTTAACAAAGAGACCACCATCCGTGCGTACTCTATGGCTAACTATCCGGAAGAGAAGGGTGTGGTTAAGTTCAATATCCGTATTGCAACGCCACCACCNGGCTCCAAAGGCATTCCTGCCGGTATCATGTCNTCTTACGTGTTCAACCTGAAGCCAGGCGACAAGGTCACTGTGTACGGTCCATTTGGTGAGTTCTTCGCCAAAGACACNGATGCNGAGATGATCTTCATCGGTGGTGGTGCGGGTATGGCGCCAATGCGTTCCCACATCTTCGACCAGCTGAAGCGCCTGAAGTCCAAGCGTAAGATCAGCTTCTGGTACGGTGCACGTTCACTGCGTGAGCTGTTCTATCAGGATGAGTACGANGCGCTGGCGGCAGAGAACGANAACTTCGAATGGCATGTNGCCATGTCGGATCCGCTGCCGGAAGACAACTGGACAGGCCTGACCGGCTTTATCCATAACGTGCTGTATGAACAGTACCTTAAGGATCACCCGGCACCAGAAGACTGTGAGTTNTACATGTGTGGGCCACCGATCATGAACCAATCGGTGATCAACATGCTGACCAGTCTGGGTGTTGAGCCTGAAAACATCATGCTGGATGACTTCGGCGGTTGATGTTTCATAAAAAAACCGCGCTGAGGCGCGGTTTTTTTATGCCTGAAATNCGGGGTAAGTATGGTGCTTTCTGNCGTAAAGCCGCGCCATTACTGGGCTGCTGCCAGGGACATCTTTGTGTAAATCCTGTCGGGACATGATCTGCAACAATCCCGTTACTTTCCCTTGTGTTGAAAACCGCCACCATGGGTTATCATATAAAGCAACATCGTCAGCTTTGGCTGACTCCATTTGGATGTGAATGCTGAGTTTTATGAGCGATACCAATAGCAACGAAAAGGCGCCGATTAACTGGACGCCGACAACGATGTTCGTAATCACTAACCTGGTGGCTGTGACAGCCGTGCCCTGGTACGGTCTTACGCATGGATACTCTCTGTCTGCGGTGATTGCCTTTGTTCTGCTGACCTGGCTGACGGAGCTGGCGATTACTGCCGGTTATCATCGTCTGTGGTCTCACAACGCCTACAAAGCCCATTGGGCATTGCGTTTGTTCTATGCGCTGTTTGGTGCAATGGCACTGCAGAATACGGTCCTGCACTGGTCTTCCGGTCACCGTGTCCATCATCGTCATGTCGATGATGTAGATCTGGATCCATACTCGGCCAAACGTGGCCTGTGGTTCTCCCATATGGGCTGGATGATCCGTCGCTATCCAAGTGGTGAGGTGAATTTCGACAACGTGAAAAACCTGACCAAAGATCCGATCGTTATGTGGCAATACAAGTACTACATCCCGATCGCACTGGGTATGAACATCCTCATTCCGGTTGCTCTGGGTCTGATACTGGGCGATGTCTGGGGTATGCTGCTGATGGCGGGCTTCCTGCGCATTGTAACCACTCACCACTTTACCTTTTTCATTAACTCCATTGCGCACAAATGGGGTTCGCAGCCTTACACGGATGAAAACACTGCCCGTGATAACGCTTTCTTCGCCTTTCTGACCCATGGCGAGGGCTACCATAATTATCACCATATTTTTCAGACCGATTACCGCAACGGAATCCGCTGGTATCAGTGGGATCCCACCAAGTGGTTTATTAAAGCAAGTGCTCTGGTTGGTCTGGCGTCGGATCTGAAAACCGTACCGGAATTCAAAATCCAGCGGGCAAAACTGAAAATGGAATTCAAACGCGCTCAGGANAAACTGGAAAAAACCGGTAACCATGAAAAATGGTCTGCCATGCTGGAAACTGAGTACGAAGAATTCAANCGTATGCTGGCTCACTGGACTGAGCTGCAGGGCGAGCGGGTTCAGGAAACCCGCCGTAACCTGCAGGAAAAGTGGGAAGGTGCTGCTCTGCGAACCCGNATGAAAGAAGTCGAATATTCTCTGCGGATGCAGCAGAAGCGACTGCGGTTAATGGTGGCGCANTTTACCGCCGCCTGANCNGCAACAGACTTTTCTGATNGANANCCCCNNCAGTGAGAACTGGTGGGGTTTTTTATTATTTATATTCCGATACATTGCGCGGCCTTTTCAGGACGAAACNGCGGGAATTNTCTGTGAATATATNTGCTCATTTTCTGACCTTTTCANCNACACTTCTGCTTCTCAGNGCCTGCGGNGGNGGAAGTTCTTCAGGTAGTGGCANCGAAATTGACGCTGGCGCNGACAGCAATACCGGAGATTCAACTCCGGGCAACAGCGANAACGCNNCCNCNGCTCAGGCCATCGATTGCAGTCTGGATAAATCACAGGATNTGCCCTGGCCGATGCCGGAGTATCCGGGCTTTAANNTGCCGTCCGGCATTGTTCAGTCAGCCAATGGTGNGGAATATATNCCGCAGGGTCTGGACCCGGNAAACTGGGTTTATCTGGTATCCGTNCCGTTGATTTTTACTTATGCCGGTGCCCGGGAAGGNTCAGATTATGTTGGTCCGCANTGGAATCTTGAGCAGGAGAATGGCGTAACNGCNACGGTCGATTATGTNTCGCCGGGNGNNACGNCTGGTGATGAAGTCTGGTANTTTTCCCGCTCAGGTGTCTCNGATATGGGTGAGGCATACACTGGTGTCGTGGAACTTGAGGTGCNCCAGCCAGCGGATTGCAGCCTGAGTTTCAGTCAGTTCGANGAGCAGGGGCAAATCNCCGGACGCTATCAGGGTGACCGTAATACATCGGTATTTTATGGTTATGACGAAGGTGAACTGGTCTCCGTTACTGAAACCCACATCCGCAATGATGGCGGCGGTGAAACCGTATTCGCGCCCGTTGATCCGGGTGAGGCATATCCGTACAGTATTTTTCGCTGGGACAGCAACGGTGAAAACGGCTGGTACGGCAAGTGCGCAGACAGGGAAGGCAGTAATTGCGAGGTGAGTACATCGCTTTAAGGCGCTTCAGCCGAATAAGCGGAATAAAGTGCCGCTGGTTAGTTGGTTGGGTAGGTGGCAGGCTGGTTGGTTAGCTGGCTGGCGGACGTAAGAGATTATTCTCCGCGTGGTCCATTCATCTGGCCGGTCAGGTGTGAAATACTCCTGACTGATCTGATTCCGGAATAACCCATGGCTGAACCTGGCAACACGCAGAACAGNGAGCATCCACCACGCTTCGTTTATCAACAGCAGGCAGCAACCTTCAGAGCGCGGAAAANAGCGCTTGGGCTGCGCCTGTTGCTTGGCCATTTCCCATCGCCGTCACAAACGTTAATTGATCAGGTTGCGGCAGCCTATAACCGGGCTGACGAAACAGGCGATCGTGTCGCTCAGGAATTATTCAATAATCCGCAGCTGCGTCAGGCAAACATTAATCCTCATGAATATCTGCGCCAAGCTGTTGAGCAGGGCAGTGCCGCTGTCGATGACACATTAACGCCGTCATTAAAAACCCTGATCCAACAGGCTGAAACGCCGCCGCTTTGGCTCGACTCTGGCAAGCTCACAGAAGCCTGCGACGTTATTCACCGTTGCGGGCGGTTTGCTATGTACGCACTCGGAGATATGGCTTTATTGGGCGGCTACGCCAACAGTGATATTACCAAGCCTCTGTCATTTACCGGCGCTTTAAATGGCAACAGCTCGTTTGACCGCGTGTCGGAAACAACGTCGTTCTGGTTTGATGTCACAACGCCCGGCGCATTGGTGCCCGGCGCAAAAGGCTACTGTTCGGCCGTGAAAGTTCGCGTTATGCATGCACTGGTGCGCCAGCGGTTGCTGCAGCATCCTGACTGGAATACAGAAGAGTGGGGGCTGCCGATTAATCAGGGCGATTCGCTGGCCACTAACGTAGCGTTCTCCATGCTGATGATCACTGGTGCCAGTATGATGGGCTGGCGATTTAACGATAAGGAAATCGAAGCCGTACTGCATCTCTGGCGGTATGTGGCTTTTCTGATGGGTGATGACTGGACGCTGTTGCCGGAAAATCGGGAGCAGGGTGTCGACTGGTTATTTGTAATCGCCATGGGCAGTCGTATTAATCCGGATGACGACAGCATGGCGCTGGCAAAATCCTATCTGGAAAATTTCCTCGATGTACCCGGGCGTCCGGCTTATAAAAAGTTTGTGTATTGGTTTCACCGTATGTATGCCAACTGGCTGATTCCAGCGGATATACGCCGGGTACTGAATATTCCCTCAGCTTATGGGCTCGGGCTGTTGCCTGCACTGCAGTTTCCGTTTATCCGTCTGATGGATACCGCCGCGCGTTTTATCCCTCCTTTTGATCGCTGGTTGCGGCGCTTTGGCCGCAATGGGCAGCAGTATATTGTCAGCAGCCGTCTGCAGGGACGGGAAGTTACCTTCGCTGATAAGAACACCATGGCTCGTTGATTTATACCGTTATCTTTAATTTCCTCTCCGCTTGTCTGTCCGCCGGTTTTCAGCCGTTCTGTGTCAATGGCTTAGTGCTGTAGTCGGGGCAGGGGGTGGTGGCGGGGAGAAACAGAATTCCTGCTGATCTTGTGCTGTGACCCGCCGGCGAAAGGCGTTAGTATGTCGGCGTAAAAATTCAGCAGGAGATTTGTATGGCAAATGTAGTCATTACCGGCGCCAATCGTGGCATCGGCCTTGAGCTGGCGAAGCTGTTTGCAGCGCGCGGCGATGCGGTCACCGGTATTTGTCGTGATACCAGTGATGAACTGGAAGATATTGCCGATCAGGTGATCAGTGGTATAGACCTGACCGCAGATGAGTCACTGGGCGCCATCGCCACTATCCTTGAGCAGCTGCTGGAAGGCCCACTGGATGTGCTGATCAATAACGCTGGCCTGTTTACCAATGAGACCATTAATTCGATGGACTTTGACGCCATCCAGCGTCAGTTCGATATCAATGCCATGGTGCCACTGAAGCTGACGATGATGCTGCTGCCGTATATGGCAGAGGGCAGCAAAATTGCCAATATCACCAGCCGCATGGGCTCCATTGCCGATAATACGTCGGGCTCTTATTACGGTTATCGCGCCTCCAAAGCCGCGCTCAATGCGTTTGGTAAATCCCTGGCAATGGACCTGAAGCCTCAGGGTATTGCTGTTGCGCAACTCCATCCGGGATTTGTTAAAACCCGTATGGTTGGTTTTAACGGTGACATTACACCTGAAGAAGCAGCACAGGGACTGGCGGCCCGTATCGATGAGCTGACCCTGGAAAATTCCGGTGGTTTCTGGCATTCCAATGGCCAGGAATTACCCTGGTAAATCTATCCGACAGAGAAAACACTATGTCTAATGCACGTATCGTAAAGAAAAAACATACCCGCTTTCTCGCCGACTTTATGGTTGAAGTCAGTCAGGATGCTGAGTGGGAAAAGAAACTGCAGGCGCTGCAGATTGAAGACAAACTGAACACCGCTGAAGCCGGTTATCCAACTGAGTTTCTGCAGTGGGTACCTGAAGCCGAAGCAGATAATCTGCAATACAGCATTGAGCGCGTTGAGTTGGCAGATATTCCGCGTGAAGCGTCCTGCTGGTGGCCAGTGGATGACAATACCCATTTCTACATGGCGTATCCGTCTGAGTATCCACAGTCGTCGATTTATATGGCCATTGATTTTCATGGCGATCACAGTGATTGCTGCGGCTGATAAAAGCGGGATAAGCCAGAGAACGGTATGCCGGAATTAACCGATCTTAAACAGCGTTTACGCGATCAGCGCGACCTGTTGAATGAATTGCAGTCTACTCGTCTGCATCGTGCCCTGAGCTGGCTTAACGCCGCTCAGCAACATGATGAAGACGCAGACCTGCGCTTTATCTGCAGCTGGATCAGTTTCAGTGCCTGTTGTTTTGTCGAAGAGAGCAGCAGCTCGCCGCTGGAAGAGCAGCTGGCATTCCAGAACTTTATTCAGCAGCTGGTCAATCTGGATCCGGATGAACGCATTTACGATTGTTTGTGGCATCAGTTTTCCGGCCCGGTGCGGGCATTGATTAAAAATCCGTATGTGTTTGCACCGTTCTGGGAATCCCAGCGCCGTGGCGATGACTGCTGGAAAGAGGCGTTTGATCTCTCATCAGTCGCAGCGCTGAATTTCCTCAGTCGCAAAAAAGTACCTGAATTACTGGGTATCGTGCTGGACCGCTTATACGTACTGCACAATCAGGTGGTGCGGGGCGGGGCAACCTGGCAAAGCCGGGTAAACCGGGAACAGGTTGAAGACGGTGGCAAATTGCTGCTGGCTCTGATGCCGGTTGTGATCGACATTATGCTGACTCACAGTGACCATGACTGGGGTGAGCTGGCGTATCCGGTGGTGAAGTAGTGCGGATAAGAGTACGGGCTGGTTAATAAAGCAGCAAAAAAACAGGGCGGATATTCCGCCCTGTTTTTGTTTGGTCAGCTGACAAATTCGACCGCATCGCTGAGTTCAGCCCGATCGGTACGGCATTTATTGGCATCGGCATTGTCGTCGGCGTAACCGAATGACATGCCGAACAAAATTCCCTGTTCTTCCGGAATATTCAGGAAAGATTTTACCGGCTGAGGAAACTGCCCCAGTGCTCCCTGCATGCAGGAATCAATACCGCGTTCTTTCAGCAGCAGGGTCAGTGTCTGTGCATAAATGCCAACATCCACCGCACCCATAATATCCAGATATTTATCCATGGTGAAAAACGCAACATGAGGCGCGTCGAAGAAGGCCCAGTTGCGTAGCATGGCCATATTACGCTTCATCTTATCTTCGCGTTCAATCCCCATGGCATTGTACAGCGCCGCCGCTGATCCGAACTGACGTTCACGGTGAATGCTCTGATAGGCAACCTTCCAGTTAAATTCCGGTTCTGGCTGCTGCTGTTTCATCACCGTTGCGACCAGCTGGTTTTTCAGCTCGTCTTTTTTGGCTCCGGACACCACGTAGGTTTTCCACGGCTGCACATTGCAGTTGGATGGCGCACGCTGTGCTGCACTGAAAACTTCCTGCAAAACCGCCGGGTCGACAGCATCTTTTTTAAACGCACGAACGGAATAGCGGCTGTTGAGAATATCGCTGAGTGACATGATGCCCTCTTATTTTTCTGTATTGGGTGGGTAACGCTTTATGTGTTCATCAGATGGTATCAGCGTACCGGGCCAAAGAGGGGGGCGGATGTGCCACAAGTGCAGCAATTAGCGAGGGCAGACAGAAAAACAGCCGGGCACCCGAAAGTGGCCGGCTGTTTATTCATACGCTGGATAATGGCTTATTTAGCCAGTAAATAATTCACCAGCAGAGGTACCGGGCGACCGGTTGCACCTTTCTTCGCACCACCGACCCATGCGGTACCGGCGATGTCCAGGTGCGCCCACGGCGTACCTTCAGTGAAGCGTGACAGGAAGCAGGCTGCGGTGGTGGCACCGGCCAGCGGACCACCAATGTTCGCCATATCGGCAAAGTTGGAATCCAGCAGGTCCTGATAATCTTCTTCCAGTGGCAGGCGCCATACTTTATCGCAGGAATATTTCGCCGCACTCTGCAGTTGCTCTGCCAGTGCTTCGTCCTGGGTGAACAGACCAGAGTTCACTTCACCGAGCGCAGCCATGCAGGCACCGGTCAGGGTGGCAATATCCACGACCGAAGCTGGTTTGAAGTTATCGATACCGTAAGTCAGCGCATCACACAGCACCAGGCGGCCTTCAGCATCGGTATTCAGAATCTCGATGGTTTTGCCAGACAGGGAAGTGACTACGTCACCTGGCTTGCTGGCATTGCCTGCCGGCATGTTTTCCGCACTGGTCACCATGCCGATCACGTTGATGGCTGGTTTCAGTTGCAGCAGGGTTTTCATGGTACCGAATACCGAAGCCGCACCACACATGTCGTACTTCATTTCGTCCATTTTCTGGCCTGGCTTGAGGCTGATACCGCCGGTATCAAAGGTGATGCCTTTACCCAGGATCATATGAGCTGGCTGACCTTCGCCGGCACCCATGTATTTCATGACGATCATTTTGCCTGGCTCAGAGGAGCCTTTGGCAACGGATACGAACGCGCCGGCACCCATTTTTTCCAGTTCTGCTTCATCCAGCACAGTGACATCCAATGCGGCATCTGACGCCAGAGCCTGAGCCTGACCGGCCAGATAAGAAGGCGTACAGATGTTTGGTGGCATATTGCCCAGCTCTTTGGCGAAGTTAACCCCATTGGCCACGGCATCACCTTTGGCCAGTGCTGCTGCAACATCGCCGCCCAGCCAGATCAGGGATTCAGGTGCGCGCGGTGCTTCTTCGTCGTCCTTTTTGCCTTTGGTTTCGGTAAACTTGTACAGCGCATTACCAAAAGCCATGGCAGTCTGTTCAGCCCACCAGGATTCCGGCAGTTCGTCACTGGCGAGACCGGTCAGTGCCAGGGCGATTTCGCCATCCAGTTTGCTGGTGGCGGCGGCGATGGCTGTCAGAATTTTTTGTGCGGCCGCGGCTTTCACAGCGTCTTTACCGCTGCCTACCAGCAGTACACGTTGTGCTTTGATGCCACTGACGGCTGGTAACAGCAGGGTTTCGGCGGTTTTTCCGCTGATGTCTCGGGCGTCGATACGGGCCTGAAGAAAACCGCCGGAGGCGCTGTCGATGGCGGCGGCGGCTTCAGATAACTTGCCTGACTGGTCGAGAGTGACCACAATACAGCTTGCTTGAATGTCGGCGGCAGAACTGGAGGAAATCTGGTATTGCATGCTGGCTCCTGACGGATAAAAAACTGGGGAATTCCCGGGCAGATGCAGGATCACAAACAGCGATCCTGAAAATCCATGTCACAGACTCTGTGACTGATACAGGGCTTTTATACTGCTCTTTGTCGCCGGACGCGTAAAGAGCACCCAGACAAGAACAGCAAAGAAAAGTCGCAGCAGAAGCCTGTTCCCGCTGGAACGTACTTTTTCTTTACAGCCACAGTACCGATATGTGTTCAAGTTTACGAAAATCAAGGGCGGAGCAGATCCGTTGTTAAGGTGTTGAGTTGATTCTTTTCCGTTACCTGGCCCGGGAACTGGCAGGTTCCATGGTGGCAGTAACCACCGTTCTGTTAATGATTCTGATGAGCGGCCGGCTGATTCAGCAGCTGGCGGCAGCGGCGGCAGGGGAAGTGTCCCTCGAAATCGTGTTTTTTACGCTGCTGCTGCGTTTGCCATCCTTTCTCGAGATGATCCTGCCGCTGGCGCTGTTTATCTCGATTCTGCTGACCTATGGGCGTCTGTACGCCGAAAGTGAAATGACGGTGCTGACGGCAACCGGTATTTCTGATCGGAAACTGCTGGGTTATACCCTGATTCCGGCCGGTCTGCTGATGCTGCTGGTGGCCAGTTTTACGCTGCTGCTGAGCCCATGGGGTGCTCAGAAAATGGAAGACCTGTACCAGAAGCAATCCCAGTTGACTGAATTTGAACTGCTGGCACCGGGACGCTTCCAGAGCACTAAAAAGGGTACCCGGGTGACCTACACCGAGACCCTGTCAGACGATAAGACTGAGATGAACAACGTCTTTATCGCCGATGGCGACACCCTGATGCTGGCCAAACTGGGTACTCAGTACGTCAGTGATGATACCGGCTCACGTTATCTGGAGTTGCACAACGGCCGTCGCTACGACCTGACGCCGGGCAGTGCCGAGCTGCAGATTCTCGATTTTGATCTGTATGGTGTAAAGATCGCTGATGAACCGGAAGAGCGCCGCAAATTGCGTAAGGAAGCCGTCCCAACGCTGGATCTGATCGGTTCGGATGATCCCAAGCATCAGGCGCAGCTGCAGTGGCGGATTTCACTGATTCTGATGGTACCGATCGTTACCCTGATTGCCTTTCCGCTGTCGAAAGTGAATCCGCGTCAGGGACGTTTTGCCCGGCTGTTTCCCGCCATCGTGTTATTTATGGTGTATATCTCATTGTTGATTGCCATGACCGGCATGATTGAAAAGCGCTCGCTGAATCCGGCCATTGGTCTGTGGATTCTACATATTATTTATACATTGATCGGTGCCGGTCTGTTGCTGGGGCCCGAATTTATCCGCCGGCGTAAGGTGAAAAAACTGTGAGACATCTCGATTCCTACGTCGCCCGCAACGTATTTATGGCAACCGTGGTGGTTGTTATTGTGATCGTTGGGCTGGATGCCATTTTTACTCTGGTAGATGAGCTCGATCAGCTCAAAGGCGATTATCAGTTTATTCAGGCGCTGGAATTTATGGCGCTGCGTTTACCGCGCCGTGCTTATGAATACATGCCGATGGCCTGTCTGATCGGCTGCCTGGCGGGGCTGGGTACCATGGCCGCAAACAGTGAACTTACCGTGATGCGGGCTGCCGGTATCTCGGTGATGCGGATTACGCTGTCGGTCCTTAAGCCGATGGCACTGCTGATGGTGATCAGTCTGCTGCTGGCTCAGTTTGCAGTACCAACGCTGGAGCGTATTGCCCAATCGCAGAAAGCGGTAGCGCAGGGTAAAGACGATTCATTGTCGAATAAAGGCAAAGGCTACTGGCACCGTGAAGGCAATGATTTTATGCGCTTCAACGCGGTGGAACCGGGCGGCGTACTGCACGGCATTACCCTGTATGAATTTGATGTGGACGCTGAACTGCAACGGGTACGTACCGCAGAGCGGGCGATTTATCAGCGTTCCCATTGGCAGATGGAGAACGTCAACGACGTGCTGATTTTTGCTGATTCCAGCCAGGTTCACCATTATGACAGTATCCGCTGGGATACCGAACTCAGTCCGGAAACACTGAGTGTGGTGATGATTGAACCGCGCGATATGTCGATTACCAATCTATACGGTTATACCCAGTATCTGCAGAAGCAGGGCCTGAATGCAGATAATTATCTGCTGTCATTCTGGCGGAAGGTGACGCAGCCGCTGGGGACTTTTGCGCTGGTGATTCTCGGTATTTCTTTTATCTTCGGTCCGCTGCGTTCGGTCACCCCGGGCTACCGTATTTTCAGCGGTATTCTGGTGGGGCTGGTGTACAAATACGCTGAGGAAATGCTGGCGCCGGCCAGTATCGTATTCGGCTTTGCGCCGATCTGGGCGAGTATTATTCCGATTGCTGGCTGCATTGTCGCCGGAACACTGATGATGCGTAAAGCAGGCTGACTCTGTGTTGCTAAGTTAAAGACGTTAAAAAAGGAGGCGTGGCCCATTGCTGTCCCACAGTTTAAAACGGATTTTTTTATAAACGGCTTCTAATGCCGATAAGCCATATGCCTCCTGGGGGAACTTACCGAGCGTCGGACCGCCCCCAGGCCGGCAAGGCGCCCCCCAGCTTTTCGCTTTTTGGAGCGTCACCCTCATTCTCTCGACTTTTACTGGCCGCGCGCCCGTGCGACATCCCTGTCGCTGTCCGCTCGCCGGGCATCCATGCCCGGCGGACCAGAAAAATCATCGTTTAT
>PAJK01000050.1 GCA_002706025.1 Oceanospirillaceae bacterium
TTTCCATTCCTGATCCCATTTACCATCAACTAACATAAGGTTCTCCTGCAACTTGCTTTACTGCCCTGCCCGCACTGCGGATTCAGACAGGATATAACTGAAATAATTTAGCGGGGTCCGGTGTAAATAACCTGACCCCGGGCGAACGATTTATGACTTATCCGCGCAGACGGGCGTTAATCACGTTATCCACTGCGAAGCGGCCACCACCCTGAATTGCCAGAGATACAGTCACAGCCAGCAGCGCCAGAGCGTATTCATAGCCATTGTTAGAAATAAACAGGCCGTTGCTGATATGAGTACTGAAGATTGCCACCAGCATAGTGAAGGCAGTAACCAGAGCCGCAGGACGGGTCAGCAGACCCAGCACCAGTGCCAGACCACCAAAGAACTCTGCACTACCGGCCAGCAGGGCCATCAGGTATCCAGGTTCCAGACCCAGGCTGGCCATCCATTGACCGGTGCCTTCCAGACCGTAGCCACCGAACATACCGAACAGTTTTTGTGAGCCGTGAGCAGCCAGAGTCAGACCAACCGGTACACGCAGAACCAGAGGAGCGAAGCCAGCTTTAGAAGAAGTCAGGGTTTTGATCAGTTTTTTCATCGTCGTATCTCCATAGTATTGTTAATGCGTATCAGGCATCGGATGGGTCAGCCAGAGGGTTGTTTGTCTCTGTTGCCCTGTTTGCCTCAGCGCTTGATGTATACTTTAGCTATCCCCATCACGAAGAAAAACAGGCTTTTCATTGCATAATTAGCAATAATTCATTGATAATCGCCTTTTCACTCCATTCGCAGCAGGCAGGAGCACCTATGGACCGGATTCTGGCGATGAAAACCTTTGTGACCGTGGCCACTGAAGGCTCCTTTTCCCGCGCCGCCGAGCGCCTTGAGCAATCACCACAGCTGGTCAGCAAATATGTCTCCTGGCTGGAGGAACACCTGGGTACCCGCCTGATGAACCGCACTACGCGCAAGGTCAGTCTGACCGAAGGCGGCGAAACCTACCTGCAACGGGCTCAGCAGGTTCTGGCGGATATCGATGACATGGAAAACGAGGTGAATAATCTGCAGGGGGCCGCCCGTGGGGTATTGCGCATATCCGCGCCTGTGTCCTTTGCCATCCAGCATCTGCCGCGTCTGGTCAGCGAATTCCAGCAGGCCTATCCCGATGTGGTGGTCGATCTGCAATTGAACGACCGCAAGGTGGATATTCTTGAAGAAGGCTTTGATATTGCCCTGCGCATCGGCCATCTGAAGAGTTCGTCCTTTATCGCCAAACGCATCGCGCCGGTGCGGCTGGTCACCTGCGCTTCGCCTGATTATCTGGCGCAGAACGGCACGCCCCAGCATCCGGACGAACTCGGCTGTCATCGCTATCTGCGTTACAGCTACATGGCCGACGACATGAGTTTTGCCAACACTGGCAACAGCACAGCGCCAACGGTCAGCCGGGCAACCAATACCAGTATGATCGCCAATAACGGCGACGTTCTGGTCGAAGCCGCCATTGCCGGCAGCGGTATTGTGATTCAGCCAACCTTTATTACCGGCCCGGCCATTAAATCCGGCAAACTGGTACCGGTACTGACAGCGTATGAACCGGAACCGCTCGGGCTTTACGCTATGTACGCCCACCGCCGCCTGTTATCCAGTAAAGTGCGCTGCTTCCTCGACTTTATCGATGGCTATTATGGCGAACCGCCCTACTGGGATAATTTCTGACAGATAAGCGAACATTAATCACCGGATAACGTGCAAACGGTTACGGGAGGTGATCTGCGATTCAGCCTCCCGTGACGATATTTCCGTAACACTGCTGTTATCTTCATTAACGCTGTAGCGCTCTTCATACAAAGCTTGCCCGGCATTGGCATTGGCGACGGACATGGCCATGGTAAACAGTGCCACCGTGGTTAATCTGCAGAATTTCATAACCTTCTCCCGGTTTATTTACACTTACAGCAGGAACCTGATTGCAGGACTTGTGCTGGATAAGTTGATTGAGCTCAGCTCCTCTTTTCAGATAAAAGAAAGCCCAGATAAAAGAGAGCACAACCAGCAAAGAGAAAATTTTGCGCTATTAATGTTCCCGGCATTTACAAAACCCGACAAATATAACGCGAAGAATCTGCCACAGAGGGATGCTGAGCTAATCAGTGGCTCAGCCAAACCTCCAGCCCCTGAGCATTCAGATTGGCATCGGTTGCCAGCCAGCGACGGCAGAAGTCTTCGCTCAACGGCAGATTGCGTTCCTGAATCCGCGCGTACAGCCAGTCGCTGATGTCCTGCGCCATACGCTCTGTACGCCCTTCAGGCGCTTCGCGGTACTGCTCAGCAATAGCTACCAGGGCATCCAGTGATGCCAGCAACTGCCCTATATTGTCCGCACTGGGCTCGACACTGCCGTAATGCGTAAGAAACAGTTCCGCCGGTTTCAAAGCGGCTATGCGCTCGATACTGGCGCGCATGGCCAGTGGATCAAAATGCACCGGAGTGGTGGTGACAAACAGCAGAATGGAGCCATCGTCACCATCGAACTGGCGATACGACAGGCCACAGGTATCTCCGGTAAAGACACCGTTACTGAGTGAATCGTGAATGCATACGTGGTGCATTGCATGTCCTGGCGTATCGTAAAAGGTCAGCGTGCGGCCATGGAAATCCAATGTCATTTCATCGGTCGCGGCCATAACCCTGTCTTCAGCGACCGGAATCAGACTGCCATACAGCTGCTGGTATTTTTCTTCGCCGTACACAGCTTTGGTTCCCGCCTCCAGTTTTGCCGGATCAACCATGTGCCGGACACCGCGCGGATGCACAACCAGTTTTGCGTTCGGACATTTCTGCATCAGCGCTCCGGCACCGGCAGCGTGGTCCAGATGAATATGCGTCAGAATGATCCAGTCGACAGCCTCTGCTGTGAGACCCTGCTGCTCAATCGCCTGCATAATGGTCGCCACGGTATTGGCAGTACCGGTTTCAATAATGGCCAGGCGATCTTTTTGACGCATCAGGTACACAGACGCGAGTCCTGGCGCAATGTAGTCTGCATCCAGCTGATAAATGCCACTTTCATTATTGTTATAGAGATTCTGTGTCATAGCGCGTCCTGTCTGGTTGTCGTGATTTCCGCTGCCCCGGTCATCGGGCCGACCGGAACTGATTCGCAATAATAAGCAGATTAATAATACAGAAGACTGACGACTATACGACTTCAGTGGTTAACCCTGTATTTCGCCTGCATAAATGACTGTTGGGTCTATACTCGCATTAAACCCATTTAAACGCGTCTTATGGCTAAATTTCTGCTTGTCGAAAATGACCCACTGGTCATCCGCATTATCCGTCACCTGTTCAACCCCGAAGGCGTTGACACACTGACGGTGGTGAATTCACGGGAACAGCTGAAATCAGAACTTCAGCAGGACGAACCCGTGGCAGCCGCGCTGGCGGACATTCATCTGCCTGATGCCCTGAATGGCGAAGCCACAAAAGATCTGCTTACCGCCGGCATAGCCACGGTTATTCTCACCGGCAGTGAAGACACCAGCGCCCGTGATCAGTGGCTGCGTGAAGGAGCTGTTGACTACATAAACAAAGAAGGACGCTACTGGTATCCCTACGCCACCCGGTTGCTGAAACAACTGCAGCTGAATCAAAAGCGGAAGATTCTGATCGTGGAAGATTCATTGGTGGAAATGGAAAGCATGGCAGCGGTACTGGAATTAAACCGCTATTCAGTGATTAAGGCTGAATCATCCGAGCAGGCACTGGACATTCTGCAACGCGACCCGGATATCCGCCTGATGACGGTCGATCACCAGCTGCCGGGGATGAATGGCCTGGAGCTGATCCAGACCATCCGCTACAAATTTCCCGACCGGCCGATGTCGATTATCGGTGTTTCCGCGGTGCCGCGCAGCAGCGCACAACTGTCGATGGACTTCATCCGCAGTGGCGCTGATGATTTCCTGCACAAACCCTTTAATCTGCAGGAATTTATTTACCGCATTAATAACAATGCGCAGATGATCGACGCCTATGTGCAGCTGAAAAATCAGGCTGAGCAGGACTTTCTCACCGGCCTCTACAACCGCCGCTACTTTATGCACCAGGCGGAAGAGTTGATTAACAAAACCCGCTCACAAATGCGCAAGACCATGGTCAGCATGGACATCGATCACTTCAAGAAAGTGAACGATCATTTTGGTCATCATGCCGGTGATCTGGTATTGCAGGCAGTCGCCAGAACCATGCACGAAGAGCTGGCCCCGCTGTTACTGGCACGTACCGGCGGTGAAGAGTTTTCTGTTCTTATTCCGGCGCATTCTGCTGCTGAAGTTCAGGCGCTGATGGAAAATCTGCGTCAGCGCATTGCGGCCCTGAAAATTGATGTGGAAGACGGCGATATACTGTCGGTGACCATCAGTATTGGCGCCTGTACCTCCATGGATCAGGATCTGAACACACTGTGGAACACCGCCGATGAGGCGCTTTACAGCGCTAAACTGAATGGCCGCAACCAGGTAGTCAGCCTGAGCGCTTAATTCCGCTGCCAGGCTGCGTATACTCAGTCCTGGGCTTCACCAAACAAGGCGTCAATTTCCGCTCTGGTCTGCAGCAGACTGCTGCGCAGGGATTCCAGATCACGTTCAAACCTCAGATCCGGTACCGCCAGCGCCAGACCATACAGTTCCCTGCCCCCGGTATTCAGTGCAACCCCCAGCGCACATACGCCAGCAGCGTGCTCCTGCAGATCCACACCCAGCCCGTGACTGCGGATAACCTCAAGCTCCTGCAGCAGTGATGTCCTGCTTTCATGGGAGGCATCAGTTCGCCGGATCAGCGCTTCTTCCGGAAACAGTTCTTTTACTGCATTGTCATCCAGAGTCGCCAGCATCGCCTTACCGTGTGCCGTCATATGCAACGGAAAAGCTGTCCCCAGAGGAGATACCACACGCAATTCCTGATCCGACATCACCTGATCCACCAACAGCGCGTGCTGGCCGCGAAACACACACAGATCCACGGTTTCGCGGGTGCGCCAAGCCAGTCTTTCCAGCAGCGGACGTAAGCGCGAAATCACCCGCTCATGGCTGCTGGCAGCCAGCCGCACAAGCCCTGTACCCAAACGCCAGACACCATCCTGATACAGGGTCAGATCTTCTTCCTGCAAGGCCGAGCAGAGACGGTGCAAAGTCGATTTCGGAATTCCGGTGTGAGTAATAAGCTCGTTGAGAGTCAGCCCCTGTGGGTGCTGCTCAAGTGCGCGCATCACAGCAGCTGATTTGGCGATCACCTGAATTCCATGACTGTCTTCCTTTCCCACTCCGGCCTCCCAATAAAAACCGCTTAACGCTTGTCTGTGTCGTAGTGCTGGTTGCACCCGCTGTGGCTATTGTCCTGATTTCCGTGGCAATTAACAAAGTCTTCCGCAGACAGAACAAATAACCGCCACAAACGACAATCATTCATATAAAATACCAAATCCTACTATGTGGGATGCAAATCCCATTTTAAAGAATTCAGTATTTTGAGGAAAACACCATGTCTGAGCCAACGCCATCCAGAGCAACGGCTATCACTCTGCTGTGCGTAGCCTGCCTGACCATCATGGTTGGCTGTGTCATTGTGCCGGGCCTGCCCATAATTGCCCCGGCACTGGGCATGGAAGCGGCTGCGGGCTGGCTGGTCACCGTGCCTTCCCTGGGCGTCGTACTGTTCGGCCCTCTGGCGGCCTACATAATCCACCGCTACGACATGTACACATCTCTGCTGGCGGGCCTGGCTGCTTACGGTGTATTTGGTGTTTGCGGTGCTTTTTTAGCCGACAGCTGGCTGATCTTTGTTGACCGTCTGTTACTGGGCGGTGCGACGGCACTGGTAATGGCCTCAGGAACGGGACTGATCTCAGTGTTTTACGAAGGCAAAGCCAGAATGAACATGATGGCGCGCCAGGGCATGGCGATTGAACTGGGCGGTGTCATTATGCTCAGCCTGGGCGGCATCCTGGCAGGCATCAGCTGGTACTGGCCGTTTGCCCTGTACCTCAGTGCCTGGTTGTTATTCATAATGGTACTTATCTTTGTGCCGCATCCGCAGACGCACAACCACGGTTCTGCTGACAGTGACAGCATCCGCATTCCAGCCGCCATCCGCCTTCTTTATTTTTCTGCCCTGATGGCCATGGTGGCGTTTTTCAGTGCCATTATTCTGCTGCCATTTAAGTTACACGCACTGGGCTTCAGCGAAGCTCAGACCGGTTACCTGCTGTCTTTTGTCTCTCTGATCGCTGTTGTGGCGGCGGGCTTTATGCCCAAAGCGGTGCGCGGACTGGGCGAATACCGGACGCTGGTCACTGCCTTTGTGCTGTACACCTGTGCACACCTGGCATTTGCCGCGGCAGAGTCATTAGCCGCATTGGTCGCAGCAGCAATTCTGCTCGGCGCCGGATTTGGCCTGAGCATTCCACTGGTTAACTTTATGACGGTAGAACAAAGTCACCCGCAACAGCGTGGGCGACTGCTGGCATTTCTGTCGATGGCGGTTTTTTCAGGTCAGTTTCTGTCATCCTTTATGGATGTATTTCCACAGCCACTGGGACTTCTGGCGGCATCTGCGCTGAGTTGTTTCAGTGCCGTTGTCATCGTGATAACGCACAGGCGCATCCGCGCACGTCATGCAGTCAGCTGATCCGCAGGCAATGTTCGCACACTGAAGTGAATCCATTCATCGACAGGCCGCGTGTATTCTGAAATTCAAAGCAGGCGCGCGGCGCTCAAACACAGACAAGCAGCAATCAGACACAGACACGCTGTGCTTCAATCCGGCAAGCGGCACGCTAAAAGCGGTAAAGATAAATACCGCCGGATTTCCTCTGCAACAATCACACAAGCTGATGCAACAGTGTCGGTAATTATACGGACTATCCCTCCTCCCATGACGCCGTATGATGGACGCTCACTATCTTTGTAGTCGCTCTCTGTGCCGCCACTCTGTAAACGCTACGGCCTGAGAGCAACGCTGGACAAAAACAGCTCACTACTGGCTGCACTCAGAACGATGGTCCGCTGGATCTGAGCAACTGTGTTGGCCAGTATGATCTGCATATCTGCACCCCGGAAAGTGCAACCACGACGCATTACTTCTTCGCCACCCGACGCAACCATCTGGAAGAAGACGGCGAATTTAATGAAATGAAAATCAAAGCCATGCACGACGCCTTCGTCACCGAAGATGGCCCTGCACTGGATGCGGCACACAAAGAAATGGGCACCAACGACCTGTTCAAACTCAACCCGGTGTTACTGCCATCGGATATTGCCGCGGTCAAAGTACGGCGCAAACTCGATGCCTTAGTACAACTTGAGCTGGCAGAATCTGCCGGTTAAAACCACACAGTTCACACAACTGACGAGCAATAAAAAATGGGCAGGACATTATGAATGTCCTGCCCATTTTTTATCTCACGTTAAATTCAATGAGCCATCCAGCGCCTTGCTGTATCCAGCATCCGGTTAGAAAACCCCCACTCGTTGTCGTACCACGCCATCACTTTCACCAGACGCCCGGATACCCAGGTATGGTTACCATCGAACACACTGGACAGTGCGTTGTGATTGAAGTCGATGGAGACCAGCGGCGCGTCGTTGTAACCCAGTACCGCAGAATGCTCCGCAGCGTCAGCCATCAGCCGGTTAACCTCCTCCGCTGTGGTGTCACGTCCGGCAATAAAGGACAAATCCACCATGGATACATTGGCGGTCGGAACCCGCACCGCCAGGCCATCGAGTCTGCCTGCCAGCTGCGGTAATACCAGACCAACCGCCACCGCCGCGCCGGTTTTGGTCGGAATCATGGATTCCGTCGCAGCGCGGGCGCGGTACAGATCCTCGTGACACACATCGGTCAGCTTCTGATCGCCGGTCCAGGCGTGAATCGTGGTCATCAGACCATTTTCAATGCCCAGTGCCTGATGCAGTATCTGAGCGACCGGTGCCAGACAGTTGGTGGTGCAGGAGGCATTCGATACCACCTGCTGACTGGCATTCAGCAACTCATGATTAACGCCGTACACCACAGTAGCGTCGGCGCCGCTGGCCGGTGCAGACACCAGTACCCGTGGTGCTCCAGCACGCAAATGTGCTGATGCCTTTTCCTTACTGGTAAACAGCCCGGTGCATTCCAGCACGATATCCACCCTCTGCTCACGCCAGGGCAGCTCTTCCGGGTTACGCACAGCACAGATGGCGATGCGGTCACCGTTGACCGTCAGACTGTTGTCATCGTGCTGTACATCACCGCCAAAACGGCCATGAACACTGTCATACTGCAGCAGATGAGCATTGGTTGCGGTGGGGGCAAGGTCATTGATGGCAACGACCTGGAGAGGATGAGCGGAGTCTGTGCGGTAGCCGTTCTCGTACAAAGCGCGCAGGATATTGCGGCCAATACGTCCAAAACCGTTAATGGCAATTCTGATGGTCATCAGCCACCTCCTCGGTAACAGGCATTAGTATCAGCCTACACCGGATTGGTGGATGTGCAAGGCAGGACGGATTCCGACTGAGGTGTATTGATTGACGCCGGCCAGCTGAGACGGCCAATACAGAACAGATAGCGGGCCACTCCCTGGCCCCTGAGTTTTATTCGCTGTCGCTGATATCCAGATACGCTTTAGTCGAAATATCGGTCCATGCACGAACCGTTTTCAGATAGCTCGCCTGAGACTCGATAATGCGTTTTGCCTGCTCATCATCAGCGGCCATTTCAGCCAGCAATTCACGATTTGCTACGCGCATGGCGTTCATCACTTCATCCGGGAAGGTTTTCACCTTAATGTCCGGATTTTCCTGCAGCATCTGCTGCCAGGCTTTGGCGTTGGCATCGATCGCCTGCACGTACATATCGAAGGCAGCCACGCGAAAGGCGGTTTCCAGAATCGCACGCAGATCCGCCGGCAGAGATTCCCATTTTTTCTTGTTCACCAGAAACTGAGTTTCAGAACCCGGCTCATGCCATGCTGTGTAGTAAAACGGCGCGATATTCTGGAAGCCCATACGCAGATCAAAGGCCGGGCCGACCCACTCCAGCGCATCAATCGTGCCGCGCTCCAGTGCGGTGTACATTTCACCGGGTGCGATATTGGTTGGGCTTGCACCAACACGGGCAAACACTTCACCGGCGAACCCCGGAATACGCATTTTCAGGCCTTTCAGGTCTTCCAGAGAATTAATCTCTTTTTTAAACCAGCCACCCATCTGAATATCGGAATTACCACCGGGGAATGACAACAGATTGAACGGGCTGTAAACCTCCTGCATCAGTTCCATACCACCACCGCGGTAGAACCAGGCGTATTGCTCTGTGCTCATCATGCCAAACGGCATGGAGGAGAAATACAGCGTATTCGGCACCTTGCCTTTCCAGTAATAAGAGCTGGAATGGCCCAGATCATACTGCCCGGAACGCACCATATCGAACACGCCAAACGGAGACTTGTGTTTGTTGGCAGAATCAATGCGGATCTGCAGACGACCGTTCGACATTTCATTGGCCAGCTTAGCCATATTTTTGCTGGCATCACCCAGAATCGGCGTATTCGCATTCCAGGTTTCGGCCAGAGTCAGACGGTAGACTTTATCGTCGGCATTTACGGAAAAAGAAACAAGAGCAATGGCGACCACGCTAACAGCCTTAAGGAGTTGCGTGACTTTATTGTTAAGGGTCATGGATACCTCGGGTTATGACTCGGCTTCCTCCCTGAAAGCCAGCGGTTAGCACGTATTCATCAGGGCCGACACTTTACCGGTTAGGCGGCCGTTATGCTATGTATTCACCAGCATTGCTGGCGCAATATGCTGCGCCGGAGCAAAAGTCAGCCTGAATTGAACTTCTGGACGCCTTATATTCATAAGAAGCCTGAACAATCGCATCCAATATGGGACACTGCCCAAAGTCTCTGCCCTTACCTTTTCAGCTGTTGGATATACCACCCTCAAGCGCACAAGGGCGCTACGCCTCGATGAACCGGGAATACCTCAACGATGCAGAATCCTCTGATGGTCTGTTCGTCTGATCATCTGAACGTAGCCGTCATTCAGCTTTCCATCGCTATTGGTTCGACACTCGGTGGCCTTCTGTTTGATACCAGCGGGTATCAGACTACTTTTATCGCGAGCGCAGCGATACTGCTACTTTCGGCACTGTTTACCGGACTGACCTCGCGTACAACACCGTCATAACACGCGCTTCACCCTGAATTTCCAGTTCAAAAGCTATCGACGTGGTTTTCTGAAATATATTCGCCCAATATATGTACAAATAGAAAATACAACACCACCGCCGGTGAGTTACTTTCGCCGGCAAAATCTATATGAAGTAATAACCAATCCGAACAGTTAATGCTCAAATACGGAGTCTATGCCCCACGTTTTTAAGTGGTACAAAGCCGTTCTTTTTTTCATACCATCCCGCAAACAACGCAATTTTTTTACTGATAAATCTCCAGATCCACACTGATCTTAGTTGCGACAGATTCGATAAAATCCGAAAAATTTCAGATTTTATTCGAATCTCTGCTCTGCAGCCTCATCTAATTGCTGCTCCCTTTTCCTAATTCCTTCGATCTTGGCTAGCAGTTCTTCAAGCAGCCGTTTGGCGGATGATGCAATATCAGATCGTTCGTGATGAGCCAACTCACCAATAGCATCGACTCTTGGCTGCATTGCATCCGCACGACTACCTGACCATGAGCTCGGCGTCACACTGGCTGCAAAAACTTCCAAAACTGATTCTGGGTCAGGAGATGCTTCCAGAAACTGGATAGCCGCATCAGACAAGGATTTACATTGTTGTTCAGCAGTGGTTGACCAGTGTGCCCATACACTGCCATCACTTGTTGAACGGTACCATAAGGCTTCCAGCCCGAATATCCCTGCCCAAGTTTTTCCTTTACCCACAGCAAAACAGACGGATGCTGGCGCAACCATTGAGCCAATTTTGAGCGATCGTAAAAATCCAAATGCATATGGTCAAAGTTTGGGGTGCCTCGAACAACATCCTGCATTGCCTTGAGACGTTCTGCTCTCTTGGTTGGAGAACAATCATCTGCCAAGCTTACGATAATATAGCTACCACCTTTTGATGCCTGTTCTGCAATTGTTGCTGAGAGCTGCCCATTATCAGACATTTCCTTTTGAATAGCGGCCCTTGGCATTGAATGTTTTTTGGCCTGCAAGATTGTGTCTGGTCTTTCCAGAAACCCTGTACTCAGATTCTCGACTGGCACCTGAACGTGAATATCAATGCCACCATCGGAGGCATTGATAGATCCAGACCAGCGAACGTATGCGGGGCTATGTCCATTTGCTGAAACTTCAGCTTCAGCCAAGCGTGCAATGAGTTCCTCAAGAAGTACGTCGGACAAGCGCAGTAAGTCATTTTTCTCAATATCAAAGATCGCCAAGACACTACCTCTCGAGAGCATTCCATTATTTAAGACCACATATAGATTATTACGTACGCCCCTGATGGTAAAACACTAATAAAGATTGAAGCTGGATGCTTTATGGCGGGTATAAAAAACGGCAGCCGAAGCTGCCGTTATTTGTCTTCTCTGGTGAGACCGCTACCACGTAGTATCAAGTCTAAACCCACATCCCAAAGGTCGGCGGGTTTTTCATCAACAGACTAAAGAGATGGAATTATTCCCACTCAATGGTCGCTGGCGGCTTACTGGAAACATCGTATGTCACACGGGATACGTGTTCGATCTCATTGATAATACGGTTGGAAACTTTCTCCAGCAGTTCGTATGGCAGGTGAGCCCAACGCGCCGTCATAAAGTCGATGGTTTCGACTGCACGCAGTGCGATAACCCATTCGTAACGACGCTGATCCCCTACAACACCCACGGATTTCTGCGGTACGAATACTGCGAAGGCCTGGGATGTTTTGTGGTACCAGTCAAAGTTGTGTAACTCTTCAATGAAAATAGCGTCAGCCTCACGCAGAATATCGGCGTATTCTTTTTTCACTTCACCCAGAATACGGACACCTAAACCCGGCCCCGGGAATGGGTGACGGTAAACCATGTCGTATGGCAGACCGAGTTCCAGACCGATTTTACGCACTTCGTCTTTAAATAATTCACGCAGAGGTTCAACCAGTTCCATCTTCATGTCTTCCGGCAGACCGCCCACGTTGTGGTGGGATTTAATGACGTGTGCTTTACCGGTTTTAGACGCAGCCGATTCGATTACGTCCGGGTAAATGGTGCCCTGCGCCAGGAACGGAACGTCTTTTAATTTACCGGCTTCTTCGTCAAATACGTCGATAAAAGTGTTACCGATGACTTTACGTTTGGCTTCCGGATCGGAAATACCGTGCAACTTGCCGAGGAACAGATCTTCGGAATTAGAGCGGATGACTTTTACGCCCATGTTCTTAGCGAACATGTCCATCACCATATCGCCTTCGTTTTTACGCAGCAGACCGTTATCCACGAAAACACAGGTCAGCTGATCACCAATGGCTTTGTGCAGCAGTGCTGCTACCACGGAGGAGTCCACACCGCCGGAGAGACCCAGCAGAACTTTGTTGGAACCTACCTGAGCACGGACTTTTTCAATCTGGTCTTCAATAATTTTGGCCGGCGTCCACAGAGCTTCACAGCCACAGATGTCGAGCACAAACTGCTCAAGCATGCGCTTGCCCTGCAGTGTATGAGTCACTTCCGGGTGGAACTGTACGCCAAAGAAGTTTTTCTCTGTGTTGTACATACCGGCAATGGCACAGCTTGGTGTGGATGCCATCAGCTCGAAGCCTTCCGGCATTTTTACCACTTTGTCGCCGTGGCTCATCCATACGTCCAGCAGAGATTTGCCAGTGTTTGCATCAACATGATCTTTGATGTCTTTAAACAGCTGGCTGTCGCCTTCAGCCTGAATCTGGGCATAGCCAAACTCACGGATGCTGGAACCTTCTACTTTACCGCCCAGCTGCTCGGCCATGGTTTGCATGCCGTAGCAGATACCCAGCACTGGCAGGCCCATATCAAATACGATCTGTGGTGCGCGTGGGGGGTTTTCTTCAGTTACGGACTCCGGACCACCGGCAAGAATAATACCGGTCGGGTTGTATTCGCGGATTTCCGCTTCGTCCATATCCCAGGCACGGATTTCAGAGAAAACACCGATTTCGCGGACACGACGGGCAATCAGCTGAGTGTACTGGGAGCCAAAATCCAGAATCAGAATGCGTTGTGCATGAATGTCTTGAGACATAATTTTTTTAGTTCCTGAAAATACAAGCGGGGATGCACTGCATCCCCAGACTTATCCGGCACCTCAGCGAAGCGCCCTGTTTTAACCATGAAGCAGACCCGGTGCCTGCTTCACTCGCCTGTTATTACCTGAGGGCATCAGCCCAGACGGTAGTTAGGCGCTTCTTTGGTGATCTGCACGTCATGTACGTGCGATTCTTTCATACCTGCAGCCGTAATACGTACGAACTGAGGTTTGGTGCGCATCTCATCGATGTTTGCGCAGCCAGTGTAGCCCATGGAAGCACGCACACCGCCCATCAGCTGATGCACGATATTGGCCAGCGGGCCTTTAACGGCGATACGGCCTTCGATACCTTCCGGTACCAGTTTATCAACGCCGCCTTTCTTGTCCTGGAAGTAACGGTCAGAAGAACCCTGATCCTGACCCATTGCACCCAGAGAACCCATGCCACGGTAAGCTTTATAAGCACGCCCCTGGAACAGTTCAACTTCACCCGGGGATTCATCGGTACCGGCCAGCATAGAGCCAACCATGATCACGCTGGCGCCGGCGACCAGAGCCTTGGAAATATCACCGGAGAAACGCACACCGCCGTCAGCGATAACAGGAATACCGTACTTATCCATGGCTTCTGCCACGTTCGCAACGGCTGAAATCTGTGGTACGCCAACACCGGCAACGATACGGGTGGTACAGATAGAACCAGGGCCAATACCCACTTTCACACCGTCAGCACCGGCTTCAGCCAGAGCGATAGCGGCTTCAGCAGTAGCAATGTTGCCGCCGATAACCTGCACGTCAGGGTAACGTTCTTTCACCCAACGTACGCGGTCAATAACACCGGTACCGTTGGCATTGGAGGTATGACCGTGGGCCGTATCAACAACGATCACGTCAACACCGGCTTTAACCAGAGCGTCGACACGTTCATCTGTGCCCTGACCAGTACCAACCGCTGCACCAACGCGCAGACGACCCTGATCGTCTTTGGCAGCGTTCGGGTAGGTACGTGCTTTGTCGATATCCTGCACGGTCATCAGACCAGCCAGCTTGCCTGAGCTGTTAACCACCAGGATTTTCTCGATGCGGTGTTCCTGCAGCAGATCCTGAACGGTTTGCTTGTCGGTACCTTCAGGCACAGTCACCAGCTTCTCTTTTGGCGTCATAACTTCTGCTACGGTGCGGTTCTGATCTTTCTCAAAACGCACGTCACGGTTGGTTACGATACCCACCAGCTCGTCACCATCAACCACCGGCATACCGGAGATGTTGTGTTGCTCGGTCAGGGCCAGCAGTTCACAGATAGTGGTGGTGCTTGGAATGATGAACGGGTCTTTTACCACGCCGTTTTCGAATTTCTTAACTTTGCGGACTTCCGCCGCCTGCTCTTCGATGGAAAGGTTCTTATGGATGATCCCCAGACCGCCTTCCTGCGCCAACGCAATCGCCAGACGGGCTTCGGTCACTGTATCCATCGCCGCTGAAATCAGCGGAATGTTCAGTTCGATACCACGGGTCAGACGGGTTTTCAGGGAAACCTGATTGGGGAGAACTTCGGAATAACCGGGAACCAGCAGCACGTCATCAAATGTGAGTGCATCCTGAGCGATTCGCAACATAGAGAGCCTTCCAGAAAGAGAGGATGGAAAAGGCGCTGCATTATAGCGAAAGCTCAGGTTCCGGACAACGCCGGACAGCGCCGAGAACGAATGAATTTCAGTGCTTTTCGTCGCAGACGCTTGTCGTTAAAGGACGCAATATGAGGACCATGACTTTCCACCCAGCAGGATGGAATGTTTCCTGACCTTTCAGTCAGCATTTCGTACAACTGACGGCTCTGCTTGTGCGGCACAATCTGGTCGTCCGGACTGCTCATAATCATCACCGGCACGTGGATATCCTGCACCACATTCTGCGGGTCCCAGCGCGATGGCACCAGCACGGTAAACGGCCACACCAGCCAACCGAGAATATTGCTGCTCAGTGCCGAACGCGCTACTGCCGGAAAGCCGCGGAACGGCGCTTCGGCAAACAGTGCGTCGATCTGATATTTATCCTGAGCGGCAGCAACAAAGTTAATCGCCAGCGAGGCGCCCATGCTCTGCCCCAGCACCACCAGTTTGCGCTCAGGATAGCGCTCACGCATCCAGGCGGCGGCGGCTTCGATATCCTGCATCACCGACGGCATAATAGCTTCGCCTTCCGACGCGCCGAAGCCGCGATAGTCCATGGCCATCAGGCTGACGCCGTTCTGTGCCAGCCAGTAAACGCTGCGCGCCTGGCTGCTGATGTTCTCCGAATTGCCGTGCAGATACAGCACCATCACACCGGTGTTCGGTACTTTACCCTGCGCCGGCACCCACCAGCCGTGAATGCCAGTGCCATCGTGAGCGGTGAGCATGACATCTTCGTATCTGAGGTCGAAATCTGTTGGGGTGGAGATCCACACGGTCTGCGGATAAAAATATAACGAAGTGAGGCTGGTGCAGCCGCTGACAGCCAAAGCCATCAGCAGCATGATATTCAGGCGTAAAATGTTCATTCCGCGTTCCTGTCTTTGTGTCTTACACCTGAATGTGTACAGCCGTTTTCAAACCTGCTCATGCCCTGCTCAATCACTTATGCCCTGGCCATCAGAAGTACCAGGCGTATTCACCACTGAACTGATTGACGTTGTAATGGAAGCTGTCCTGGGTAAACGTCTGGCGTTCCGCATTAATTCGCAGCTGCTGATTATCGCTCACTACATAGCCGGCACTGGCTTTTAAGCTGGTGCGTTCGGTGTCATCACCCGTGGTCAGCGGCTGCCAGTTGGCTTCCAGCTGCGCCTGCACCTTTTCAGATTGCCACAGCCAGCCGACTCTTGGCCCCAGCGTCAGCTGATAGCCATCATCAAACTGATTGTCCGCCAGCGCCTGAATTTCACCAAGCGCGTAGAACCGTCCGGCATCGTTCAGCACGGCTTTACCAAAAGCCACCTTCAGATAGCTGTACAGTTCGGCATGCTCAAAGGCGAAACGTTCAAAACCAAAGCTAACACCCCAGGCCAGTGGACTCTGGAAAGCCGTCTGGTTGCTCAGAGAAAGAACATCAATAATCAGCGCCCGCTGCAGACTGACGTCGCCGTTGTCCCAGGCGCGCAGATCGAACTGCCCCATCTGAATCTGCGCACCGGGCACAAAGCCTTTAACCGGATCAAGAATATCGTGGTACGCCATACGCAGACGCAGCTCAGCGAATCCGCTCTGGTCGTCGTTGTCGCTGATCATACCGCCACGCATACCGGCGCGCATGGTCAGGTGACCGTGATCATCACGCCACTGCGGCACTGCCACAGGCGTGTACCCGGCATCCGCCGTACGCTTAGAACGCGCCGAGAGAATATCCAGGGTACGTTTGCGCAGCAGCGGGTTGGCCTGTTTCTTTTTAACCGACAGATAACGGGCGTAGGCATAGGCAAGATCCAGTGTGCGCACCTGTTCCTGTTCAGACATTCCGGCAAGGGCCGTCTCGATGTCAGCGTCCGCCTCTACCAGCTCGCGGGAAACCTTCAGTACCAGAGGTGATGACTGAGCACTTTTGTTTTCCAGCTCCGTTGCCGCCGATGGCCGGTATTCCGCTTTATCAACCAGGCCGTTCTGTTCCAGTGCACGAATAGTATCCACCGGCACCGCTTTATATTGAAAAGCATCGGCCAGCTCTACCCGCTCGGAGGCAGCGTCCAGCAGCGCAATAATCCGGTAGGAGCAGTTTTCATCAAAAAAGAAATAGTCGTAATAGGTATCCTGATTTTCCCAGATATGACGCACAAACTGCGCGACCTCCTGTTCATCGAGGTTAAGACGGTATTCCCAGATATCACGATATTCCATGTGCTGGTATTCATTGGTCTTTACGTAATACGGCATCACCGACACAACACCAGGGTAGCCACCGGTCAGACCTTTGTAACTGAACTTCAGTTCATTGTCGGTCGGATCTGCATTCGCGGCGAAATTCACCGCATACGACAGCAGCTTGCTGCTGTTTTCGTCTGCACGGTCAAGCCGGATCAGCGTGTGACCATACATAGAAGATGGTGAGTTAATATGCGATGCGGGAAAAATCAGCGTGATATAACGGGCATCCAGCTCCGCTGCCCACTGGGCAAATTCCGGACAGGGTTGATCAACAAAAGATAATTGCGGTAATTGTTTTTTTATCCATTGATAGCGTGCCGGGAAACGACACTGCGCAGATTGGTCCGCCGCCTGAGCGGTTTGCAGGAACGCCTGAACATCGGCAGTCAATTCGGCCTGCAGATCGTATTTACCATTGGCAGCGAGAAAGAATTCTTCACTGTCATTCTGACTCATATAACGGAAAGTGAACGGATGGCGGCGATAGTGAAGCAGATCCGCCCATTGTTTCTTTGCAGCAAGAGCACTCAGTTCATCCTGAGTAACGCCCTGCATGGTGGTTTCAAATACCTTTTGCTCCGCCGTCTGATCAGTCTGCGCGGCATAACTCTGACCAACGTTTAACGACAGAACACCCAACAGCCCCAGTATCCCTGACCAGCGCATCGAACAACTCTCCTTTTTTTAATTGGCGGCGAGAACCTTTTCTGAGGCTCGTACCATTTCTGCGATCAAAAAAAAGCGCGCCTGGAGGCGCGCTCTTCTTTTTACATTCCTGCTTCTTTTTAACAGCGTCGATTCAGCACTGTTGAACACAACACTGTCGAACACCACGCTGTTTTACACAACTTTGGTTAAGCGGCGAACTAAGGGTCAGCCGCATACCGCTTNTGTGTAATACATCCGGCCTGTTACAGCCGGATTACCGGGGAGAATTAACCCAGGTATTTTTTCAGAGAAGCGTCGGAAGCCATAGCAGACTTCATAGCTTCGTATGCAGAAGCAGAAGTTGCTTCAGCGCTGAACATGCTGTCGAAGTTAGACTGCATAGTAGCGTTGAAAGCAGCAGAATCCTGAGCGTCGATACCGATCACTTCAGCCAGAGCGGCCAGAGTTTCGCCTTCGCCACGAGCGGAGTCAGCAGCCAGTTGATCCATGTTGTCATCCATAAATTTCTGAGCGCCGGCCAGAGGACCGTTGGCACCTTCACAACCCAGAGTACCGGAGGTCATACCAAAAGTCTGGTTACCGGAAGTACCGTTGGTGGTNGCGGCCAGAACGTGTTCATGCCACTCATTTGCATCCGGGAAAATAACTGCAGTACCCAGACCACAACCAGCCAGATCGTTACCTGCAAAGCTCAGTGCAGAAGAAGANACCAGAATTGCACCCGCAATAATTTTTTTCATTGACTATTCCTTATGTAGCTACTTGTTTTTCAATATCAGCTCATGCCGAAGCCGTTACACTATCGTGTCCTGAGGCGACTGTCTATTCCACAGAACAACCTTATTCGTTTTTCTCATTCCGTCTGTGACGATTCCCGCAAGACTGTAATCTTTGCCGGAAAAACATGAGTTAAATCAAGCGTAATCCCGCTTTTCTGGCATGAATTTTTGGATTTATCTGAGAGTTCAGCTACGCATTCTTACCTAACTGAGAGGCCAGTATCCCAGACCAGCATGAATACAAACTGAACCAGCGCTCATATTCTGATCAATCTGCTGAATTATTTTTACTGGCTGTACATTTATCCGCCACTTCTGACACCCTGGCCTGCCTGCTGAATATTTCAGGCTTAAACGATGCGGATTAAGCCAACGACACAGGCCGCCAATCATTCAACTCTGGCCAATAATCACTGACCATGGCACCCTGTTGTCTCACTTGTGTTTATATTCCTGACTACCGTGCAGAATTCCGATATTTTTACCGTCAGCCAGCTCAACCAGCGGGCCAAGCAACTGCTTGAAATCTCTTTCGCCAGCATTCGTGTGGAAGGCGAAATCTCCAGCCTGTCACGGCCCTCTTCCGGTCACTGGTATTTCACCCTGAAAGATGACCGCGCTCAGGTGCGCTGCGCTATGTTCCGCTCACGCACGGCATTGCTCAAATTTCAGCCCAAAGAAGGCGATAAAGTGGAGCTGCGTGGCAAGGTCAGCCTGTACGAGAACCGCGGTGACTATCAGCTGATTGTCGATGCCATGAAGCCTGCCGGTGAAGGTGCCCTGCTGTTAGCCTTTCAACAACTGAAAGAACGCCTGGCCGCCGCCGGCTGGTTCAACGAAGAATACAAAAAGCCGTTGCCAACCGCGCAGCGTGTGGGCGTTATCACCTCCCCGACCGGGGCGGCGATTCACGATATTCTCACCGTATTCANACGGCGTTGCCCTGCCATTGAGATTGATCTTTACCCAACCGCGGTACAGGGCAAAGAAGCNACCGCCCAGATCGTNGCTGCCATTGAACGCGCTAACCGCGATAACCGCGTNGATGNACTGATCGTCGGTCGCGGTGGTGGCTCGCTGGAGGATCTCTGGTGNTTTAATGAAGAAGCGGTNGCCCAGGCTATTTTTGCCTCAGCNATTCCNGTNGTCAGCGCTGTGGGCCATGAAGTTGACTTCACCATTGCCGATTTCGTTGCCGANGCACGCGCACCGACACCCTCTGCGGCGGCCGAACTGCTCAGCCCGGATCAGAGTCAGCAGGTGCAGTACCTGACTCAGTTGCGCCAGCGTTTATTGCAGGGCTTTCGCCGCACACAACAACAGCGCCGGCAGATGATTAACAACCTGAGTGTGCGGGTGCGCGGTCCAGAGCGCGCCCTGCAACAGCTGGCTCAGCAAACCGATCAGCTGGAGCTGCGCCTGAAGCGGGCTTTTCAGGTGCAGAACAGAAGCCGGCAGGAACGGCTGCAGAACCTGCAGCGGAATCTGGCCAATCAGCATCCGGAGCGCCGTCTGAAAGAACAACGTCAGGTATTGCAGCTGCTGGAAAAACAGATCACCGCCAGCATGCGTCAGCAACTGCAGAAGGCCAGCCAGCAACTGGGCTCCCAGGCGCGTCTGCTGCAGGGGCTCAGTCCACTGAACGTTCTCAGTCGCGGGTACTCTATAACCACAGATGTTAATCAGAGCGTCATTCAACACGCAGATCAGCTCAGTGCCGGTGACCGCATCCGCAGTCGCCTGCAACATGGCTGGGTAGAATCCGAAGTATTGCAGACAGGCAACGAGCCCTTTGGCATGCCGGAATCAGACGCATCGCACTCAGCAGCAGACAACAAATCGTAACGGGAGTCAGTATCCGCATGATGGAAGCCATACAGGGCGTTGTAACCTTTTTCCTGTCACTGTTCAGCGCCGGCAGCATTGCCACCGCACAGATCAGCAGCAGTGATGAGCTGCCCATTGCGCATCTGGTTCCCGGTGGCGTAGCCGTCGTCAGTGCCGGCTACGGACTGCAGCCGCCCAAAGTGACGTTCGATGGCCAGCCGGTGATGGTGATCCGTCCGGACCAACAAAAGCCCTGGCAGGCCATCGTCGGTATTCCGCTGAAACAGCCCGTGGGTAACGCCAGCATTCAGATTGATAATAAAACCGTGACCTTTGCAGTGCGCGACAAAGCATATCCGGAGCAGCATCTGACGGTACAGAAAAAACACGTTAATCCGGATCAGAAGCAACTGGACCGGATTTATGGCGAGTTTGCCGAGATGGGCAGAGTCTATAAAAGCTTCACACCCGCTCAGCCCTGGCATCCGATGGCCTGGCCCGCCAAAGGGCCGCTGTCGAGCGCTTTTGGTCTGAAACGTTTCTTTAATGGTGAACAGCGTAACCCACACAGTGGTCTGGATATCGCCGCACCGCGCGGCACTCCGATTCTGGCGCCGGCGGATGGTAAAGTCGTCTTAACCGGCGACTTCTTTTTTAACGGCAACAGCGTTTTTATCGACCACGGCCAGGGGCTGATCAGCATGTTCTGCCATATGGACGCCATCGAAGTGAAGGAAGGTGAAACCATCAACGCCGGAGATCGTCTGGGCGTCGTGGGCTCCACCGGACGGGCTACCGGCCCGCACCTGCACTGGACGGTAAGCCTCAACAATGCACGCATAAACCCGATGCTGATGATGTCGCCGCTGCAGTTTTCTGCTTCACTGAGCGATAGCCACGGTAAACCCGTGAAGGTATCAGACGGAGAATAAACATGAGCAAAGTTCCGGGCGCAAACAGAGGTACATCTGGCCTGATGCCGGTTAAAGGCAGCAGCTGCGGCATCCGCCCGGACCCGGATGAAATGAGCGATGAGGTCGGCTTCGATTTTTCTGCAGCGGCAGATTTACTGGCGAAGACAGCCGACGATATCTCAGACGCCCAGCCCCTTTCCGCCGGCGATGCTGACTCCGCAGCCCATTCCGTTACCTCACAAAAGCCTGAAAGCACAACCGAAGCAACAACTGACAAATAAGACATTAATACAAAAGACTCCGCTTATAAGTGGACTTTACTGCCTGAAAACCTTCCCACCTGCGCAGCCGGGCTATACTCAAAGCAATAGTTGTTTATCAGTCATTACCGGCATTCATGATTAAAAAGATCTCTGTCGACCTGCTGCGCCCTGGCATGTACATCTCTGACCTTAACTGTGACTGGATTCCCCATCACAATTTAAGTAAAGAGGGACGCGTTCCCGACGAAGCCACCATTAAAGAAATCCGTCGCCGGGGCATTACAGACGTTTATATTGATACCGCCCGGGGCGATGGTGCGGACGCAGACGGCCTCAGCCAACAGGAAGCGGATCAGCACAACCAGAAAGCACTGAACCGCGCAGCAGAGCAACGGGCGGAGAACAACGCCAGAGTGACGGTCGCAGAAGAATTGCAGCGCGCCCAGAAGCTCCACTCTCAGGCGCAGAATATGGTCAGTAATGTGCTGCACGATGTGAAGCTGGGAAAATCCATCGACATCGAAGCCTTCGATCAGATCGCCGACGGCATGGTCGACTCAGTGCTGCGCAACCATAACGCCCTCGCCTGCCTTGGCCGCATCCGTGACAAAGATAATTACCTGTTAGAGCATTCCATTAATCTGGCCGTGCTCATGGGTGTTTTCGCCAAAAGCATGGGTATTGAACGCAGCATTATGCAGGACGCCATTGTCGGCGCCATGCTGCACGATATTGGCAAGGTAATGATTCCGGATACTATTCTGCACAAGCCCGGAAAACTGACTGACGACGAATTTAAGGTGATGAAAAGCCACGTCGTATTCAGCCGTGAACTGCTGAAGAAATCCCCGGGTATCAGTCAGATGACGATTAATGTCGCTGCGCAGCATCACGAGCGTATTGATGGTTCGGGTTACCCCGACGGATTACACGACTGCGATTTATGCCGTGAAGGTAAGATGTGTGCCATCGCCGATGTCTACGATGCGATCACCTCTGACCGGGTTTACCACAAAGCCCTGCCACCGACTTCGGCACTGAAAAAACTGCTGGAGTGGAGCGGCACCCACCTGGATAACGAGCTGGTTCACCGCTTTATCCGCACCATGGGAATTTTCCCGGTCGGCTCTCTGGTGGAATTGAAAAGCCAGCGCCTTGGCGTGGTGATTGATGGCTCTGAAAAAGATCAGCGCATGCCGGTAATTAAGGTCATTTATAACAGCAAAATGAATCAATATATGCCGGTCGAAACCATCGACCTGTCACGCCCCAGCGTTCAGGATGAAATCGTTAAGGCGGTAGATCCAGGCCGTTTCGGCATTAAAATTAAGGATTTTCTGCTGTAGCTGTTGCCCGCAGTAATGGCGTTTTTTTTCAGTCCGCCGGGGGCTAATTTTCCACTGACTGGTTTTCTGCTGATCGTTTTTCTTCAGCATTTTTCTTCGCGCCTAACAGGGCAATTTTTGCCATAACCTCTGGCGGAACATCTGCCGACATTTCTTCATTGAAAGACGCAGCAAGGGACTCATCCTGATGGTAGCGCGCGGCTGCCTGCAGCATTGATCCCAGCGAACGCAGGCGACCACCTTTCAGCACCGCTATTCGGGCAAGGCAATTGGCGTGCAATACTCCGCCCACCAGAAAGCGATGCTCCATATAAAAATATTTTTTATCCCAGTGCAGTATCCGGCTTTCGATATCAACCACAGCAAACGGTTTAATTTCACGGATAAAGGTCAGGGTCTGACTGGCCAGCACCGAACGCCAGCCATAACGGACGAACAGCGGCATACTGCCAATCCGCAGAAAGAAGTCGGTTCGGGCGATATCCAGCCAGGCAGGATAACGGGTATTGGTCAGATGCAGATTAAGGTCACAATCCCAGGGCATCACCCGCAGGCGGCAATGAAATATACCCAGTGCCGGTTGACGCTGGCGCCATGGCCGGCGGACAAATAGCAGCATATTACGCAGCAGTTGTATCATTTTTTATTATTCCTGCGGGATTTTTATTTAACGACAAATCTTCGCTGGGCTCAGCTTAAATCCGGACGCTTACGGATCAGTCCTTCCTGTGCAACTGACGCGACCAGATCCCCCTGCTGGTTGTAAATTTTGCCGCGGCACAATCCACGGCCACCCGAGGCATTGGGGCTGTCGACGACGTACAGCAGCCATTCATCCATGCGGAAAGGACGATGAAACCACAGCGAATGATCCAGACTGGCTACCTGCATATCCTTTTGCCCGACAGACACCGCGTGGGGATGCAATGCCGTTGTGATCAGATTGAAGTCCGTTGAGTAAGTCAGCATGGTGAGATGCTGATCCGGATTATCCGGCATTTTCGCGTCGGCTTTCATCCACACGTATTTGGTTGGCTCGGTAACTTTCGGTGCAAACATATTCACCGGATCAATTACCCGCATTTCAATCGGTTTATCAGCGGTATAAATATCCCGCACACGTTCCGGAAAGTAGTCACGGTATTTACGCGCCAGATCCAGCTGCGAGGCGATACCTTCAGGCCCCTGCACGTCAGGCATCGGGTCCATATGTTCAAAGCC
Organism: Oceanospirillaceae bacterium; assembly: GCA_002706025.1. Taxonomy (GTDB): domain Bacteria; phylum Pseudomonadota; class Gammaproteobacteria; order Pseudomonadales; family Oceanobacteraceae; genus Venatoribacter. The sequence continues at coordinate 24,211 of PAJK01000050.1, forward strand.
CTGTTCCGGACGCTGAAAGGAACACATCATGGTCAGGATGGCTTTGCCTTTCTGACTGGCACTGACGCGCCGGGTACAGAAAGAACGGCCATCGCGGACGATATCAACTTCAAATTCAACGCTGTCCTGCACCGTCCCCGGGCGCAGAAAATACGCATGCAGCGAATGTGGCAGCCAGTTTTCATCAGACAAGGTCTGAATTGCTGCCGACAGGCTTTGCCCCAACACCTGACCACCAAACAGCTGACGAAAGCCCAGATCCTGACTGCGCCCACGAAAACGGTTTACACCGATCGCCTCCAGCGCCAATAAATCCAGTAGTTCTTCCAGTACGTCACTCATCTGCTGTTTTCCGCTGCCTGTTCATTGCTTAGTGTAAAAATCAAATATACCGCTACCTGAGCAGCACTTCTTACAGTGAAGTCGTTATCTGCAGGAAGTGCTCAAAACGCGCCCAGGATTTTACGTCCGCTTCTTTATGATAGCGGTCACTGCCAAATACCGTAAATGCATGAGGCGCTCCGCCATAAGTAATCATCTCATGGCGCACACCGTCTTTTTCTGCCCGTACCGCCAGATCAGCAAAGTCCGCCATGGTAATCGCGGTATCGGCCGTGCCATGCATAATCAGCAAGGGTGCCGTCACTTTACTGTAGTCCTGACCTTCCGGGGTTTGCAGACCGCCATGGAAGGTCGCAAAGCCACGGGCATTCATTCCCGCCCGGGCCGCTTCCAGCACCGCTGCACCGCCGAAGCAATAGCCCATCACCACCACATTNGCCCCATCAGCNCCGCTGGCAATGGCCTGATNCAGCCCGGCCTGCATCAGACGACGCAGTTTGTCGCGGTCTTTGTACAGAGCACCTGTNTGCTGACGGCGGTCTTCTACCTTNTCCGGGCGGATACCCTGACCAAACAGATCCACGGCAAACACGTTGTAACCCAGCTTATTCAGCATCAGCGCGCGCTGGATCTCATAGTCGGTCAATCCNTCCCAGTCATGCACCAGAAGTACCGTNGGACGGCCCGGAGCCACCTGATACCAGGCNCCTTCATAAGCTTTACCATCAACNTTGTACACCACAGATTCCTGTGTCGGCAGTGCCGAAACCGCCATACTTACCGTCATACTGCAGAGCGTCAGTGCAGCCAGTAAAAGTGCTTTCATGGTTATTTCCTTCCATCCTGTGAGAGTTACTGCCTATCCTACCGAAAAGCCGGCGCTCCAACCCCCTTTGATTTTTGCGGGTAATGGCGCGTGCAGCAGCTGACTATTGGCTGCGCCGCGTGCATCCGTGCGGGCATTCCGTATAATGGCCGCCCTTCTGTGATCAGCGCATACTGAGACAGAGCCGCATACTTCTGCAANCATCAGCAACCTCATTTAAAATCAGCAAACATCAGCACAGGTGCGTTAATGCCCCAGGATTCAGCCCCAACCACGCCTCAAACGGACCAGACCGACCAGATCAGGACTGCAGCGCCAGCTCAGCCTCAGAACAGCGCGCCTGNGATCTACCGCCATGCCGTGGAGCCNGAAGCCTATGCTGACCTGCTGGCAGAGAAATCTCAGCGCCTGANCGAGCTGTTTGCTGAATTCAGTCCGCCAGAGCTGCAGGTTCACGCCAGNCAGCCACAGCATTTCCGTCTGCGGGCTGAATTCCGCCTCTGGCATCAGGGCGACCGTTGTTTCTATGCGATGTTTGCACCGGGCGATAAAAGCACCGTGTATGAAGTCAAAGACTTCCCCATTGCCTCGACGCTGATCAATCGCCTGATGCAACAGCTGCTGGATGAAATTCAGCCCGACGACGTACTGCGCCGTCGCCTGTTTCAGGTTGAGTTTCTGACGACGTTANGTGGCGATGCTCTGATNACCCTGATTTATCACAAGCGTNTGGATGAAGACTGGCAGGCNAAAGCCGAAGCNCTGCAGCNNCGTCTGGGNTTCCCNATTATTGGCCGCTCACGNAAACAAAAAATTGNNCTGGAACGTGACTGGGTNAACGAAACNCTGCAGGTGGATGGCAAAGGCTATCACTACCGTCAGATTGAAGGTGGCTTCACNCAGCCCAATGGTGANATGAACCAACAGATGCTGAGCTGGGCGCGCTCGGCAGCGGATTANGTAGCNGACACNCAGGGCAAGGCNGATCTGCTGGAACTGTATTGTGGTAACGGCAATTTCTCCGTCGCCCTGGCCGATCGCTTNAANCGCGTACTGGCCACTGAAATATCCAAAACATCGGTCAATGCCGCACAGATTAATATCCGTGATAACCAGCTGGATAANCTGATCATTGCGCGGCTATCCAGTGAAGAATTTGTTCAGGCCCTNCGTGGCGAACGTCAGTTCAGNCGCCTCGATGGCGTCGATCTCAGCAGCTACGATTTCCGTACTGTACTGGTTGATCCGCCACGTGCCGGACTGGATGACGAATCCGTTAAACAGGCTCAGGGCTATGACAATATTATTTATATTTCCTGCAACCCNAATACCCTGCACGATAATTTAACTACCCTGTGNGAAACGCACCGCATCGAACGCTTTGCCCTGTTCGATCAGTTCCCGTACACCGACCATATTGAAACCGGCATGATGCTGGTCCGCAAAGAGAGCCGCAGCCATGACTGATTCCGCCTTTTCNTCCATCGCCGCCATCAGTCAGGATCAGCTGAAAAACCTGCAGGATATGGGNTTCAGNAACATGACCCCGGTGCAGCAGCAGACGCTGCCTGCGGCCATGGCCGGCAACGATATTCTCGCTCAGGCGAAAACCGGCAGCGGTAAAACCGCAGCCTTNGGTATTCCTCTGCTGCAGAAGCTGAACCCGCGCTTTTTTGGTGTNCAGGNTATGGTGCTGTGCCCAACGCGGGAACTCGCGACTCAGGTNGCCACCNAACTGCGCAAGCTGGCACGTTTTCAGGCCAACATTAAAATCGTGGTGCTGTCNGGNGGTGTTTCCATTGGCCCGCANATCGGCTCACTGGAACACGGCGCCCATGTCATCGTCGGCACCCCGGGGCGCATNAAAGACCACCTNCGNAAAAAGACGCTGGATATTTCTCAGCTGCAGACACTGGTACTGGATGAAGCCGACCGTATGCTGGANATGGGTTTCAGTGACGATATTCACCATATTGCCGGACACACACCGGAGAACCGCCAGACACTGCTGTTTTCGGCCACTTATCCGGACAACATCGGTCAGCTGAGTCGNGCGCTGCAGAATAACCCGCAGGAAATCCGCGTTGAAGCGGTTCACTCCGCCAACAGCATTCAACAGCAATGGATCATGTGTTCACGCTCNGACAAACCGGAAGCGATGCTGCGTGCCATTCATCACTTTGATATCCATCAGGGCGTGGTGTTCTGTAATACCAAGCAATCAGTGAATGAGGTTGCGCAGATTCTGAAAGAAGCCGGTTATATTGCCCGNGGTCTGCACGGTGATCTGGAACAGCGTGACCGCGANCAGGTGTATATTCAGTTCCGTCAGGGNGCATCGAATTTTCTGGTGGCAACCGANGTCGCTGCACGCGGTCTGGACGTCGATGATTTACCTGCAGTNATTAACTATGANCTGCCCCGTGACCCGGAAGTGTACGTACACCGTATTGGCCGTACCGGACGTGCTGGCAAAGANGGTCTGGCGATCAGTCTGACCACGGAAAAAGAACAGTACAAACAGGATGCCATCACAGATCAACAGCANATGAAAGCGGACATCATGGATCAGTCNGAGCTGTCGTNCGTGGCNGAAGACGTCAGCCGCCCGCAGTTTGTCAGCCTGTGCATTGCCGGTGGCCGTAAAAACAAACTGCGCCCTGGCGATATTCTGGGAGCGCTGACATCCAACGGNGGNATTCCNGGATCAGANGTCGGCAAAATNGATGTTCTGGATTTTGTTGCTTATGTCGCAGTAAAACGTCCGGTTGCCCGCGAAGCACTGGCACATCTGCAGAAAAGCAAAATCAAAGGTAAGGCAATTAAAGTCCGCCGCGTTTAATTCGCAGNCNGCANAGCCAGAAGACNGGATGCTGTAANNTCNNTTACNGCATCNTTGNTTANGCGNTANNNCAGACGCAGNTCNGTANNCNNANTANTNCTCAGNTACCCNNAAGGGTATTTCAATATCAAACNCCAGCCCCGGATATTCCATNTNNTGTCGNGNAGNTATCCGGATNCTGCCACCCAACANCCGNGTNACCCANTGCTGCACCAGATGNAAGCCCAANCCNGATGANCCNTTGCCNCGNCCTGTCGTTACGAANGGNTCAAANAAGGTTTCTTTAACACTGTCACTGACACCTTTGCCGTTGTCTGCNNAGTGAATACGNAANGTCACNCCATCNTGACACTGNGCTNTAATACTGATTTTCCCNCCNTTNTNNNCGAANGCATGTTTCAGNGAATTCATNATCAGATTNTGNAANNTCTGAGANACCACNCCGGGATANCCNTACATNGGAAATCCGNTGTCNGAGTGCANTGNNATGTCCAGTGTCGCNTTACCATCNTTCAGGATCTGGCGCATGGAGGCAACCAGATCTTCAACCACCTGTTCAAANGTAAANTCCACCNNCTCTTCGCTGAAACGGTCAATCGCCAGNCGTTTNAANCCGTCNATTCTGGCTTTGGCCTGACGCAGGTTACTGGTCAGTAATACCAGACCTTCTTCNGTATCNCGCAGGTAAAACTCCAGCCTGGATTTGGTAAGCCCGGTTTCCGTCGCCTGNTTCAGATCACGACAGGCATCGGCTAAACCAGAGGCCATCATTACCGCACCGCCNATGGGTGTATTCAGTTCATGAGCGACACCCGCCACCATCATGCCCAGCGCAGACAATTTGCGCGTTTCCACNAGNTCATCCTGCAGCAGCTGCTGTTCTTTCAGACTGGTTTCCAGCTGNNTACAGGTGCTTTCCAGTTCATTTTTTTCGCTGCGGATNTGCTCCATCAANTGCAGACGGACTTTCTGATGATGAAGCTCATGAATAAGCAGATAAAAACCAACCACGCATATCAGCAGAAATAAAATAATGGATGGCCACAAAGCCTGNAGAAAAACACCCGTTAANGTTTCCGCAGACGTCGCTGCCATAAGAATCAGAAGNGCNCGCTGAGCGGAATTCATCTCGTTCAGAATCAGCTGATGNGCNCTGATCAGCCTGCCTTTATACTCAAGTCCACTGACCGGCCCGNCCAGCAGTTGATCCCAAAGCTGTGGGGCTTCTTTATTCATCCGCCGATCTGAATTACCNAGATCACGCCCCCACTCCNGCNNNGNGTCNGGATGCAACAACCAATANGACTGCGAATCCAGAATTTCTGTNTCAGCGGCGCNNNCTGTATTCTGGCGTATCGCTGCAAATAATGGCCGCAGATCNTAATTAATGATCAACAGACCATCNTGCAGACCGTCTTCTTCTGTGGTTCTTAGCGTCGCTCTGACAGTTGGCTGATGTGGCTTNACCACCNTNCCGAATTCAACGTTAAGATCAACGTCNGACAAATANACACTGCCCGGTGCAACCGATATNCCCTGAGTAAAATAATANCGTTGGGATTTATCCTGCAAACCCTGTTCAGCAATCACCGAAGACTGCCCAGAGCGATAATCGTAATCCACCCGNACGATTTCCATTCCNCTGNNATCCAGCCAGCGGACCTGCATAATATTACCCAGCCCCTGACTGAAATCAGCAAACCTGTCTGCCAGCAAGGTACGTTTAACCTGCTGCGAATTATTCAGTGCCTGCTGNACGTAATTGTCATGTTTTATCAGCCGNATTGCGCGGGTGATATCCCCGAGCTCACGATTAATCCGGTCAGNGACCTGAAATATCTGTATTTCCTGTTGCAGATTTATTTGTTGCAGCTCACGGTTTTTAAGGGTGTAGCACACCCCNNCTGCNGACANAACNGCAACAATGACAATTAATNCCGAAAAGAANCGGGCACGACGCCTTATTCCTGAATCAGNATCAAANAAAAGTCCGAAATCTNTATTATTCAGCTGTTTCATGCTGNTTNNGNAACCACTCCANAACCTGNTCCAATGGCATAGGACGAGCGTATAAATACCCCTGAGCCACCCGNCATCCCGCNTTTAAAAGAATGTCACGNTGCTGTTCCGTTTCNACGCCTTCCGCNACNATTTTGTAGCCAAAACGNTCNCCGATACGGCATATCATCTGNACCACNTGCAGCGCACTTTCCGANNCACCAAGNNCCTGAACAAAGGATTTATCAATTTTCAGTGTTGTGGCAGACAGATTNGTAATGCGTGACAGAGATGAATATCCGGTACCGAAATCATCAATACTGACNCCCATCCCCAAAGCAATAAACTGCTTAAGCAATACGTCNAACTTNTCGAAATCGGCAATCATTTCCGACTCGGTAATCTCAATATCCAGCAGCTCAGGCNCAACCANNTTANTGGNAACAACAGAAAAGATAGCTTTGGAATAGTNNCGGTTGAANAGATCTTTGGCCGAGGCATTAAACGAAACCGGCANTGCATAGCCATGGCTGNNCAGTGNCTGAATAGCTTCCAGNCTCATNCCCAATACCTGCTGATCAATCAGNGTNATCAGCCCGGATGCCTCGGCCANTGGAATAAAGTCCAGNGGNGGNATCATCACNCCGTNTTCATCAAAGATACGCACCAGCGANTCAAAGCCNACNACCTCATTGNTNAGCATATCCACTTTGGGCTGCAGCATGATCGTCAGACTNNGGTTCAGCAANGCCTGCTGCACTTTCTGCAGCAATAGTGTCCGGTCACGGATCTGAATACGATANTCGTCTTTATATTCGGTGTAGCTGATGTTCTTTTCGTTGGCATAAACCAGAGAGGCTTCTGCCAGTTGCAGTATTTCCTGCGCNGGNAATTCCGCCATCATTGACAGATCNGCCCGACAAAAACTNAGCANCAGATGATGCTCAATATCGGCAATACTCAGGGTNCGCTCNGCCGCCATTTCCATAACGCCGGGCTCCGGCACCAGAGTTTTATCCAATACGATGCCAAAAACACCTGANCTGACNACNGCAAAGCAGGTGTAATCCGGGATGACATCATTGAGANCTTCCNTAAACCGCATCAACAGATTGCGGCANTANCTTTCNCCAAANGCGATCATCATATCCGGNTAGCGTCGTATCGAAACCAGCATAAGTACAGAANGCTGNCGTTCCGGTAAACTCATGGAACCGATTTCCCGCANTAATCCNTTGCGGTTGAATACACCCAGATATTCATCAAAGTAAGCCACCATAGAAACACGGTTAATCAGTGCTACGTTGGCAAATCCTGTGCGGATATTTTCGCTGAANACCTGCAGCATATAAATCTGATGTTCGCTGGGTTTTACCTGNCCATCGACGACGACCAGATATTGGTAACCATCGATGTGTGCGGTTTCGAAATAGAGGACAGTNTACTCNGCCTCAAACTGATGCTCTTTNCTGNNTTTTGCCTGTTGCAGAGTTGCATGATATTTCGCCAGANGNTCTGNCGTCAGTGTTTTNCCGTTCAGCTNNCTGAATCTGCCACTGCCGGCAATAACCTCAAATTGATCNGCACCGAAGCTGCTGCTGCTACAGACGATACCGCCGCCTTCAGCATCAATNACTTTGCCGATNGAACTCAGTACCGCTTCAGCAAATCCCNCTAAATCCTGTTTACTGTAGAGGTTGCGGGAAGCATCAATGATTACCTGCAGGCCTTTCCTGGCNTGANTCAGGTTGTCCATATACTGCCAGGTACGCAGGTTACTGCGCACTACAGAATGNAGTTTTTCCCGGGTCAGNTCGGATTTGTTCCAGTATTCATNGATATCGTACTGTTCCATCACTTCTTTGCGTGGNGCCATACCGGGTTGTCCGGTAAGCAGAATCACACGCATGGCNGAGTTNCCAAGNACNTCNCGGATAGAACGCACCANCGTCAGGCCGGCATCGTCCTCTTCCATCACCACATCGACCAGTACCAGAGCAATATCAGGGTGTTCAGACAGAACGCTGGCCGCCATCGCAGCAGAAGANGCGGTAAGAACGTTGACCGGNCTGTCGTCGACCGTTATGCCACGCAGATTATGCAGCAGAGAGGCCTGATACGTTGCATCATCCTCTACNGACAGNATNTTCCAGCCATTACCATTNTCTGAACCNTGCNGANCGCTTTCCGCCGCAAAGGNAAAGACTTCNTCGGACATCCGGTCACCTCAATTCCAACCTGCNATAAANGCAGACACGTNTACAGNTCAGANTAGACGAAGAATCAGGAAATGCCCGGGCTCTGGCCCGCTTCAGCGAAGCTTACGACATNAGTCAGTNAGATCAGTCNGACAGCANNAGTTTGAGGCTGATGGCGATACANACGCCAATGGTCATNATACGGATCAGGCCAACGCCGTGGCGCATGGCCGAGGCTGCNCCCAGACGGGCACCAATCACCTGTCCCGCAGCCATACAGATACCTACGGTCCAGACGATCTGGCCGGAGAACACAAACACCGCCAGCGAGACGATGTTGGTGGTGAANTTCATCAGTTTGGCGTGTGCTGTCGCATCNAGCATGTTCATNCCACGCAACTGGCAATAGCCAACGGTAAAGAANGTGCCGGTTCCGGGACCGAAGAAGCCGTCATAGAAGGCNACTGAGGGCAGCAGNCTGCCACCAAACTGAGTTTTACTNAGGCGCGCCTTAGTCGCCTGGCGACCGACNTTCTTCGCCANCAGCAGNTAAAGTGCGATACCGATCAGAGCAAACGGAATNANCTGCACCAGAAGGTCGGCATTAAACCACTGAATCGCNACAGCACCCGCCGCTGCCGCCAGCANACANACGANGATTGCCGGGANCTCAAGCCGGGGCCTGATCAATCCCCGGCGGACAAAATAGCGCATCGCAGTAAANCTGCCGAAACTGCCCTGCAGCTTNTTGGTGGCCACTGTCTGTACCGGNGGAACNCCTGCCGCCAGCATTGCCGGAATCGTTAACAGACCACCGCCACCGGCGACNGCATCCACAAAGCCNGCGACGCCAGCCACAGCAAATAACATCAGGAGCAGTTCAGGGGTAATTTCAGGCATCAGAGCAAACCGTACAGCAGGTTGAGATTCAGCAGGCGGGAANGTTCCCGAAGCGCCGGCAANGGCCACAAAGAAAGGGNCACATCACATANACAGGACCNAAAATGGCAACAGAGTGCGACGATATGGCACCCTGTTGATAAGAACAACAAAACTTTGCAGAAACAGTGTAATCTGNTCACTTGCTAAGCAAAAACCCGAATCCCGAAACCCTAAACCTGAAACCCTGTCAGGTACTGCGAACATCCGGNCAACAAGGCAACGCCAGTGACTTCAGATATTCATCACGACCACAGCGGACGCCGCCTCAGTGCGTCNGAAAGCGAGAAGCGCCGCCTNGAGCATGAAGCAGCGCGTCTGTTTATGCGTGCTTATGAACATCAGTTCCATCAGAGTATCCGCCATATCTGGCACAATGATCCGGCCAAGCCTGATATTTCCTGNTATTTACAGGGGCAGAAACTGGATCTGGAAATTGCGCATTTATACGCNAGCGAACNGGAAGCCCGCATTGCCTCGGGTGATGCTGCCGGCAGCAGAGAGCATGANCACTATCACGGCAGCGAGCACCTCTGGGCCTACCTGCACGACCTGGCANGCATGGACTGGCAACAGCGNCTGAAACAGTCGCTNAGCCGCATACTGACAAGCAAAGCCCGCAAGCACTACAACTCACGGCGCTGCTGGCTGGTCATCCGTAACGCCAGCCCNTTATGGCAACGGCAGGANTTCTGTCAGCTGCTGCCTCATCTCAACCTTCCACCCCACCCGTTTGAACAGATCTGGGTTGTGCCCGACTTTNCNGGCGAGGAACCTCTGGTAAAACTTTTCCCAAAGATAANAACGCCGGGCNTTAACAAATAAACGAAGCNGTCATCCAGGTCTTCACGTTTTCTTCACGCCCGTTATGGTGTTATTTCTNCGGNANTTAAACGGAGNACATACTATGCAAATNNTGAAATCCCANTTANTGGCNTTTTCTGCCCTGCTGCCAGTNGCNGCGTTATCCATGNCNGTGCATGCTGAATACACNGGCCCNACNGCTGAAGGCGATCACACTCTGGCTCAGATTCTGGCCAACCCAGTTGACGATCAGCCGGTGACTCTGAGCGGATATCTGGTGAAAAAACTAAGCTACGAAACCTATGTATTTTCTGATGGNACTGATGAAATTCAGGTNGAGCTTGAGCAGGAAGACTTTCCACCTCAGCCATTTGATGAAAATACCCNAATATTGATCATGGGAGAGGTGGAAGTCGATCACGATAAACCAGTACAGATCGAAATCGAACGTTTAACCATAAAATAACTCGAACCTNACAGTGCAGGCAGATGCAAAGGTGTCATTTNTTNCACCGGATAGATCTGCCTGCTTTACCATTTACCTGTCACAGTGTGTGGAAGCGCGGAACCGGCGAATAATTTTATGCGTATTCTGATTGTCGATGACAACCAACAGATCATGGCGACCCTGGCTGANTATCTCGAANTGGATGGCTTTGGAGTCGATTGTGCCTATAACGGGCAGATGGCCATCGAGCTGGTNAAACNGCATGATTTCGATGTCATNATTATGGATATTATGATGCCACGGCTGAATGGCATCGACNCCGTTAATATCCTGCGCAATGAAATGAATATCCGCACACCTATTATTTTTCTTACCGCTAAAAACAGTCTGGATGACAAAACCGCCGCNTTTAATNCNGGTGGCGACGATTACCTGATCAANCCTTTTGCTATGGAGGAATTACTGCTGCGCATACACGCTGTGTGCCGGCGCAGCNTGATCNCNCCNGCCCCTCANCTGACTGTTGGCTCTCTGATGTTTGATATAAACANCGNACAGCTCAGCCTTGCTGGTGAGGACATACATCTGAGTCCGATACAGAGCCGCATCGTACAGCTGCTGATGACGCACTACCCAGCAATGGTCAGTCGTCAACGAATGATTGATGAAGTCTGGCAGGATGAAGAACCGGACAGCGATGCNTTNCGCAGCCATATGTACGCCATTCGCCAGATATTCAGCCGTTTCCCGGATAAACCCTTATTAAAAACCCTGCCTGGCAAAGGTTACTGCCTTGAAATCTGAACAGCATCAGCGGCCACGNTTGTTCCGACGTCTGACACTGTATACCTCNNTTCTGGGAATACTGTTCATCAGNCTGTTTTTTNCTACCACCTACGTCGCNCAGGAACACATGGAAATCATCAGCCTGCACCATTGGCTGGATGCAGAAGCCAATATGCTGGAAAATGAATACCGGCAAACACAGTCATTTTCTTATCGCCCTAATCCAGCGGAATTTGATATCTATCGTTCCAACAGNGGTATCCCTGCCTGGCTCAGNTCCTATACAAAACCGGGCTTCTTNGAACACCAGCTGGGGCCNGAAGACAAGCACTTCCTGATCCGCCAGGACCCATCCGGTAACGGCCTGCTGTACATCGTGTTTAAAGATAACGCCGATGATTATCTCGATCCTTACGAAGAAAAACTTCATATTGCCAGTCTTATTACCAGCACCGCAGTGCTGCTATTAATGATTACCTATGGTGCTTATCTGGTGCGTCAGTTTGCCTGGCCACTGCAGCAGCTTGGAAAAAAAATACAGCAGATGCCACCAGACCAACCGGATTTTGGTGCAGAGTCTCCCTATGAGGAAATCTACCGCATTGAACAGGCCCTGAGCGACAGCAAACGTCAGATTGCCGGTTATTTCCGCCGCGAACAGGAATTCAGTCGATTTGCCGCCCATGAAATCCGCACCCCACTTATGGTATTGCAGGGGTCTGCCGACCTCATCAACCGTTGTATCAGTGATGGTCAGCCAGGTTATAAGGCCGCCATTCGCATTGCTCAGGCAGCGCAGGATATCCGCTTATTAACCGATACATTTTTACTGCTCGGCCTTGATCATATAGACAGCCAACATTACGACCGGGTAAACCTCTCTGTCCAGTTGCATCAACAAATCGGTGAGGCGGCAAAGCTGCAACCTGCGCCGTGTCTGTTATCAGAGCCAACAGCTGAGCACTGCACCGGCCAGTCACTTTTTAAAACCAATATCCCTGACGAACTGTATATATGCGCACCACAGAGCTTCGTCCTTATTATGCTTAATAACCTGTTGCGCAATGCACTCAGCTACAGCAATGGCATGATAGAGGTTACCTGCACTCAGGCCCGGTTGACCGTCACCAACCCAACGTCAGACTTACCTGATCATTCTCCAAACAAAGAGAATGGCAAGCATAATCAGGATAAACATTATGGCTACGGCCTGACCATTGTTGAACGGATCTGTGAACGGCTGAACTGGCAACTGACAGTGGAAAGACATGCCAATGGCGGTCAATTTTCTGTGAGCGTCGATATGTCGTCATCATTATCAGACGCCACCAACAAGTAGCAGCCGTGCAACACGGAGATATAAAAAACCCGGGCAAGCCCCAATGCTGTTCACTTAAGACTTGAAGTATGGTGAGCAGCCACTGAAAATCCGGATAAGCTCTCTTGTCCGGTTTTTTTGTGGCAATTGGTC